>JAIPCR010000076.1 GCA_021738125.1 Sulfuritalea sp.
GACGCTGCTAATCGCATTAAAAAAATGATGATCTAGTTCAAGTCGAACAATTTATCTTTATAAATTGATCGACTTGATTAAACACTATTTCATTAAGCGCTGGATTTAAACAATCCAACTCAACAACATCCTTCATGCTACGCAACCATGTCAACTGACGCTTAGCCAGCTGTCGTGTGGCAAAAATACCTCTGTCTCGCAATTCAGCGATATCATATTCGCCCGCCAAGTGCTCCAATGCCTGTCGATAACCGACACAGCGCATAGCAGTAGATTCAGGTGTGAGTGTAGGGTATTTTTCAATCAGCGCCCGCACCTCTTCCACAAATCCATCATCGAGCATTTGCTCAAATCGAATGGCAATACGCTCGTGCAACACTTTTCGATCACTAGGCAATAAGGCGATTTTAAGCAAATTGTAAGGTAAAACCTCACTCGTTTGTTTAGCGTAAAGTGCAGACATCGGCTCACCGGTCATTTCAAACACCTCTAAAGCACGCTGTATACGTTGCATGTCGTTAGGCGCCAAACGTGCTGCGGTCACTGGGTCAACTAAGGCTAACTTCTCATGCATGGCTGGCCAGCCTATCAAAGCAGCACGTGCATCAAGCCTAGCACGCACCTCTTGGTTTGCTTCTGGCAAACCACTTAAACCGTCTTGCAACGCTTTGAAGTACAACATAGTACCGCCTACCAATAATGGAATTTTGCCACGTGCAGTTATATCAGCCATTAAGCGCAATGCATCAGTTCTGAAATTAGCCGCAGAATACGCTGCAGTAGGTTCTATGATATCGATAAGGTGATGTGGTGCAATTGCCAAAGTTTCAGCGTCTGGTTTGGCTGTGCCGATATCCATGTCTTTAAAGACCAGTGCTGAATCTACGCTAATAATTTCAACTGGTAACTTTGAAACAAGAGCGACTGCCGCCCCCGTTTTACCGCTGGCGGTAGGACCCATCAGAAAAATGGCTGAATGAGACATGGCGGCTTTTTATTGGCCTCGCATAAACATTTTATCTAAATCAGCCATACTCACTTGAAACCAAGTAGGACGGCCGTGATTACACATACCGCTACGTTCGGTGGCTTCCATATCACGGAGCAAAGCATTCATTTCAGTAATCGTTAAACTACGGTTTGCGCGCACAGCGGCATGACAGGCCATTGTGCCCAACAACTCATTTCTACGCTCAGTGAGCGCGCGGGAAGCGCCGTATTCATGCAAGTCACGCAAGACATCGCGCGCTAATGTGACGGCATCTGCATCTTGCAGCATACTAGGCACAGCACGAACCGCCAAGGTGGTGGGCGACAGTATGGCAATATCAAACCCTAACTGCTGAAGACTGGCGTCATGACTCGCTAAAGCCTCTTGAACCGTCGCGATTTCCAATCGATCTGCATTGAAACTGACCGGGATTAATAAAGGCTGCATAGAGACACTTTTGCAATCGAGTGCATTTTTCAGTTGCTCATACATAATCCGCTCATGCGCAGCGTGCATATCCACCACAACCAGGCCTTTGGAGTTTTGTGCCAACACATACACACCATGAATTTGTGCGACTGCAAACCCTAACGGACAGTCATTGTCAGCTTGCGATTCATTTAATTGCTGAGCTAAAGCAGTATTACCATAAAGCTCAACTATATTGGGTTGCTGGGCCTTATCACTGAATCTATGGTTTGATTTGATATCACCAAAAAGTGTCTGATAAAAACGATTAGGTTCAGTGGCATTCAAATTGATTTGTGCTTGATAACTGGGATAACTATTTAACTGCACTGGAGTGAACGGATTATGTCCTGCTTGATTCGCCGTCACCGCATTTGAAGTCCCTGTAGGAGTTGCCAAGGCTTTATGTAGCGAATGAAAAATAAATCGATGGATAGCTTGCCCATCTCTAAATCTGACTTCAGTTTTACTAGGGTGTACATTCACATCTACCAAGTTAGGATCCAACTCTATAAACAGCACGAAAGCTGGATGCCTATCATGATGCAACACATCTTGATAAGCTTGGCGAATAGCGTGACTCACTAACTTATCACGCACAAATCGGCCATTCACATAAACATATTGCGTGTCACTTTTATAGCGATTAAAAGTAGGTTTAGCTGCCACGCCCCATAGGCGTAACCCCGATGCAGATTCGTCTAGATGAATAGTTTCAGCGGCAAACTCGGCGCCTAATACATCGCTAAATCTTTTCACTGGCTCACTGACGGCATAACGGCTTAGCGCCCTGCCATTATGCTGCAACATGAAAGCAACGTCTGGACGAGACAGCGCCACACGATTAAAAGCAACTTCACAATGTCCGAATTCTGTAGCTTCTGTTTTTAAGAATTTACGCCGTGCAGGCGTGTTGAAATATAAATCATTTACTTCAATGATGGTGCCAATATCTAACGCTGCAGGCTCAATCGCTGAAATTTCACTGCCATCCGAACTGATACGCCACGCATGTTTAGCTTCAGTATAACGACTGCTAATTTGCGTGCGAGAGACCGATGCGATGCTGGCCAGAGCCTCACCCCGAAAACCTAAGCTTGCGACAGATTCCAAGTCATCTAAAGTCGCTATTTTGCTGGTGGCGTGCCGAGTAAGCGCCATACTTAAATCGTCTTGCGCAATCCCAACGCCGTTATCCGCCACTCTTAACTGCTTAACGCCACCTTGCACCAACGATACTTGAATGTCAGTACCACCAGCATCTAAGCTATTTTCAAGTAGCTCCTTAAGCGCCGACGCTGGACGCTCAACCACCTCGCCCGCCGCGATTTGGCTAATCAATTGATCTGGTAAGAGTTGAATGCGCATTTTAGGTTGGTATTTTACCTGTTTTAATATAAATTCTTGAACATATGACTTCATTAAATCAAGCCTTAATACAAAACAGCTACATCAATAGCTTCACCCAAGCACGCAGCTTAAAGCGACATCATCACTTTTACTTAGGCCCTACTAATTCAGGTAAAACGCATCATGCTTTAATCGCCTTGCAAGAGGCTAAATCAGGCGTTTATCTAGCGCCATTACGACTACTTGCAATGGAGATACGAGACCGCTTAGTTGCCGCAGGTGTTCCCTGCAACTTGGTCACTGGAGAAGAGCGCATTTTGATGCCTGGCGCCCAGCATACTGCGTCCACCATCGAAATGATGAATCCATCTAATCTAGTAGAGGTGGCTGTTATTGATGAAATTCAAATGCTACAAGACCCTGATCGTGGCAGCGCATGGACGGCTGCGCTCGTAGGGGTTCCAGCACAACAAGTGTTTGTTTGTGGTTCTAACGCAGTCACGGGACCATGCATTGCCGTGATTGAACACATGCAAGAAACACATGAAATTACTCAATTAACTAGAAAAACCCCCTTAATACTTGAAGAAGCCAGTATTTGTGGTATCCGCTATACCCGCCAAAAACTTAAGCCTAAACTTCAAAAAGGCGATGCCATTATCGCGTTTAGCCGTAAAGATGTACTGACTTTTAGCGCTCGATTTCGCCAATGGGGGTTTTCTGTGGCAACAATTTACGGAGCGTTGTCTCCTGAAGTGAGACGTACCGAGTCAGAACGATTTTGTTCAGGCGCCGCAGATATTTTAGTGGCGACTGATGCCATAGGTATGGGGCTAAATCTACCGATACGTCGCATCATTTTTAGCCATATTCATAAATTTGATGGGGTTGCATCTAGGCACCTTAATGCCACTGAAGTCCGGCAAATTGGAGGCCGTGCTGGCCGTTTTGGTATTTATGATACCGGTTATATCAGCGTATTTGAGAATGATGAATTCATACACATAGCACACATGCTAAGCACCGATGACACCGCCGATTTAACAAAACTACCCATCACAATTAATTTCAAGCAAATCGATGAAATTTCACAAAAACTGCACACCCGTAAAATTGCCGAGATGCTTACATATCATCAGCAAAGAAGTCGGATTGATGCAACATTATTTAGGCACGCTTCCTTAAATAGCCAAATAACACAGGCCATATTGGTAGATGAACATGAACCCAATATGGCGCTCAAAGATAAATATATTTTTGTATGTGCCCCAATCTCGTTAAATGTCGCCTTTGAAAAAGACTATTACCTACTCTGTTTGAAAAGTGTGGCGTTGTCAGAAAAGCGAGCCATGCCCGCTGCACCCACTTGGTTAACATCAAGCAATCCTAAGCATTTAGAAGCCGCAGAATTACTAACCCACAACTTAAGCTTATACGCATGGCTGAGTTTTAAATTTCCACAAACTTTTGTGGATAGCGATGCGGTAAAAACATTAAGACTATGCGTTAGCCGCTATATAGAAAATGCGCTACTTTGCCAAGCTGGTTATGGTGACACCTCAAGAGAAATCGATTATTTGATGTCGAATAGACGGTGACACTAATCTAAAGTGACCGTTTCAAGATAATCAGGCACCGTAACGCGCCAATGTAATTGCTCCTCTATGTGTAGTCGCATCGCATCAGCTGCTACTGGCTCCCCATGGGTAATAAAGGTCTTTTTGGGTGGTGATTGAAAGCCACCTAACCAAGCAATAATCTCGGAAAAATCAGCATGGGCAGAAAGGTTAGAAATCAATTCCACTTTTGCCCGCACTGGCACATACTCGCCATGAATTTTAATGCTTTCTGCACCACCTAGCATCGCCGCACCTCGTGTACCAGCTGCTTGAAAGCCAGCAAACAGAATCGTGTTGTTGGGATTAGGCGCAAACGCTTTTAAATGATGAACTACCCGCCCACCAGTAGCCATGCCACTGGCTGAAAGAATAATCATCGGTCCCTTGGTTTCATTTAACTGCTTAGATGCTTCAATGCTATTCACCATATGTGCCGTATGACATAAGGCATAACTCTGCTCAGGCGTTAAGCGATGCTCACTTTTAAAATGATTAAATATTGCCGTTGCATCTACTGCCATTGGGCTATTCAGATAAACAGGGATGTTGTTACCGATTGCGCCAGAAGATTTAAGCAAATGGATGTAATACAGCAACTCTTGCGCACGCCCTACTGCGAATACTGGAATAACCACCACGCCTTTTCGTTGAACGGCTTGATTGATAACTTCGGCGAGTTTAACTTTCGGATCCGTTTGATCATGCAAGCGATTACCATAGGTAGATTCAACCACTAAATAATCTGCTTGCCTAATTGCTGTTGGTGCTTTCATCAAAATATCATGAGGCCTGCCAATGTCGCCTGAAAAGAGAATAGACGTTTTTTTGTTATGAATACGTACAAATGCAGAGCCTAGAATATGTCCACTAGGAAAAAGTTTTAAAATCAGACCATCGCCTAAATCAATGTCTTTCTCATAATCAACCGGCGTCAGCAGTGCTAGTGCGTTTTGAGCATCTTCTTGCGTGTATAGCGGCAGCGCTGGATTGTGTTTAGAAAATCCACCTTTGTTCGCGTACCTAGCCTCCTCTTCCTGTAAATGTGCAGAATCTAGCAACAATACTTCACACAAATCACGGGTGGCTTCACTGCAATAGACTTTCCCAGAAAATCCATTTTTAACAAGCAGTGGCAAATAACCGCTGTGATCAATATGTGCGTGCGTAAGGATTACTGCATGGATGTTTTTTGGGTTGATAGGTAAGACAGCCCAGTTTCTAAGGCGCAACTGCTTAAGCCCTTGAAATAAGCCGCAATCAATCAAAATACGCTTTGAGGCGCCAGATTCAGTTTCACTCGTCAGTAAATATTTTGAACCCGTAACGGTCCCTGTTGCACCTAGAAAGGTTAATTCCATATCAGAGATCCTTGATGATTAATGGCGCGTTGCGTAGTCCTTATCACTCTAACGCAAGTTTGCTTTTTGCAAGTGCAGGATTCGTGGAAAAATACTTTTTAATGCCTAGCAAAATTGATGCTACTAATTGCTCTTGATACGCTTCATCATTCAGCCTACGCTCCTCTTCAGGATTGCTGATAAAAGCCGTTTCAACCAGTATCGAAGGAATGTCTGGCGATTTTAATACAGCAAATGCCGCTTGTTCTACACGCTTGGCATGTAACTTATTAATTTCACCTATCTGTGCAAGCACCGCCTTTCCTAGCTTCAGGCTATCGTTAATCGTTGCTGTCTGTGACAAATCAAGCAAGGTTCTAGCCAATATTGGATCTTTATCATCTAGGCTTACCCCTCCAATTAAATCAGACTCATTTTCCTTTTTAGCTAAATACCGAGCACTAGCACTTGTGGCACCACGTTCTGATAAAGCAAATACCGAAGATCCTCTAGCAGATTGATTATTAAATGCATCAGCATGGATCGAGACAAACAAGTCCGCCTGCATCTTGCGCGCCTTCACTACACGGCCATGTAATGGAATAAAATAATCACCATCTCGCGTTAAAACGCCTCGCATATTAGGTTCATTATCAATCTGCTGCTTAAGTTTTTTCGCAACCATTAAGGTAATGTCTTTTTCACGGCTACCAGTTGCACCCAATGCACCAGGATCCTCGCCTCCATGACCAGCATCTATGGCCACGACAATCTGACGACCCACTTTCTTGACGTCAGACTTATTAACACTATCGTTTATTGGCTGCGCTTTTTCTTTTACTGAATTTTGCTCAGCATTCTGACCATTCACTTCAGGGGATTCAATAGACACCTCAATTGGCTCATTCTTTTGGACTGGCAGGGACTCAACCGTCTCGCTCGCGACAGGTTGGGCAACGCTATCAGGCGTAAGGTTAGCAACATTTGTAGCGTCACGCTCAGCGACCATGGCCATCAGCGGATCGACCATAGGATGAACATCTAGGACCAGCCTATATTTATAATCACCTGTGGGCGTTAAAGTGAATGCATTGGGTTTTGCTTCAGTTTTTAAATCAACCACAACACGTACGATGTTTTGCTGAAACTTTGCAACGCGAATCTGCTTGATATAAGGGTCATTTGCCTGAATTTTTTCAGCTAATGATTTAATTATTTGGTTTAAATCAATATTTTCAATGTCCATGACTACCCGATCAGGATTTTTAATCATAGACATTTTATAGGTAAACGCCTGGTTAGCCTCAAGGGTAATACGGGTGTAATCTTGCGCAGGCCAAATACGTACAGCAGTTATCGAGCCCAAAGCTTGGGCTGTTGGAATTAATCCTAATAGAAAAATCACAAATGAAAATAGAAAAAATACTTTTCTAAATGAAAAATGAACGCCTGATAACTGACTAAAAACCATCATCATATTGCCATTGAAATTACTTGTAGACATTGTTTTCCTAATATTGAATGCGCTGATATTGTAATGCTACGGCCAAAAGATTTGCCTAGTATTTTAACGTCAAAAGTAATATCAATGTCGGGAGTCGGTAATACATTTTGTGCTTTTTCTGGCCACTCAATAATACAAATGCTTTCAGCATTAAAGTAATCTCTAAAGCCTGCTGACTCCCACTCATCTTCATCATCAAACCTATACAAATCAAAGTGGTATAAATTTAACTTAAAGTGAATTTTTGATTTAATCTCATAGGACTCTACCAAAGTGTAAGTCGGGCTTTTCACTTTACCTACATGCCCTAACGCATGCAATAACCCGCGCACCAATGTCGTTTTACCGGCGCCTAAATCGCCATGCAAATAAAGAGTTAGATTCGGGCGCATAGCTTTAGCCATGACTGCGCCAAATTGTAAGGTAGCCGCTTCATCAGGCAAATCAAGTGTAAAATTATCATCCATGAACAACGCCAACTATTTCAATCAACTCGCCCATGACATTAAACAATGGGGCTTGGCACTGGGTTTTGATCAAATTGGCATCACTGATACCAATTTGCAGGCTGAAGAAGCCTATCATCAAGCTTGGATTGCTAAAGGTTTTCATGGTGAAATGGATTATATGGCAAAACACGGTGTGAAACGCACTCGTCCTGCAGAATTAGTACCTAATACCTTGCGCGTTATTTCTGCCCGCTTAGATTATTTGCCACCAAATGCTTTAGCCAGTCAACAGGTACTGCAGGACAATTCTAAAGCCTTCATATCACGCTATGCACTGGCGAGAGACTACCACAAGGTCATGCGGAATAAGTTGCAAAAACTCAGTGAAAAAATTCAATCATCCATAAATCAGACAGAGGGATTTAATTTTGAACATCGGGTATTTACTGACAGCGCACCAGTACTTGAAGTCGCGCTTGCAGAAAAAGCTGGCATGGGCTGGCGAGGCAAACATACTTTACTCCTCAACAAAGACCATGGCTCTTGGTTTTTTTTAGGTGAAATCTATACCAACTTACCTTTACCCATAGACAAGCCTAGCAACAACCATTGTGGCACTTGCAGTAGCTGTATGGAAGTATGTCCGACACAAGCCATCGTAGCACCCTACCAAGTAGACGCTAGGCGCTGCATATCCTATTTAACCATAGAACTTAAAGATAGCATCCCAATAGAATTCAGATCGCTCATAGGTAATCGCGTCTACGGTTGCGATGATTGTCAGTTACATTGCCCATGGAATAAATTTGCAGAAATTAGCCGTGAGCCAGATTTTGCTATCAAAAATGGTTTAGATGATATTAGTTTAATCGATTGCTTTTCTTGGTCCGAAGACACTTTCAAAACTAAACTTGCAGGTAGCGCCATCTATCGCATAGGTTATACACAGTGGTTACGCAATATCGCCATTGGTTTAGGTAATGCTGACACTACGCCTGAAGTCATTGCCGCTTTACAAGCTCCCGTAAATGACGATACAGCAATATTGCGAGAGCATATTACTTGGGCATTAGCGCAACATCAAAATTAATCGTCCG
>JAIPCR010000077.1 GCA_021738125.1 Sulfuritalea sp.
ACCCCATGAGGCATCAGGCGCCTGAATCCCTAAACCTAAAAATGACAAGCTCGCCTCTGCAATCATCACACTCGCTAAACTGTAAGTGGCTTCAACGACTAAAATAGAACTCAATAGAGGAAGAATATGCTTAATGATTAATCTCGGCACAGATGCGCCTAATGATTCTGCGGCTTGAACGTGTTGTCGATTACGTAGACTTAGAGTTTGTCCACGCGTTAATCGCGCATAACTCACCCAACCAGTAATACAGAGTGCAATCATTAAATTACTCAAGCCCGGCCCCAATACTGCGGCAAAGGCAATAGCGAGCAAAATGCCAGGAAAAGCTAAAAAAATATCTGTTACCTGCATCAATGCCTGATCAATTTTCCCACCGTAAAAACCAGCAATAAGGCCAATCAAAACACCGATTACCATAGTCATCATGGTCACCACGGTTGCCACCACAAACGATACTTCTACACCACGTAACAACCTTGCTAAAATACTACGCCCAAGGTCATCAGCCCCTAACCAGTGAATGCTATTAGGTAAACTCAAAATTGCATTCAAATCAATCTGATTGGGACTGAGTTGCAATAAGCGTCCTGCCAATACAGCCATTAGCCAAAAAACTAAAATCATGAAAGACAGTTTTTTTATCATGATTAATGTGAAAACTTAACACGCGGATCGGCCAATCGATACAGCATATCCGTTAATAAATTCACCACCACATAACTCAGTGCCACCAGCAAAACACAGGCCTGCGTTACCGGGTAATCCCGTTTCTCAATACTTTCTACCAATAGCCGACCTATTCCATCCCAACTGAAAATTGTTTCGGTAATCACGGTGCCCGCTAACAAGCTACCCATTTGCAAACCGACAATGGTAATAATAGGTAAAAGTGCAGCGCGTAAGGCATGATGAATAATCACATTCGACTCGGTTAAACCCTTAGCGCGTGCCGTGCGAATATAATCATCACTCAATACTTCCAGTAAGCTTGTGCGAGTCATACGAGTGAGTATGGCACTTAAGCCTAAGCCTAAGGTTAAGGCGGGTAGAATAATGGAAGTGTTTGACTCCATGCCGCTGACTGGCAACCAACCCAACCACACAGCAAATATCAGCATTAACATAGGACCTAGCCAAAAAGCCGGCATCGCTGACAACCTCACAGAGACTAGCGTCACAATTAAATCTTGCCACTTACTCGCTTTGAGCGCCGCATAAATTCCCATTGGCACGCCAATACTCAGGCCAATCAATAACGACACAAAAGCTAATTTCAAAGTGGCAGGGTATCGGGTTTTAATAAGCTCAATAATCGGTGTTTGCGTGTGTATCGATAATCCAAAATCAGCATGAGCCAGTTTGTTCAAATAATGTCCGAACTGATAAATGATGGGTTGATTTAAACCTAATTCTGCCCTTAAAACTTCACGGTCAGCTGAGCTGGCAGATTCTCCTAGCATCACCTCTACTGGATCGCCAGGCACCAAATGTATCAGTAAAAAAGTAAGTAGCAATACCCCGAAAATGACAATGCAAAAACCGATTAACTGTTTAATCATTATGAATCAAAACCGTCGTTCCAACTTCCACTGAATCAAACAGCGCAATTACATCGACATTACGCATACGGATGCAGCCATGTGAACCGATTTCTCCCATTTTGCAACTATTAGGCGAACCATGAATATAAATGTAGCGTTGCATGGTATCGACGTTGCCAAGGCGATTAACTCCTAACTCGGTGCCTGATAGCCATAAAATTCTGGTCAATATCCAATCTCGTGTTGGAAACTCTGCCATTAATGCTGGCGTGCATATCTCACCCGTCGCCCTACGCCCAACAAACACAGTATTCACTTCTGCATTTGCGCCAATTTTAGCTCGTACTATATGCTTACCAATTGGCGTGCAACCGCTGTTTTTCTGGCAACCTACGCCATTAGCGGCACTAGAAATACTATAGCTAGCTTTTACCCGACCATCATCATCTTGAAGGGTTAAGGTTTGCCGTAAAAGTGAAATTTCAATGTGCATATCTGCTTATTGTAGCTAAATCATCCCAATTACCATCAGGTTTAGGTGAAAAATTATGAATCCCCTTGCGCATTGCCACAAACTGTCCTTCATACCACAACGGAATATAAGGCAACTGGTTATGAATACGCGTTGTGACTGCTTGCCAATTTTCGTCTAGTAATAACTGGTCTAATTCAAGGTCGGCATATCGACCTCGATTAAAGCCATTAGGCGGAATGCTGTTTGAGCCAAATGCTTTGCTATAAATCTCTGGAGTTTTAATGCCCACCCAAGTGAGACCATATAACTGAAAATTGCCTTGTTTAACTTCTTCAAAAAACGTACCCCAATCTAAACTCCGTATTTCAAGCTGTATCCCTGCTGGCAACATTTTCGCCTGCATAATAGTTGCAAATCTTACGCGCTGCGCATCAGTAGAGGTTTTATAAACCAACTTAAGTGGTAGCTTAATGCCTGCTTCTAGCAATAACTTTCTTGCGAGTGCTGGCTGATATGCATAAGCAGGCAAGGCCTGCTGATTGGTATAATGTTCTGGGGGTAAGATGGCGCTGGCAACACGCGTATTCGACACCATCACTTTTTGAATAATTGCATCACGGTCAATCGCATGTGCAATCGCTTGTCGTACCTTTAAATTTTTCAGTATAGGGTCTTGCATATTGAGGCCAAGATATGAAAAATTAGCCCCGCTATTGGTTTTAACCAATATGTCAGCTTTTGTTTGTAGGTATTTGACTAACTCAGGAGGCAATTCCCCTTGCAACACATCCACCTCACCATGCAAGAGTTTTAATACTCGCACCGTAGGATCTTTAACTTCTTGCAAACTTATCGTTTGACCATCACTCACCCGCACCAACTTGAGTTGATTTTGCCAAGACAATAATTTCAATGGGCCGCTACCGACTGGCGAGTGAGAAAAGTCATGATTTTTTGCTATCAGGGCTGCCGGCAAAATACCTATAATTAATTTAGCCGGGAAATGCTTATCTGGCTTCTTTAATTGGAATAGTAGCGTGCGATCATCTGAGACGATGATATTTTCAATATTGTCGAACTCTGCGGCATGAGGCGAGTCTTTAAGGGATGCAAAAGAATCATAAGTGGCCTTTACATCATTCGCGTTAAGTCGGCTTGATATCAATGCAGTGGGATAGTGAAATGTCGATGGCACTTGATTTAGGCTAAAACGATATTCAGTCGGGCTTATGGCGCGCCAAGTCGCTAAACTAGGATTAGGCTTGGATTGTGCATCAAAATCTACTAAGCTTTGATAAATAAGTCGATTAATGCGTTCGGAAGCGGCATCTGTCGCATAACGTGGGTCTAAATTAAGAGGCGCTTGACCCATAGCAAAGACAATTTCACGATTAAGTGGTTTTTCGACTTGCTGATGACACGAAGTAGTAGTCAGTGATAGTACAATTAAACTAAATGTAGTAAACACGTTAAATATTTTCATGAGTTTAATTTTACTAGATTATCAAGCGACTTATTCGGCATTATTAATGCCTTAATTCTTACGGAAAACTTAAATTTAAATAAATTTGAACTAAAACGACAATTATTTTGATATCTTTTGATATAAATCAAATGGACTATTGAGAAAGTGCGACAAAATGTCACGTGTGAAACTCACAAAGAATTATCAATGAGTAATATGGGGGAATCAAATGCAAGACCTAAATGTAAAATCAACCACGTATAACGATGGGGTTATACGGCAATTCTCAATCATGGCCGTGGTTTGGGGCGTGGTGGGCATGTTGGTCGGCGTGATTATCGCCGCACAACTCGTCTGGCCAGAACTCAATCTCGGTTTACCTTGGACTAGCTTCGGACGCTTACGCCCACTACATACGAATGCCGTTATTTTTGCATTTGGTGGCTGTACTTTATTTGCAACGTCCTATTATGTAGTACAGCGCACCTGTCAAACTAGGCTGTTTATGCCTAAGCTTGCTACGTTTACTTTTTGGGCTTGGCAACTAGTCATTCTTTCTGCAGCGGTTTCATTACCTTTAGGCTTTACCCAAGGTAAAGAGTACGCTGAATTAGAATGGCCAATTGACTTGCTTATTGCGGTAACTTGGGTATGTTATGCGATTGTGTTCTTTGGTACTGTTGGTACACGTAAAGTAAAACACATTTACGTTGCTAACTGGTTCTTTGGCGCATTCATCATTACCGTTGCCTTACTTCACATTGTAAATAGTGCTGCAATTCCTGCAGGCTTCATGAAATCTTACTCAGCTTATGCAGGTGTACAAGATGCGATGGTGCAATGGTGGTATGGTCACAACGCAGTAGGCTTCTTCTTAACTGCTGGTTTCTTAGGCATTATGTACTACTTTGTTCCTAAGCAAGCTGGTCGCCCTGTTTACTCATACAGTCTGTCTATCGTGCACTTCTGGGCATTGATATTCACTTATATGTGGGCAGGTCCTCACCACCTTCATTACACAGCGTTACCTGACTGGACTCAATCTTTAGGTATGGTGTTCTCATTGGTTCTATTGGCACCAAGCTGGGGCGGTATGATTAACGGTATCATGACCATGTCTGGTGCTTGGCACAAATTACGTACTGATCCTATCCTTCGCTTTATGATCGTGTCATTGTCTTTCTACGGCATGAGTACGTTTGAAGGTCCAATGATGGCGATTAAAACAGTTAACTCACTCTCACATTACACAGACTGGACGGTAGGTCACGTTCACTCAGGTGCACTGGGCTGGGTAGGTTTAGTGTCAATGGGCGCAATCTACTTTATGATTCCACGCCTATTTGGTCAAAAACAAATGCACAGCATCAAGGCAATTGAGCTGCATTTCTGGTTAGCGACAATCGGTATCGTGTTGTACATTTCTGCACTTTGGATTTCCGGTGTTATGGAAGGCTTAATGTGGCGTGCTATCAACGCTGACGGTACATTGACATATACTTTTGTAGAAAGCGTTAAAGCTAAAACCCCTTACTACATTATTCGTCTGTTAGGTGGTCTACTCTATCTAAGTGGTATGTCTATTATGTTGTGGAATGTGATTAAAACAGCAACCAATGGTAAAGCTGCGATTGCTAGTATTCCACCCGTTGCTGCTCACGCTTAAGGAAAATTATTATGTCGAATCATGATACAAAAAGTGGCTTCAGCCACGAAAAAATTGAGACCAGTAACTTTCTAATGATTGTACTGATTTTAGTCACCGTAGCCTTTGGTGGACTAGTGGAAATCGTCCCACTATTCTTTCAAAAATCTACTACTGAGCCTATCGCTGGCTTAAAACCTTACACTGCGCTAGAGCTAGCGGGTAGAGATATCTACACGCGTGAAGGATGCTATAACTGTCATTCACAAATGATACGTCCATTCCGTGCAGAAACATTGCGCTATGGTCATTACTCAGTGGCAGGTGAATCAGTCTACGATCACCCGTTCCAATGGGGTAGTAAACGTACAGGTCCTGACTTAGCACGTGTTGGTGGTAAATATAGTGATGAATGGCAACGCATACACTTAGTTAACCCTCGCGATTTAGTGCCTGAATCGATTATGCCAGCTTATCCATGGTTAGAAAAAGATTTAGTCGGTGCCGAAGCAATGCCAGCCCACATGAAAGCGCTACGTACTGTAGGCGTACCATATACGGATGCTGACATTGCAGGTGCCGTAGAGGCAACTAAAGGTAAAACAGAGTTAGATGCATTGATTGCTTATCTACAAGTCTTAGGGACGCACCTTAAGTAATTAACTTGAGAATATAAACAAAATGGATATTAATTCACTTCGCATCTTGACTACCATTTTTAGCTTTATAGTCTTTATTGGCATCATCGTTTGGGTTTGGCGGCACAGAAATACATCAGACTTTAAAGATGCTGCCAACCTCCCTTTTAAAGACGATTAACGTTAAGAATATATTGTTAAAAAAACTGTAGTTAATAGCTGTAGTTAAAAACTAAAGGAAAATAAAATGAGTGACTTTACGAGTAATTTTTGGCCAGTTTTCATCACTGCCATCTCCTTGCTTGGTATATTCGGTTGCGCCTTATTGTTATGGCGTACTAGTAAAATAAAAGTAGCAACTAGTAGCGACGGCACCAATGGCCACGTGTGGGATGAAGATTTACGTGAAATGAATAACCCCTTACCACGTTGGTGGGTGGGTATGTTTATCTTCACTATCATCTTCGCGCTATTCTATTTAGCTGCTTACCCAGGTTTGGGTAGCTACGCAGGTAAATTAGGCTGGTCGCAAAATGGTCAGTACGATAAAGAAGTGGCAGATGCTAATAAGGCCCTAGAGCCTTTATATGCAAAATATACTGCTATGACAACAGAAGAGTTAGCAAAAAATCTTGACGCTAAGGCGATTGGTGAACGTTTGTTCATGAATAATTGCGCACAATGTCATGGTTCAGATGCTAAAGGTAGCCGTGGCTTCCCTAACTTAACCGACAATGACTGGATACATGGTGGTAGTCCTGAAAAAATTAAGGAAACTATCATTGGTGGTCGTATTGGTATGATGCCTCCGATGGCGGCGGCAGTTGGTAATGCTGAAGATGTTAAAAATGTTGCCAACTATGTGCTAAGTCTTTCAGGTAGCATGCATGACTCAGGTCGTGCGGGTGCAGGTAAAGATAAATTCACGACCTGTGCTGCTTGCCACGGTGCAGATGGTAAAGGCAACCAAGCAGTTGGTGCACCTAACCTAACCGATAACATTTGGTTACATGGTGCAGGTGAAGCGGCCATTATCAAACGTGTGAATGAAGGCAAAATCAACCAAATGCCAGCACAACAAGCAAGACTGACTCCAGAACAAATACACGTAGTTGCATCATACGTGTGGGGTTTATCTAATAAGTAAGTCCAATCAATAAGTGACTTGTAGGCAGTATTTACAAGTCACTTATTAAATCTTTGCACTTCATTGTTTAATAGCAAAACTTCCTAGCTGTCATTCTGAACAATTATCTAGAGGTTTGTTGAAACTTTTAGCAAACCATCTTTTTACTTTAGTGCTTAGGTCTTTTATAATAGTACTTTGAAGTAAGAGAGTTGCCTGAATGAAAATCACGCCTGATGTAAACGCTCCCAAATCTCCAGCAGAAAAAAAGACGCCATTAAATGAAGTCGTCATTTCGCTGTACGAATCGCAAGATAAAATTTATCCACGCAGTGTTTCGGGCTTCTTTACTAAATGGCGCTGGGTAATGATTTGGATTACCCAACTCTTTTTCTACGGTGTGCCATGGCTTGATTGGGGTCACCGCCAAGCCCTACTGTTTGATTTAGAAGCCAAACGCTTTTACATTTTTAAACTGGTACTGTATCCACAAGACCTGATTTATCTCACGGCGATTTTAATCATCTCGGCGCTTTCGCTATTTCTATTTACCGCAATTGCAGGACGATTGTGGTGTGGCTATACCTGCCCGCAAACTGTTTATACAGAAATATTTATCTGGATAGAAAGAAAAATAGAAGGTGATCGTGCCACCCGCATGAAATTAGATGCGGCGACTATGTCATCTGAAAAGCTCGCCAGAAAAGGCGCTAAACATTTTGTCTGGATACTGTTTGCGCTCTGGACAGGGTTTACCTTTGTCGGCTATTTCACGCCTATTCGTGATTTATCAACGGCAGCACTGAATTACGGCTTAAGCCCATGGGAAACCTTCTGGGTATGCTTTTATGGCTTTGCTACTTATGGCAATGCAGGCTTTATGCGTGAGCAGGTTTGTAAATACATGTGCCCTTACGCACGCTTTCAAAGCGCCATGTTTGATGATGACACCTTAATTGTGACTTATGATGAAGCGCGTGGCGAACCACGTGGAGGTCGCTCACGTAAAGATGACTTGAACACCAAACAATTAGGCTCATGTATTGATTGCAACCTTTGTGTGCAAGTGTGTCCAACAGGTATTGATATCCGTAAAGGCCTGCAATATGAATGTATTGGCTGTGGCGCATGTGCCGATGTATGTGACACCGTCATGGATAAAATGGGCTATGAGCGTGGCTTAGTCAAATACTCAACACAAAATGCCATTAACAATAAGTGGTCGCATCAACAAATGTTGAAACGTATTCTCAGACCTCGTGTGTTAATTTACGCCACAGTACTCAGCTTACTCGTTGTTGGATTAGTCGCCAGTTTATGGTTTAGAACACCATTTAGAGTCGACGTGGTACGTGACCGAGGCGTGATGGCACGTTTGAGCGATGACGGTAAATTAGAGAATGTCTATCGACTACAAATTATGAATGGCACGGAAACTGTTCAACACTATCAACTGAGTGTCACTGGCATTAAAGATTTAGAGGTAGAAACCGAAGCCGCCAACGATGACCAAGATGACGAGGAACATATTAAAACAATCAAGGTCAAACCTGCAGAGTCACGCTGGGTCATTGTTGATTTAAAAATACCGGATGGCACACTTGAATCTGGCTCACATAAAATAATGTTTGAAATTGAATCGCTAGAAACTAAAGACGTCGTCACTGAAAAATCTGTATTTTTAGTGCCTCGATAAGAGCGTAAGCTGGCAATGGCGACTACTGAAAAAGGAAATATGATGGAAACACTAGATACTAAGCCT
>JAIPCR010000078.1 GCA_021738125.1 Sulfuritalea sp.
TTATTTCATTCCCACTCATTATGACTAAATGGCCTGCGCCACTATTATTAGCTGAGTATCCCCTTAGCTTTATGGAACAACTAAACTTTATTTTCAGCAATATACTCCCCTCAGAAATCAAAGTTGATGCAATTACTTCTGCCACCCCATTGGATTACTTAAAAACACAATTAATGCTCAAACATGAAGTAACTAATATCACTCAAGCACCTATATTTGGTATGTTTGGTGCCAAAGGTGGTGAAGTTGTTACAGGCGCTTATTTCTTAGGTGGCTTGTATCTATTACAACAACGCATTATTAGCTGGCATTTACCCACAGCATTTTTAGCCGCATTAGCCACCATTTCATTTACATTTTATGTCATTGATTCTACGCATTTTGCCAATCCACTGTTTCATTTAATGAGTGGCGCGTCCATGTTAAGTGCCTTTTTTATCATTACCGATCCTGTCAGCGGTCCAACTACGCCGAAAGGTAAGCTCTACTTTGCTGCTGGCGTCGGCATACTCACATATTTAATCCGCGTATATGGCGGCTACCCAGACGGCGTAGCATTTGCTGTGTTGCTAATGAATATGTGTGTGCCACTGATTGATTCACTTACGCAACCTCGCGTGTTTGGTTACGAGAAATAATATGTTTAACAACGCAATATTTAAAAACGCGTTAAAAACTGCCATTACCATGCTGGCTTTTGCCTCGATTGGCACATCACTACTTGCCTATGTATTTGATATCACACGTGCGCCTATCGAAGCCAGCGAGAAAGAAGCACGCTTAGCACTATTTAAGGAAATTTTACCAGTCAACGTGTATGACAATGATTTACTGAAAACCACTGTAGAAATTGATCCCAATGATTTATTAGGCAATCGCGTCAGCACTATCGCAAATATTGCAAAATTCAACAACAAAACCGCAGGTGTAGTATTAGAAGCCATTGCGCATGACGGCTATAGTGGCGACATTAAATTACTCATCGCTATCCGCGCAGATGGATCAATTAGCGGCGTACGAGTGCTGGCACATAAAGAAACACCTGGCTTAGGCGATTACATTGATATAGCTCACGGCAAGTGGATCAAACTATTTGATGACGAATCTGTCCATAAAACACCAATAGCAAATTGGCAGGTTAAAAAAGACGGTGGTAAATTTGACTATATGGTTGGTGCTACCATTACGCCACGCGCGGTAGTGAAAGCAGTTTTAAAAGCGCTACAGTTTTATGAAATAAATAAACAAACGCTTTTTGCAGTTACCCCTTAAAAAGAGCTTAGGAATTTTTTATGAGCAACCTCTATAAAGAAATCACTCTCAATGGTCTTTGGAAACAAAATGCCGGCGTAGTGCAACTTCTGGGCTTATGCCCAACGCTCGCAGTAACGACAACTGCTGTGAATGGCCTAAGCTTAGGTATCGCAACTGCACTTGTCATGGCAGCCGCTAACGGATCAGTATCCCCCGTTAGAAAATTTATCCCTAGCGAGATTCGTGTCCCAGTATTTATTTTAGTTATTGCGGCACTGGTGACCGTCATCGATTTATCTATCAACGCGTTTGCCCACCCGCTACATAAGGTCTTAGGCATATTCATTCCCCTCATAGTTGTGAATTGCATCGTACTCGCTCGCGTAGAGTCCTTTGCCGTCAAAAACTCGCCTGCACCTTCTATTCTAGATGGGTTCATGATGGGCTCAGGCTTAGCCCTAGTGCTGGGCTTACTAGGGGCTATACGAGAAATTTTGGGCAAAGGTACATTGTTTTCTGGAATAGATTTAGCCTTTGGGCCAGCCGCAAAGCAATTTGTCTTAACGATTATCCCTGATTACCATGGTTTCTTATTGGCTGTTTTGCCGCCTGGTGCGTTTTTGGGCTTAGGCACTTTAATTGCGCTACGCAACTGGATTGAAATTAGAAAAACAGCTGACAATAATACGTCGACGCCAGCACTCAAACCACTACTCAGTCATTGAGTTAGCAAGCTTATTAGTCCTTTAAGAAGTTAGGTATGAATGCTGAAAAACGTTTAGAAATATTTAGACGCCTGAGTGTTGCCATCCCCAATCCATCAACAGAACTTAGACATAACAGCACATTTGAGTTATTGATTGCGGTGATTTTATCCGCACAAGCCACTGATAAAAGTGTAAATCTAGCTACCGATAAACTATATGCCGTTGCTAATACGCCAGAAGGCATATTGGCGCTTGGCCTATTGGGTTTAGAACAATTCATCAATACGATTGGACTCTATCATGCCAAAGCCAAAAATGTGCTGACTACCTGTCAAATGCTCATCTCACAACACCAGTCACAAGTACCTAATACGCGTGATGCACTAGAAAGCCTTCCAGGTGTCGGACGTAAAACTGCCAACGTCATTTTAAATACGGCATTTGGTGAACCGACCATCGCCGTAGATACGCATTTATTTCGGTTAGGCAATCGCATTAAACTTGCCACTGGCAAAACCGTATTAGAGGTAGAACATCAATATCTGAAAACAATCCCAGCAGAATTCATGCAAAATGCCCATCATTTATTAATTTTACATGGTCGTTACACCTGTACTGCACGTAAACCAAAATGTGCAGAATGTTGTATTAAAGACTTATGTGAATATCAAGCTAAAGAATACAATACAGGTCAGCATTAAAATGAGTTTATACAATCCCAGTCGAGATCAAGCCAGGCAGTTTCTATTTGACGCTTGGTCTAAATTTAAGCAAAAACTCACGCTGACAGATTTAGAAAAAATTACGGTTGAAGTCTTACAAATGCATCCTGAATACCATTTCGTATTCAATTCACCTGAACGCTATATGAATCAACAATATTTTCCAGAAATGAGCGAAACTAATCCTTTTTTGCATATTTCTTTACATTTATCAGTTATTGAGCAAATCAGCATCAATCAGCCTATAGGCATTACTTCAATCTACAACCAACTTTGCAAACAACACCAGGACAAACACACAGCGCAACATCACATACTAGAATGTCTTGCTGAAACCATTTGGTATTCCCAACGCCACAATATACCACTAGATTCAGCACATTATCTTGACCTATTGCGAGTAAAAATTAGGTAAGTATTTTTAATCCAAGCATCTAAACTCAACTTACCAGCACCCCCTAATAACAAAGGTATAAACATTATCAGATAAATAAGTGGCAACTTATAATTACCAAAACCATCGCCTTCTTCATCTACGAGACGATAGCCCTTTAGAAGGTCAGCTAAAGAATAGACCTGCTCAGGGAAATGTACCGTCAATATTGCCACTATTGTTAATATCATTAAAGACATCGTAAAAAATCGTGTTGCAAAACCAATCAATAAAGCAATTGCCCCAAAAATCTCAAAATAAGTAGCTAGACACCAGCTGACGTCGATTGATACTAAACTTAATGGAAAAGGAAATTGCAGTTCAGAAAACCAGTTCTTACCATGATATTTTTCCAATCCTGACTCTAGAAACTCCCAAGCTAACAAACTGCGTAAAAGTAATTGAGGCATCCATGTATTTACCTTATCTAATAACGAAGTCGCTTGAAAATACAATGTGACAAGGTTAACTTTCTTTACAATGCTGGGCATAATTGTATCCTAACAAATGAGTTATTTACTTTAGTCGCATAAGACCCAAACCCCTTACAAAAACTATATTGATAATCAAAGTACATTCATGATTAAATGTTGGAATGGAAAAAATTCATGAATGGCTAAACGACCATGGTGATTACTTATATCGCTTCGCTTTGGCAAGATTACGTGATTCACATGCAGCAGAAGATGCAGTACAAGAAACTATGCTTGCGGCTATCAAAAACAATAGCTTTGATGGTAAATCTTCAGCTCGAACTTGGCTTACAGGAATACTCAAACATAAAATCATTGATCTGCAGCGCAAACAATTACGAGAGCAGCCTATTTCGAATTTAGTGAATCTTGATAATCCAGAGACAGCGATGGATGATTTTTTTGATAACTCAGGCCACTGGCTAGATAAACCACAAACTTTACAAATGCCAGATGATGCTCTTGAGCAAAAACAATTCCTTACTATTTTAGGTGCTTGCATGGATAAACTTCCAACTAAATTAGCATCAATATTTGTTATGCGTGATGTGCAAGAAATGGAAAATGAAAATATTTGTAAGGAACTTGAAATTACATCGACCAACGCATGGGTAATGTTATATCGAGCCCGGATGGGATTAAGAAAATGCTTAGAGCTCAATTGGATTACAGGATAAATCATGCTAATGATTCATTGTAAAAAAGCCAGTGAACTCATGTCACAATCTTTAGACCAGCCATTATCGTGGTCAGAGCGGGCACAATTAAAATTTCATTTAATTATTTGTGATGCTTGTAACCGCTTCAATAGTCAACTTCGTTTATTGAGCCATATGCTTAAACACATGGTACATACGACTGAAAATGACGTTTCGATAACACTAAGTATAGAAGCAAAAAATAGAATTACCTATGCAGTAAATAGCAAAAATGAATCAAATTAACATTAACGACTTTTAAAGGATTTATCATGAACAATTCACAAAAATCAATTGCACTTGCTATCAGTGGCGCTTTCGCATTATCCATCGTAGGACCATCAGTAAATGCGGCAGAGAGCCCATTTGCAGCCAAATCATTAACAAGTGGCTATCAGGTTGCAGATAACACAGAAGTCAAAATGAAAGATGGCAAATGTGCCACAGGCAAATGTGGTGCTACGAAGAAAGCTACTACTGAAAAAACTAAAGAGGGTAAATGTAGCGCTGAAAAAACTAAAGAGGGTAAATGTAGCGCTGAAAAAACTAAAGAGGGTAAATGTAGCGCTGAAAAAATGAAGTAATTGCTCCTAAGCATTTTAATATGACTGATACCAATCAATCTGTCATTCGTGGTACGGGTTTGGGGTTAAAGCGAGAGCTCATACCTCAAATCCAAGCGGCTTTTGGCGACCCAACCATTAGCAATATTAGTTTTTTAGAACTAGCGCCAGAAAACTGGATAGCTATTGGCGGCAAAGCTGTCAAACAGTTAGATTGGCTAGCAGAACGTTATCCTATCGTTTGTCATGGCTTATGTTTGTCTTTAGGTGGCTTAGCGCCTCTCAATACCCATTTTTTACTACAAGTTAAAAAATTTCTACAGCAATATAGCATTCCGCTATATACCGAACATTTAAGCTATTCAACAGATGGCTATAATGGACAGCAAGGCTATTTATACGATTTATTGCCAATCCCGTTTACTGAAGAAGCCATATACCATGTTGTACAACGCATACGCGAAACGCAAGACATTTTAGGCCAACGCATTGCCATAGAGAATGCCTCTTATTATGTGCAAGCCCCAATTTCATCTATGGACGAATTGACGTTTATCAAAGCTGTTCTTGTAGAAGCTGACTGTTTATTGCATTTAGACATCAACAATCTTTACGTGAATAGCGTCAATTTTGGCTTTGATGCCCATGTATTCTTGAAGGGCATTCCTGGCGAACGGATTGTCTATTCACATATGGCAGGTCATTATCAGCAAGCACCAAATCTTTTGATTGACACGCATGGCACAGAAATCATAAGCCCAGTATGGACCTTGCTTGAAGAGGCATATGAACTCTTTGGACCATTCCCCACCTGTTTAGAGCGAGATAACAATATCCCACCTTTACCAACGCTGATGCATGAAGTCGATAAAATTGCAGATATCCAAAATAAGTATCGATCTTAGATATGAAAAAAGAATTTCCTCATTTTCAGCAGTATCAACAAGCATTTACAGCCTATATTCGGGATCCTATTGGTCAACCCAGACCAAAAAATGTGGCAATTAAAGGCATGAATGTTTATAAAGAAATTGTATTTAACAATCTCTTTGAATCTGTTTCAGCCTGTTTTCCTGTTGCGCGAAAAGTCTTGGGGAAACGAGCTTGGTTAAGTTTAATACGTGAGTTTTTCCGAGTACATTCAGCAAATACGCCAATTTTCAGAAAAATTCCTGAAGAATTTTTAACCTATCTAACAAACCTCGATCAATGCTCTTCAGAAGTACTACCCGAATATTTAACCAGCCTTTGCCATTACGAGTGGATTGAGTTGCTCGTTTCAACAATGGCGAATGACCCAACTGAAACTGTTATCAATAATCAAATTGTAGAGGTTGGCGGTGATTTACTGGAATATCAACTAGTATTTAGCCCAACGATGCAATTGCTCAATTACCCATATGCAGTGCAAAAAATATCACCTCGTTATAAACCTAAGGAAAAAATAGCGACGCATCTTTTAGTGTTTCGCGACACAGAATACATCGTAAAATTTATTGAGCTTAACCCCATCACTTTCAGGCTGATTGAGTTACTTAAAGATAAAAACATGACGAGTAGGCAAGCACTAACTCAGATTGCAAATGAAATAGGGAGCTTACCGCTAGAACATGCAATTCAGTTTGGGCTAAAAATTCTCAATGAATTGAGAAATCAAGGTGTCATTTTAGGTGTGTATAACCACACCTTGTAAGTTATTAATCATCAAAACTCACTTGTTGCATCTGACGTTCTTCTAATGCAACAAGCAATTTTTTTTGATCTTGTGGATTCATGTCCCACCAACCCTTAATTTCATCTAGACTTCGATAGCAACCTAGACACAAGCCTGTCGTATCATCCATTGTGCATATGCCTACACAAGGTGATTGAATTTCATTTTGTGTATTTTCAGACATACTCAAACCTTTCATTCTGATTTAACTTAAAACTCCATGGCATTGCTTAAATTTCTTTCCAGATCCACATGGGCATGGATCATTGCGACCAACTTTTACACCTTCACGCACAATTGGTTGAGTGCTAGATGGTTGCTCAGTATCGGAAGGGTTAGCCAAAGCTTCATCATAATCTGCATGCTGATATTGCACATTTTCTAATTCGACTGGTTTTTCAACCGCCTCAACATCTGCTTCATCTTTCACTTGCACCAACATCGTGATTTTTGTAACTTCACTTTTCACTGCATTCAACAAACCTTCAAACAACTCAAATGCTTCACGCTTGTATTCTTGCTTAGGATTTTTTTGAGCATAAGAACGCAAATGTATACCTTGACGTAAATGATCAAGCGCAGCAAGGTGCTCACGCCAATGATTATCTAAACTTTGCAACATTACAGAGCGCTCAAACTGACGCATCACATCTGCACTAGCAAGAGACTCTTTATTCACGTAAGCGCTATTAGCCGCTTCAATAATGCGCTCACGCAGCGTTTCTTCATGCAAATCAGGGTTGTCTTCTAACATTTTTTGCAATGGAATTTCAAGGCCAGTCTCCGCCTTAAGCTCTCTTTCTAGACTAGGCACATCCCATAACTCTTCAACACTATTAGGCGGAATGTGCGTTGCAATCATACTGGTGAGCACATCTTCACGCATCGCTTGAATCGTGTCACCTACATCAATCGCCTCTAACAATTCATTGCGTTGCTCGTAGATAACTTTACGTTGATCATTAGCCACATCATCATACTCAAGCAATTGCTTACGAATATCAAAGTTACGACCTTCTACCTTACGCTGCGCATTTTCTATCGCTCGCGTTACCCATGGATGTTCAATAGCCTCACCATCAGGCATGTTAAGCTTTTCCATAATGGCTGAAACACGATCAGAAGCAAAAATACGCAATAGCTGATCTTCTAATGAAAGATAAAAACGACTTGAACCTGCATCCCCCTGGCGACCTGAGCGACCTCGTAACTGATTATCTACTCGTCGTGATTCATGACGTTCGGTACCAGCGATATGCAAGCCCCCGGCAGCTAAAACAGCATCATGACGTTGCTGCCATTCAGTTTTAAGCTTAGTAATTCGAGTTTCTTTCTCCACATCCGTTAGAGAGGCGTCATGTTTAATCGCTTCGATATCAGTCTCAGGGTTGCCGCCTAATACAATATCAGTCCCACGACCCGCCATATTGGTAGCAATCGTAATGACCCCAGGACGACCAGCTTGAGCAATAACATGCGCTTCACGCTCATGCTGTTTAGCGTTCAGTACTTGATGCTCTAATTTTTCGACATTGAGTAACTTAGAGATGAGCTCCGAATTTTCAATCGAAGTGGTTCCAACTAACACAGGTTGGCCACGACTTTGGCAATCTTTAATATCCATAATAACGGCTGCATACTTCTCTTGAGCAGTCCGATACACCTTATCCATATTATCTTTACGTAACATGGGGCGATGTGTTGGAATGACGACTGTTTCTAGATTGTAAATCTGATTAAACTCATAAGCTTCGGTGTCTGCAGTGCCTGTCATGCCTGACAACTTAGTATACATACGGAAGTAATTTTGAAAGGTAATAGATGCCAGGGTTTGATTTTCTTTTTGAATTTCAACACCTTCTTTGGCTTCAACCGCTTGATGCAAACCATCTGACCAACGACGTCCTGGCATCATACGCCCATTAATCTCATCAACTATTGTCACTTCACCATCGCGAACCACATAATGTTGGTCTCTATGATAAAGATTACGCGCACGGAGCGATGCGTACAAATGGTGTACTAATGTGATATTAGCGGCCTCATACAAACTAGAGCCTTCTGGCAATAAGCCAGATTC
>JAIPCR010000079.1 GCA_021738125.1 Sulfuritalea sp.
CTAACCTCTTGTGGGGCATGCCCTTGTATTTGAGCAGCAATGCCAGAGGGCATTTCAATCCACTCACACAATGTTGCAAAACTTCGATGAAGGCCATGTAAAGTTAAATCTACACCTGCTTCAGCACATGCTTTTCGATGGGCATCAGATGGGTCAGCCAAATATCCAGCTTTTGCTGTGGGACTGCTAAACACAAATTCATTACGGCGTGGGAGAGTTCGCAGTAAACTTGCTACATAGGGCGTTAATGGGATTGATGCATTGCGCTCAGTCTTGTCTTTCATAGTGATCTTATTCCACTGAAAGTCTATATCTGACCATTTAAGCTGTGCAATTTGTTCGCGGCGCCGACCTGTCAACAGTAATGTTTGTAAGTAAATGGCAATAACAGGATTGTTTATTTGCTTTACAGCGGTAAACCATGCAGGCAATTGCTCCCGCTGCAACACATCGCTCTTAGTTTGCGGTTTACCTAAACGCTTTCGCGCCACATCATTTTTGGCGGCATTATCTTTAACTATTTGCTTATAAACCCGGTGCTTCATGCACCAGGATAAGAATGCTCTTAGTAATCGAAATGCTAGTCTCGCCTGTGTTGGCCTTTTATTAGCCTCAACATCAGCCCATTCAGTAACTTTTTCAGGCGTTATGTCCACAAGCTTTAAATCTAAGAATGATGCTAAAGGCCCTGCTGCTGTTAACTTTTTACTTCTCTTTCTTTCTATACCCCCAATATGGGTTAATTTTAGATGATCACTGTAGTGGCGAACTGACCATGAGTTTTCTTTACCCTCTTTAGCCTCTTTCCTCTCGGAAATATACTCCTGCCATGCTTCATCAAACTTAACTGACTCTAGCTTATCTTTTAAGGCTTTTGCTTCCGCTGCTTGCTTAGTAGCATTAAGGCGAATAGTTTCAGCAAGATGTTTATCTTTCTCTTGTTGGCGAGGGTCGTAGCCTTTATCTATTTCAACCTGTAAGCGTCGAGCTTCAGCTTTGGCATCTTCAATAGACCATATACTTACCTTGCCTATTGTTACACGCATAGTGACAGCTTTATTTACGCCACTATCTGCTGAGGCCCGCTTGACCTTAGCTTGAAATATATAACGCTTCACATTAGAACGTGCAGTAGCGCGGACAGCCAAACCAGCTACATCAGCACACCATAGAAAGTCCTGCGCCCTTCCGTCAGCGCACTGAAAATCCGCAATTCTACTAGCCGTTAATTTAATTTTTGCCATATACAGTCCTGTTTTTGTAACCTTATTGTAACCAGGATTACTGTATATTGCGATATTTAAATCAACATGAAAAAATCAAGAATTTATATAATTATATGATTTATATGAAAATAATATTATTTAAACATAGAAATCAACACCGATAAATTATATTTTTTACGGATTGAAAATCCGCGTGTCACTGGTTCGATTCCAGTCTCGGCCACCAATATAAATTAAGCTCACAGCGATGTGGGCTTTTTTTACGCCTGACATTTTTTACATTCTTTGCAGACTAACCTAAATGCGATAATATTAACCCGCCTCTTTAAAAATCTTTGTCTTCACAGGTAGAAATATAGCAATGTTCAAATCAGCCGAGCTAGGACACAAAATTGATAAGCATGTTTACGATAAAGAGATTCCTGTACTGCGGAAAGCATTATTAGACGCACAATTTAATCTTGTAAATGCGGCTAATTTTCAAGTGATTATTTTAGTAGGCGGAGTAGCTGGGGCTGGTCGGCGCGAAACAATTAATCTATTGAATGAATGGATGGACCCACGCTACATTCAAACACATGCAATGGGCAATCCTTCTGATGAAGAGCTAGATCGTCCAATGATGTGGCGCTTTTGGCGCGCATTACCCCCCAAATCTAGAATTGGTGTCTTTCTTGGCTCTTGGTATACCTGGCCCATACTCAATCAAGTGCACGGCATCAGCACTGCAGCCGAGTTGCTTCAAAGTCTAGAGCGCGCTAAATTGCTAGAGCAAATGCTATATTCTGATGGCGCAGTTATTATTAAACTCTGGTTGCATTTATCCAAAGATAAACAAGAAAAGCGCCTAAATACACTTCATAAAAACCCCGCTACTCGATGGCGCGTGACTGATAGAGACTTTAAGCAACTAAGCGCTTACGATAAGTTTCAATCTGTGCATGAAAACGTTATCCGTCAGACCAATACAATAGAAGCGCCATGGAACATCATTGAAGGTGCTGATCCTTACTATCGTAATTTAACGGTAGGTAGAATAATTCTAGAGACCCTGCTTAACCGCCTAGACCAAGTAAATACAACCGCTCACAAAATCAATGTAGCACCAAGGTTACCTTCTGTAGATAACCTGCACATATTAAAGTCACTCGATTTAACTAAATCGATAGAAAAAAAGAAATTTAAACTAGAGCTAGAAAAATATCAGGAAAAACTAAATCTCTTATCTAGAGACCCTAGATTTAAAGAGATGTCTGTCGTGGTTGTTTTTGAAGGAAATGATGCGGCAGGCAAAGGGGGAAGTATTCGGCGTATTACTGCCGCGCTAGACGCCCGAAATTATCAAGTAGTACCCATCGCAGCGCCCACTGAAGAAGAGCGCGCGCAGCCCTATTTATGGCGCTTCTGGCGACATATTCCCCGTAAAAGAAGAGTGACTATATTTGATCGATCTTGGTATGGCAGAGTATTGGTAGAGCGCGTTGAAGGATACTGCTCAGAAAATGACTGGTTACGCGCCTATAATGAAATCAACGAATTTGAAGCAGAGTTAATTCGACATAATATTCTTGTCGTTAAATTTTGGCTGGCAATTAGCAAAGAGGAGCAACTCCACCGATTTGAAGATCGTCAGAAAACGGCTTACAAAAGTTTTAAAATTACCGATGAAGACTGGCGAAACCGCGAAAAATGGGATGAGTACGAACAAGCAGTTTGTGACATGATAGATCATACCAGCACAGCGGCTTCACCTTGGACACTGGTAGAAGCTAATGACAAAAACTATGCACGCATCAAAATACTAAAAACGCTGTGTAGCCGAATTGAAGATATGTTAGATTCATTACCCAACCATGAAAAAACTGCGAATAAATGACCGATAAAAATATCACTCTAGATGATGAAGTGGTATGCCAATGTAGTGGTACTACTCGAGCTAAGGTGCAAAACCTGTTCGAGCAAGGTTTAAACATAGAGGAAATTTCTCAACGTACTGGCATTATTACTGGATGTGGTGGTTGTGAGTGGGATATTGCACAACTGGTCAATGAGCTATCAGCTCAACAACATGAATCATCATAGCCCCATATCACTCAAGATAAGGGGCTATATATGCTCTAAATTATCCGCATTTAGACTCGCCACAGTTTAAGCAAGTTAAGCAGCCATCCATCACAATAGCCGCTTTGGTGTTACATTTACCACAAAGTTGAGCGCCCTTAGGGAAGCCTTCTGCAGTAACCTCTTCACCAGCCTTTGCATGTTTTTCTAGGTATTCTGCTTTTTTCTCAGCTACTAGCTTTTGTTGGTGTTGATCTAAACCCGGCTTTTTAAGCATACCGATTTCTTGTAGGTGCTGCTCAACCACTTCACCAATTTCCGCCACTAAGCTGGGTACAAATTTACCGCCTTTTTTGAAGTAACCACCACTTGGTTCAAAAACGCTTTTGAGCTCTTCAACCAAGAAAGTAACATCGCCACCCTTGCGAAACACAGCAGACATCACACGTGTTAGTGCAACTATCCATTGAAAGTGCTCCATATTTTTAGAGTTGATGAAAATCTCGAACGGGCGACGGTGCTCTTGCGGCGTGTCTTCGTTCATAATCACATCATTAATAGTGATGTAGAGCGCATGCTCTGTAACAGGTGTTTTAATTTTATAGGTGTTACCCACAAGTTTGTCTGGGCGACTGAGTGGCTCACCAATTTGCACGACTTTAGTCGCTGCAATTTTTTGCGCCTCTAACTCTGCGGCTTTATTTTCTGCATCTTTTTTATCTTGCTCATTTACCAGCGCGTAGCCGACAATTTTCTTTTCAATTTTTGTTGCCATTTTTTTCCCCTTGCGAAGCCATTGCTCGCACTAACCCTCTTCCACAGAAAGAGGGTGTTATTTAGAATTTTCCGTAGTAACCTTCTTTGAGTGCGTCGTAAAGATTGGCTGCTGAGTGAATTTCACCATCGTATTCAATTTCCTCATTGCCTTTTACTTCTAACTCAGTGCCGTCATCTAGCGTAAATTTGTAGGTGGTGTTTTCTAAATCTTTTTCTGTCACCAATACGCCTTGGAAAGCTTCAGGATTGAACCTAAAGGTTGTGCAACCTTTTAAGCCTTTATCATAAGCGTAGAGATAAATGTTTTTGAAATCTTCAAAATCATAATCTGTTGGTACATTAATGGTTTTTGAAATTGAGCTATCAATCCATTTTTGCGAAGCCGCTTGAATATCTACGTGCGCTTTAGCTTGGATGGTTGATGAGTCTAAGAAGTAATCAGGTAATTTCTCATCCTCATGCTCACTAAACGGCATGGCTTTAGGATTAATCAGCTCACGGTAAGCCAACAATTCATAAGAAAATACATCGACTTTTTCTTTTGATTTTTTACCTTCACGAATCACGTTGCGCGCGTAGTGATGAGCGAATGAGGGCTCAATACCATTACTTGCATTGTTAGCGAGCGAGAGTGAAATGGTGCCTGTTGGGGCAATAGAGCTATGGTGCGTAAAACGCGCACCTTTAGCAACGATTTGATTACGCAAGCCCTCTGGAAACTGTTGCATATAGCGACTATATTTACCTAGCAACACTTTACCAGCAATTTTACTGCCTACTTTAATGCCATCCGCTGCCATTTCAGGGCGTTTAGCCAACATGTCTGCAGTCACTTCAAACTTTTCTTCCATAATCGGTGCTGGGCCTTTTTCTTCAGCAAGCTGTACACCGACATTCCAACCCTCTTCTGCCATAACACGGGTGACTTCATCGGTAAATTTGAGTGAATCTTCTTCACCATATTTCATTTTCATCATAGTGAGGCTTGAGCCTAAGCCCAAATAACCCATCCCATGACGACGTTTACGCATAATTTCATCGCGCTGTTGTTGCAATGGTAAGCCATTAATTTCAACCACGTTATCTAACATACGCGTAAAAATAGCGACAACTTCACGATACTCTTTCCAATCAAAATAAGCTTCTGCTGTGAAAGGATGTTTCACAAATCTTGTCAAATTGACTGAGCCTAGTAAGCAGGCACCATAAGGCGGCAATGGCTGCTCACCACATGGATTGGTGGTGCGAATATTCTCGCAAAACCAGTTATTGTTCATTTCATTTACACGATCAATCAAGATAAACCCAGGCTCAGCAAAGTCATAAGTGCTGGACATAATCACATCCCACAAACGACGTGCCTTAATGGTTTTATAGACACGACAAGCGACTTTGCCAGCGTCTACACCTTCAGTTTTAGTAAGATATTTACCTTTAATTGGCCATTCACGCCAAACCACTTGTGAAACATCATTCACATTTAAACCATCGATAATCGCTTCTTTTTCAGTCACAGGAAAAGCCAGTTTCCACTCTGCATCGGCTTTTACTGCTTCCATGAATTCTTTAGTAATAAGACATGATAGGTTGAATTGACGTAAACGACCGTTTTCGCGTTTCGCTTTAATAAAGTCGGTGACATCAGGGTGAGAAATATCAAAAGTTGCCATTTGTGCACCACGACGTCCGCCAGCACTTGATACCGTGAAACACATTTTGTCGTAGATATCCATAAATGACAGTGGGCCGCTGGTATAAGCGCCAGCACCCGCTACGAATGCACCTTTTGGACGTAAGGTAGAAAACTCGTAGCCAATACCACACCCTGCTTTAAGCGTTAAGCCTGCTTCGTGTACTTTGCCTAAAATATCATCCATGCTGTCTGATATAACACCTGACACCGTACAATTAATAGTAGAAGTTGCTGGCTTATGCTCTAAAGCACCCGCATTTGATGTAATCCGTCCTGCTGGGATTGCGCCACGGCGCAATGCCCATAAAAATTTTTCTTGCCATTCGACACGCTTTTCTTCTGTTGTTTCTACATCAGCTAAAGCGCGAGCGACTCGAGCATAAGAAGCATCCATATCAGCATCAACATGCTCACCCGTTTTTGTTTTTAAGCGATATTTTTTATCCCAAATATCTAATGACACAGGCTGAATCGGAATTTCCTTTTCTGATCCCGACTCTGATTGATTTGCTGATTCAACTACTTTTAGCATGGAAACCCCTTCTCAACTGCAGTCTTACGCGATTTTTTGCGCTAAGCCCGTGATTTTTAATTAAAAACTATTATTCTTATAAAAGATACATCCCTAAAACACAATATGTTGTGTCTGGAACAGCAATTTATGCCTTTATTTTGTGTACGTCAACCCTATTTTACTGGCTATTTTTTGCACCATTTTGGGGTATTTTTTTGCAAATGGCGTCTGCATTTGCATTGGGATGTGGTGAGTAGTTACTCACACTAAAGTTACCTATAAAAAATATTTAAAATAAATTTCTTGCAAAAAATCATGCTTCATAAATGTGCGAATTTTAGACAAAAACAACAAGGTCATTTTTGTGAGAAAATACCTTATGCATCGTTTTTTCTATTCCCTGCTTCTTTACTTGCTGTTGCCACTCATGCCATTAAAATTAATTTGGCGCGGCATTAAGCAACCTGACTATCTAAAACACTGGCGCGAGCGCTTTGGATTTTATGACGCATACCCTAATAAACCAGTGATATGGTTGCATTGTGTTTCTGTAGGTGAAACGCGGGCTGCGGCACCTTTAGTTCAATCGCTGCTTCATAAATACCCTAACTATCAAATACTGCTAAGCCACAGCACGCCAACAGGACGAGCAACAAGTGAGCAATTATTCGCTAATAGTGTGCAACGAGTTTATTTACCTTATGACGTGCCTTTTGCAGTGAATCGCTTTTTAAAGCACTTTGACCCGGCAATTGGCGTGTTATTAGAGACCGAGCTTTGGTTTAATTTAATTGCAAGCTGCAAACAACGTCAAATTCTGTTATTGCTGGTTAATGCAAGGCTCTCAGAAAAATCTGCCCGGGGTTACAGCAAATTAGCTAAGCTCGTTCATGATGGCCTGCAAGCGTTATCGATTACTGCCGCTCAGACCTCTCAAGATGCGGAACGACTTAAGCAATTAGGGGCAAAACAGGTAGAGGTAGTAGGCAATTTAAAATTTGATGTGATGCCCCCTGAAAATGCCATTACAGCAGGTCAATATTTACGTCATTTATTTGGCTCAGGTCGCCCAGTATTTCTGGCGGCAAGCACGCGTGAAGGTGAAGAAACTATGGTATTAGACGCCTTAATGGCAGTGCAAATACCTCAGTTACTGACGGTCATTGTGCCTCGTCACCCCCAACGGTTTAAGGCAGTGGAAGCCTTGATTCAAGAACGGGGGCTACGCTATGAAAAACGCTCTAGTATCAATCAAACAGTTGCGGTTGAAACACAGGTTATTCTTGGCGACAGTATGGGTGAGTTATTTAGCTACTATGCAAGTGCTGATGTCTGTTTGGTAGGGGGCAGCCTACTCCCTTATGGCGGACAAAATTTAATAGAAGCGATGCTTATGAATAAACCCGTACTCATCGGCGAACACACCTTTAATTTTAGCGACGTATCAGATCTTGCTGTCGCAAAATGTGCCGCTTGGCGGGTAAAAGATTTGGCCGAACTAACTGCAGCCATTCAATCTTTAATGAACAATCCAAAAAAACAAGCTGATATGGGCCTGGTTGGACGTGATCTATGCCTATCACTACAAGGTGCCACCCAAAAAACGGTAGCCATCATTTCAGATTTTTTAAACCCTAACTCGCATTAAGCTGGGTTACGTATATCAACTCACAAGCACCATTCCCCACATCCTCGCGACTTAGAGAACTTCGCCAACGCCAGCCATCTGCTCTTTTAGCTTCCACCAACAGTCCTTTAATTTTAACTAATTGGCCGACCTTAATATTGCCGAGCTGACGCCGAACACTATCGTTAGCGGGAATGATATGTGTGTTGGCCGCGTGAATCTCAATTTCGCGCTGGGGAATAGGCAATTTATCTGCACGCCAATAAAACCAACGATGTCGTTGGGAAATATCAATGTTATCAAGTACAGCTTCATCTGACATCGGGCCCCAGCCTAAAGCCAAATCAGTGGGTGATAATTCGGAAGTTATTCCTGTTGAATAGTCTTCCCTAGATAAAACCCTAGCTTCTATTGAATAATCAGCCAGTGCTGTAAGCGTAAAACCATTTAGCTGAATATTATCGGCAGAACTGCTACTTTGTATGGGCTCGCTAGGCGCAATTTCACCTGCACCATGGATGATTGGGCGATGATAATAGTGTTGAAAACCACCGTAACTCACTAGCCCCACAAATAACAGAATCTTCCAGTTCATAGGCTGGCTCTTGCGTGCTAGCGAATCAGTTTACTAATCGCTTTAAAGGCGTCACCTTCAGCTTTACCTAGCCATTCAAACACAATAGATTCAGTATTACTGACTATGCAACCAGCAGCCCGCATTCTGGCAATTGCATTAGCTTT
>JAIPCR010000080.1 GCA_021738125.1 Sulfuritalea sp.
AAAAATCATTATATTTACTGCCTATAGAGACTGCGCCATGCACCCCATCGTAATAGTTATCTGTACCGTATAAATTGAAATTCTGGCCAAAATAATCAAATTTCGCATGCGCTTCAAATTTTTCTGGCATTTTGGTTTTTAATACCACTACACCGCCTGCTGAATTACCCGGATACAACGCCGAAAATGGGCCATACATCACATCCACTCGCTCAATTTCTTCGGGGGATACCATATTCCATCGTGGTGCAGTGCTAAAACTATTATTCAAAAAATTAGAAAGTAATAAATCATCGGCGTATACCGTAGTCTGTGCGCTAGAAATAGAGCTATTGACGCGCATGACCAAAATACTATTAAAATCGCCAATATAACGTTCACGCACGTGAACGCTTGGTAGGTATTGAAGTACCTGTGGCGTAGTGACGGCATTAATACTTTCACTAATTTGCTTAGCCGTTACACCTTCAACAGTATTAGGCACATTAGCGGGCACTGCCGGTTGCTCTGCCGCTGTCGCTCGAATCTGCATAGATTCCATTTTGGTGGTGCTATCGGTAGCTTCTACTTCTGCTGGCGTTACGACTTCCGCCATCAACACATTGCTAGAACATAGTAATAGTGAGCTAATTGTTAGTTTTTTAATCATGTTGCTATCGCCGCTAGATTTTTTTACATCGCGGGATATTACATGATAAATTTTTAGCGCGGAATGTGGCAAATTGTCGCGCGACAATATGTCGCAGGCAGGATTGCATGATTATTTTCGCGTAGGCTTTATAATGTGAATTAATTATTAGCCTAAACTGAAAACCTTAATAAAATGCTAGCCAACCAACCATCACGTTTTAATGCGACGCGCTTAAATATGCAGCGTTTAATCATGCTACGCAGTGTGGTGATGGTGTGTTTAAGCTTGGTGATTTTTATTTTGCGCCAAGCGTCTGTGCCTTTACCCTTATTGCCATTGTCACTGGCCATTGTGGCGCTAGGCGTATTAAATTTAATTGCATGGTGGCGACTCAATCACACCCAGCAAACTAACCAAGCAATTACGCAACGTGAATTGTTGCTTCAGTTGTTAGGGGATATTGCCGCGCTTTCTGTGCTTTTTTATTTTAGCGGCGGTTACAGTAATCCATTTATTTGGATGTACTTACTGCCGATAACAGTCGCGGCTGTGGCTTTGAGGGCTGCTTACGCTTGGTTAATTGCGAGTTTAAGCATCACTTGTTATACATTGCTGATGTTTTATCATGTGCCACTTTCTCATTTGCATTTACATGCGCGTATGGATGGTCAAGGGAGTGTGCAATTAGATATTCATTTAGTGGGCATGTGGATAGGGTTTGTAGTGAGCTCGATTATTGTGGCCATTTTTATTGCGCGTATTGGGCAAAACTTGCGTGACTACGATAAAGCCATCGGCGCAGTGCGTGAAAAAGCTTTAGAAAGTGAGCGCATGCTAGCCTTAGGTGCATTAGCCACCAGTGCCGCGCATGAGCTTGGTACGCCACTTGCTACGATGGCGGTAGTGAGTAAAGAGCTTAGCCAAGAATACGCTAACCAACCGGCGCTTTTAAAGCAAATTGAGATCTTGCAAAAACAAGTGTCTCGTTGCAAAGAAATTTTATCTTCCATTACCCGCAGCGCTGGCCAAACAAGGGTAGATGCAGTACAAGGTTTGCCTATAAGTGAATTTATACTAGAGGCCATACAGCGTTGGCGAGATACGCGTCCAGCGACAGAATTGATAGTGAATATGGCTAGCACTGGATTTGACCCAATAATTTTAATAGACAGAACACTGACGCAAGCGATATTGAATTTGCTAGACAATGCTGCAGATGAATCGGCAGAACGTATTATATTTGAGGCAGATTGGACTGAAAAAATACTCATCATACAGATACGTGATTTTGGACGTGGCTTAAGTGCAGAAACTAAGCGTCAATTAGGCACGCCATTTTTTACTTCAAAAAATGAAGAAGGCATGGGGCTAGGGGTATATTTAACGCAAACCACCTTGGCACGTTATGATGGTGAATTAAGCTTGAATAACCATGCTGAAGGCGGGGTACTGACCATTGTCAAACTGCCATTAGAAAAATTAAAGGTTGGATTATGAATACGGCGATAACAGACGAAAAACCTACATTGCTTTTGGTGGATGATGATGTGGAATTTTTAAGTGTACTCGCGCCTGCTATGACGAAACGTGGCTTCTTAGTGACGACGGCCAATAGTGCTGAAACTGCATTTGAGTTGGCTCAGCAAGATGCGCCAGAATATGCTGTGGTTGATTTAAAAATGGCGGGTAATTCAGGTTTGGTCTTAGTGCGTCAGCTTGCCAGTTTGCAAGCGGGTACGCATATAGTCGTGCTCACCGGCTTTGCTAGCATTACGACTGCGATAGAGGCAATTAAGTTAGGCGCAACACATTATCTTGCTAAGCCAGTAGATGCAGATGAGATTGTCGCGGCGTTTGGTAAAAAAGCAGGTGATACAAACGTTGAGCTATCGGCCAATCCTCTTTCTATAGATAGGCTTGAGTGGGAACATATTCAACGCGTATTAACTGAGCATGATGGCAATATATCAGCGACTGCACGTAGTTTGAATATGCATAGGCGTACCCTACAAAGAAAACTTGGCAAAAACCCCATTACGTAAAGCAAAAGATTAAGGAAAAGGCATGGCAGCAGGCAGCTTACTGGCGCTTTTGGACGACATTGCGACGATACTCGATGACGTGTCGGTGATGACACAAGTCGCCGCAAAAAAAACAGCAGGGGTACTGGGGGATGATTTAGCGCTCAATGCGCAACAAGTCTCTGGCGTACATGCAGAGCGCGAGCTCCCGGTAGTATGGGCCGTTGCTAAAGGCTCATTTCTGAATAAACTCATATTAGTCCCAAGTGCTCTTGCTGTTAGTTATTTTGCGCCTTGGCTCATCACGCCCTTACTCATGGCAGGCGGTGCTTATTTATGTTTTGAAGGCTTTGAAAAAGTTGCACATAAATTATTGATGAGTAAGCATGACAATATTGAGCAACATACAATTCTTGCTAATGCTATTACGAATGCAAAAGAAGATTTGGTCGTGCTGGAAAAAGAAAAAATTAAAGGCGCTATTCGTACAGACTTTATTTTATCTGCAGAAATTATTGTGATTGCCTTAGGCACAGTGGCAGCGGCTACCTTTAGTCAACAAGCCTCTGTAGTGGCTATCGTGGCGATTGTGATGACGGTGGGGGTTTACGGCTTGGTCGCGTGTATTGTTAAGCTAGATGATCTCGGACTCTACTTAATGCTAAAAAAAGGCAAAAGCGTGTACAGGCAGATTCAGCGTAAATTGGGTAAATATTTATTGGCTTTTGCGCCTAAGTTAATGCGTACTTTATCTGTTGTCGGCACATTGGCCATGTTCATGGTGGGTGGCAGCATTATAGGACATGGCATACCAGCAATACATCATTGGTCTGAGTTTATGACTGAATTGCTGCCAAGCGTAGCTTTTATCGCTTCAATTGTCGTTGATGCTTTGGTGGGTTTAATTGTCGGCGCAGTTTGCCTTGGTTTGATTACGCTGACAAATAAAATTCTGCCTAAAAAAATCAGTAACTAATCATCAATACTCTCACTGCTCTTTAGGCGGCTATTGCTGTTTCAGGGAAGTACTTAACTGGCAGTGGGTGTAGACCATGCAGGTGTTTTAAGCACTGTTCACGCCAATGATCTAATTGCTCAACACTCAAATTTTTCAGCTCAGGTTCTAATAATGGCCGGTCGCCATTCAGCACTATGCCAATATCTCTTACCGCCACTTGTGTTTTTGCCACGTAATAGACAAAGTGTTTAAATACTCTATTGTCTAGCAGACTAACGGTTTTATATATCACGTGCGGTAATTGAACAAAACGCAATATACCATCCCAAAAAGCCAAGCGTTGTAAAGCAATATTAGTCGTAGATTCACTGCACCTAAATTGCACAGAAATAAATTTAGAAATAGCAGTTTGGTGTTGCGTTAGTAAATAGCGTGGTGAAGTTTTCATGATGGGGGCTAAGTGCGCATCCATCGCCCATTCAGAAGTAATGTGTGTGAGTACCGTGTTTTTGAACCATTTAGCCTCATGCGCAGGCACAAAATGATTGTGCGCAATCACATCCACATATAAATGGCTAACGTAGCCGATGGCAATAGCAGTTTCTTCATCCGTTTTGGCGGATAACATGAGTTGTTGAGCGTTTTCCCATAGATGGGTATGGCGAAAGCGATGACTGACAATGGCCAAATCAGGTAAGCAGGCGCCAGCCATCACTAATTCCGGAAAGCGCTTAATGGCATTTTGCAAGCGGGGGTCTAGCAATGGCATTGCCCAGAGTAGAGATTGAGCAAAGTATAAGTGAGTGACTAACCCCCATGCGTTAGCATCTACGGAGTAAAGACAGCATGGAAGCCACCAATAATATTTTTTTAAAAACATAGGTAATTTCATAATGCATAATTTGACGTATGGTTATGAAAAAACCGTGACAAAACCATGATGGTTTCATGACAAATTTTAAGTCAACTTTCATTAAAGTGTCATATTTAGGCGTTATCGTTGCATGCAAGTAAGCAGCTGGCTATATCAACGCTAAGTACATTTATTGAAAAAATGAGCAATCAAACAATGACGATGAAATCATTAAAAATATTATTTATCTCGGATGTTTATTTTCCAAGAATTAATGGTGTCTCCACCTCTATTAGAACATTTGTTGAGCAACTACAAGCATTAGGCCATGAAGTGCATCTCATAGCGCCAGATTATCAAGTACTCACTCAAGATGAAGCCTGGATTAAACGTATTCCGGCACATAGTATTTATTTTGACCCGGAAGATAAGCTGATTAAGTTTGGCGAGGCCATGAAGTTGCTACCGGCGTTAGAACAAGAAAAATACGACATGATTCATGTGCACACACCGTTTGTGGCGCATTACTTAGGCTTAAAATTGGCGGCTAAGCTGAATATTCCTTGCATAGAAACCTACCACACGTTTTTTGAAGACTACTTACATCACTATTTACCTTGGGTGCCTAAATATTTGGCAAAAGGTTTAGCGCGAATGATTTCAAAAAGGCAGTGCAATGCGGTGGATGCGATTGTTGCGCCATCAGCCCCTATGCTAGATGTACTGCGTGCGTATGGAGTGAAAGTCAATGCGGAAGTCATTCCTACGGGGTTGCAAGCACGTAGTTTTGAAGAGTCAAATGGTCAGGCATTTAGATTGAAATATGGTATTGCCTTAGATAGACCCATGTTGCTCTATGTCGGCAGGGTGGCGTTTGAAAAAAATATAGATTTTTTACTTGAGATGACTAAAAGTCTCATTGAAAAACGACCCAATGTTTTACTAGTCGTTACTGGTGAAGGCCCAGCTGAAGCACACTTGCATCAACTTGCTAAAACACTGGATATCGAAAAAAATGTAAAGTTTATCGGATATCTGGATCGCAATACCGAGCTCAATGCCTGTTATGAGTCTGCTGATATATTCGTATTTTCATCAAAGAGTGAGACGCAAGGTTTGGTGATATTGGAGGCGATGGCGCAAGGTACGCCGGTTGTGGCGATTGCCGAATTAGGAACAGCCTCTATTTTAATTGAAGGTAAAGGTGCGCTGATTGCGCAGGATAATATTCCACATTTTGTAGAAAAAGTGAATCAATTGCTGACTTATCCTGAGCATAGGTTTGAATTAGGCCGTCAAGCAAAAATATATGCATTAGATAAATGGACAGCCAAGTTTCAAGCGCAACGTATGGCACATTTTTATTCGCAGCTGATTGATAGTCAATCCCAAAAAAATGTTAGTCAGAGCGTACATGTGTCACAGAAAAATCAAATTACCGCTGATGGTATTTGATTAGTTTGTAGACTAGCAGACATAAAAAATCCAGCTAATGCTGGATTTTTTATTGAAACACGAATCAGGGAGACCTTAGTTATTTACTTCCTGCTCCATCTCATCCATGCTGATATGGCGAACATCTTTACCTTTTACCATATACACTACATATTCTGAGATATTTTTTGCATGGTCACCAATACGTTCAATGGCTTTCGCAATAAATAATACTTCTAATGACATTGAAATAGTGCGAGGGTCTTCCAGCATAAAAGTAATCAGATGACGAATAGTCATTTGATAATGCTCATCAAGCTCCTGATCCATCTGTGCAATTTCAAGCACTTTGGTTGCATCTGATCTAGCAAATGCATCTAATGCCATATGTAACATTTCACGCGCCAAATTAGACATCGAGCTAATTTCAGCAAAACGTGGTGTCCACATACGATCTGTTTCAATAGATTTCTGTGAAAAACGGGCAATTTTTGCCGCTTCATCACCAATACGCTCTAAATCAGTGATGGTTTTAATCATCATCAGTACCATACGCAAATCACTCGCAGTTGGCTGGCGACGCACAATAATGTGACTACAATCTTCATCCACTTGCACTTCTAGCGTGTTCACCATGTGGTCTTTCTCAATCACTGAAGTGGCAAGCTTGTTGTTGGATGTGACTAATGACTGTATTGCATCCACAATTTGTTGTTCAACGAGGCTACCCATTTCAAGCACTTTGGCACGCACGGCTTCTAATTCAGCATCGTATTGTTTGTAAATATGTTCAGATGACATCACTTAATCCTTTTAAAAACTTGCAGAGTATTCGCTATATGTTAGACAGTTTAACCAAACTTACCAGTAATGTAATCTTCTGTTTCTTTACGGTTAGGGCGTGTAAAAATCGTATCAGTATCGCCATATTCCATCATCTCGCCCAAATACATATAGGCGGTGTAATCAGAAATACGCGCAGCCTGTTGCATATTGTGTGTGACCACCAATATCGTTAATTTATGACGTAATTCATCCATTAGCTCTTCAATGTGTACTGTAGCAATCGGGTCTAGTGCAGAAGTAGGCTCGTCAAATAGCATAATTTCTGGGTCTGTAGCGAGTGCACGGGCAATACATAAGCGTTGTTGCTGACCACCAGACAAATTAAAAGCCAAATCGTTTAATCTATCTTTTACTTCATTCCACAATGCCGCGCCTTTAAGCGCCTCTTCTACTTTATCTGCTACTACGCGTTTATTTTTTTCGTCACGAACACGTAGGCCATAAGCCACGTTTTCAAAAATAGTCTTAGGAAATGGATTCGGTTTTTGAAACACCATGCTAATACGCATACGCACTTCAATCGGGTCTACACCAGACGCTAATATGTTGGTATTGTCAGGGTGCATGACAATTTGACCTTCATATTTATTGCCAGGATACAAATCATGCATACGGTTAAAACAACGTAAAAAAGTTGATTTACCGCAGCCTGATGGGCCAATTAACGCAGTAATTTTCTTCTCATAAACAGGCAGGTTGACGCTTTTAAGCGCTTGGTGACCATTTGAATAATAAAAATTCAGGTCTTTTGCTTCTGCTTTGAGTGGTGTTGGAGTATTGACCATATTTTTCCTAAAATATTTTTCTTACCATTTAATGTTTTTACGAATTTTATAACGTAAATAAATGGCTGTTCCGTTCATTAATAAGGTGACCAAAATGATAATTGCGCCAGTGGCCGCAGCGTTAATATGAAATGCGTGATCAGGGCGTGATAGCCAGTTAAACATTTGAATAGGCAAGACGGTAAAGCTTGAGTTTAACCATTCAAAATTCAGGAAAGGTGCAACATCCGTCACCGGTGAAGGCGGCAAGAAGGCAATAAAAGTCAGTGCACCTATGGTGATAATCGGTGCGGTTTCACCGATTGCACGCGACATGCCGATGATAACCCCAGTTAAAATACCGCCTTGTGAATACTTAACCACATGATCACTAACGACTTGCCACTTAGTGGCGCCAACGGCATAAGCGGCTTCACGAATCGCAACGGGGATGCCGCGAATTGCTTCACGGGTAGAAACGATGACAATAGGTAGAATCAATAAACCTAGCGTTAACCCTGCCGTTAAAATACTTTGTCCCAAGTCTAGACCATAAACAAATAGGCCGAGTGCCAGTAAGCCATAAATAATAGACGGTACACCTGCGAGGTTAGATACATTAATTTCAATCAAATCTGAAAACCAATTTTTAGGCGCATATTCTTCTAAGTAAAGCCCAGCGCCAACGCCAATGGGTACTGCTGTTAAGAAAGTTACCGTCATGACTAGTAATGAGCCTACCCAAGCCGATAGTAAGCCAGCACTGCCAGCACGACGAGATGGGAAGTCACTAAAGAACTGAATATTGAAGCGAGGATAGCCATCCATTACTAAATCAACAAACAGTGTCAGTAAAGTCAGTAAACCTACCATCAATGCAATTAAACCAATCGCATAAAAAATAATATCGTTACGCTTATGCGTGCGTATCATCGCACGTACTGCATCTAAATCTTCTAGCACAGATGCTTTATCACCTGTCACTTGAGAGGTTTGAAGGCTCATTAGTATTGCTCCCTATATTTTTTACGCACAACATGACCAATGAGGTTAAAACATAAAGTCA
>JAIPCR010000081.1 GCA_021738125.1 Sulfuritalea sp.
CTGGCAAACAATTTTGTCTACAATTTCTGATGCGATTAACAGTGTGCGTCATCAATATCCTGAAGTGTCCGCGGTTGGTATTGGTTTTCCAGGATTCATTGATCCAAACACACAAAAGATTTTGCAGTCACCCAATTTGCCTGGCTTAAGTCATGTGGATTTAACTTCAGATTTGAACCGATTAATTCAATTGCCAGTATTTACCGAGAATGATGCGCTCGCGGCAGCTTATGGCGAGTATGCAACACGCGCTAATGTTACGAATAGTTTGATTTATTTGGGTTTAGGCACAGGCGTTGGCGGTGGCTTAATTATTAACGGACAACCATTTCAAGGCAAACATGGCGTGGCGATGGAAGTGGGACATATTATCGTCGAGCCAAATGGTCGTATATGTGGCTGTGGTAATCATGGTTGTATGGAGCAGTATGCATCTGCAAGTGCCGTAAGTCTTAGCTACTTCGAAACTACTGGCCTACACTGCAGCGCAGAAGAAGTAGCGGCTCGTGCAACTAACGGCGATCAAAAAGCGATTGATGCTTACCAGCTGGCAGGTATTACCCTGGCGAAAGCGCTAGCGCATATCTTAAAAGTTATTGACGTGGGTGACGTGGTGTTAGGAGGTGGCATGAGCGCAGCTTGGGCATTGATGTCAGAGTCTTTTCAGCGTCAGCTAGACCGCGATTTAATTCCAGCATTACGCGGTAAAGTCAATGTGAGTATCTCTAGCATGGGTGATCAAGCGGGCATGATTGGCGCAGCAATGCTTGCTCAATGCAAATTCCAGTTAACTGCGTGATCAATCAACCTTAAGATTTATCAATATTTGTGCGTTGAATATCTCTGAGCATAAACAGATAAAGTGATTCAACTTTATCGCGCGCCCAGGGTGTTTTACGCAAAAACTTTAAACTCGACGAAATACTAGGTTCATTAGTAAAGCAGAGAATAGGAATCCGTCTACCTAGCTCAATCCAACCAAAATGAGCCTGCAAAGCAATTAGAATTGCCTCTAGTGTCATTCCATGCAGTGGATTGTTTTTCTGTTTGGTTAGGTTGTCAGGCATAGCTTGTAGTTTAGTTCAATAACAACTTTCTGTATAAGATAATCTATTCACGACACTATATAATTGGGCGCATGTCACTATTACTGTTGACTAGTCAGTCAATTGACTTATTATATGGCTTGATTGTATTGAGCTTTATATTACAACATCAATCGTCATGGTTATTGTATAGGACTGGTTTGTTATGAATAGCATATTGCAAAAGCAAGAAAAAGAATCTGCCAATCTTACCGAGATTGGCAATAAGCTAGCTTTTACAAAGAAACTGCAAAGTGTCACAAATAAAATTCATGCGGCACGTTATATCGATGAAATTATTTTAGAGGTTAGTCTTGAGGTTTGCGCTTTATTTGAAGCTGAACGGATTACCTTGTATGTAGTGAGCGATGATGGTAACTCTATTGTTTCTAAGGTTAAAACTGGGCTTAATGAATTTAAAGAGCTTAAGTTGCCGCTCACGCAAAGTAGCATTGCTGGGTACTCAGGCGTTAAAAAGACATTACTTAACATTAAGGATGTTTATGACGATGCTGAACTGAATGCCATTAGCACTCAGATTAAGTTTTTAAAAGAAGTAGATAAAAGAACAGGTTTTCACGCTAAGCAGATGTTGGTTTTCCCAATCACGCATGCTGAAGATGGTCGTTTAATGGGTGTGGTACAGGTTATCAACACCTTATCTGGCTTGCCTTTTAGTCATATGGTGGAAGAAGGGGCGCCCGAGCTAGCTAAAACGCTAGCGATTGCGCTGAGTCAAAGATTAACAAATGCAAGCGTAATAAAAACTAAGTACAGTGGCCTAGTAACAGAAGGGCATTTATCTAGTGATGAGCTTGAACTGGCGCAACGTTCAGCACGCAAATTAGGTAAAGATTTAGAGTCTATACTTGTGAATGATTTCCAAGTTAAACCGGTGGCGATTGGTAGCGCGTTATCTAGTTTTTTTGATACGCCTTACGAGCCATATAAAGTAGATCGAATTAAACCTATTGATTTACTTAAAAATCTTAAGCAGGAATATGTTGAAGAAAATGGTTGGTTGCCAATTGATGAAACTAATACTGATGGTCTAATTATTCTGACGGCTGACCCGGAGCGGATTAAAGGCTCTGGCGTTGTTAGCCATGTCTTTCCTCGACATGTAAAAATAGCTTATCGCGTCTGTCTGCAACAAGATTTCATCAATACTGTCATTCAGTTTTATGGTGCAAATAGCACCAGTGGCAACATCGGCGACATTCTATCCGTAATGGGTGAAGATGAAGAAGATTATGGTTCCGCAGCGGATGATACCAATGCGGCGGCAGATAATGAATTAGTTAAATTGGTCAATAAAATTATTATTGACGCTTATAACCAAGGCGCGTCAGATATTCATATTGAGCCATACCCTGAGAAGGGTAAAACTGAAGTTCGTTTCCGCAAAGATGGTTCATTAGTTAACTATATTGAAGTGCCACCCAGTTATCGTAATGCGCTGACAGCCCGTATAAAAATTATGTGCGATTTAGATATCTCAGAAAAACGTAGACCACAAGACGGTAAGATAAAATTCAAAAAATACGGTCCACTAGATATTGAATTACGTGTTGCGACCATTCCATCTGCAGGCGGTATGGAAGATATCGTGATGCGTATTTTAGCCGCAGGTAAACCGATTCCGTTAGATAAGTTGGGGTTATCAGACTGGAATAATATGAAATTAAAAGAACTTATCGCTAAACCTTATGGCTTATTTTTTGTGTGTGGCCCAACAGGTTCAGGTAAGACCACCACCTTGCACTCGGCTTTAGGCTACATTAATAAGCCTGAAACTAAAATATGGACTGCGGAAGACCCAGTAGAAATTACCCAGAAAGGCTTGCGACAAGTACAAATTAATAAAAAAGCCGGACTCGATTTCGCTACGATCATGAAGGCTTTTTTACGTGCTGATCCTGATGTGATTATGGTCGGGGAGATGCGAGATAAAGAGACTGTTTCAACCGGTATCGAAGCGTCTTTGACAGGGCATTTAGTATTTGCCACCTTGCATACAAACAGTGCACCAGAATCCATCGTTCGACTGTTAGATATGGGTATGGATCCATTTAACTTTGCGGATGCCTTGATTGGTATTTTGGCGCAACGTTTAGGTAAGCGGCTATGTGACTGCAAAAAGCCATACACGCCTGATGCTGCCGAAGTTAAAGCGATGCTCGATGAATATTGTGAAGAATTAAAAAATACCAATTATTGGAAGAAAGATCCGGAAGCAAGTTACAAAGCTGTTCATGAAAGATGGATTAAATCTTTCGGTAATAATAAAGGACAATTAACCTTATTTAAGCCAGCAGGGTGTGATAAGTGCAATGATACGGGCTATAAAGGTCGTGTAGGCTTGCATGAGTTGATGGAAGGTACAGATGCCGTCAAGAAAAACATTCAAGAACATGCGCGTGTGGCAGACATGTTTGCAACTGCGCTAGAAGACGGTATGCGCACATTAAAGCAAGATGGTATCGAGAAGGTCTTACAAGGCGTTACAGATATGAAGCAGGTGAGGGCGGTCTGCATTAAATAGGCGCCAGTGCTTATGTTGATATGAGTATAATCAACTGCTAACTGACCAGTTTATTCAGTTTTGATGGCAAAGATTTGTGTGTGTTGTTAATTGTGTCATTCATGGTATTTTTTTTGCATGAATGCCATAATGACATTGTTATAAAAATTAAGCGGTCATGAAAAATTGACACATAACAGCCTTGCTTGAGCGTTATTTAACCTAAAACCATAATAGTCAGGAGTCTTATAAATGCTACGTGAAGATATCGAAGCCCGAGTCATATTTTTGGGCGCATTAGAATGGTTAATGGCCTTGACTGTGCGTTATGCAAGTCCAGTAAAATTTGGACTAGTACACATTGCTTATGGTAATAAAAACGAGCTTGGAGAAACATACGGTGCACAAGAGGCTGTTAAGCAATTGGCCGCGGTCACAGTCTCATTAAGAAACGCATTTCGAAAAGCTGACTTAGTCACCAGGAATGGTAGTGATTTTTGGGTGATTGTGCCTTACACACCAGCAACTGAAAAGCTTTATGACAAAGTAGTAGAGATTTTAGATGTTGCAGAACATGAAGGCTTGCAGGTGGTTGATAGAGAGACTTCTATATTTAACTTAACCGATAATATCGCTCAATTAGATAAACAATTTAAATCGCTAGATGCATTGGAGCTCTTAGATTTTCTCAAAGAAAACAAAGAAACATTTGCCGAGCATTTAAATATATCTAAGCACTCGGCCTAGTCACAATATTTGGCAGTTTGCCAATACAACGCTCAATACAGCGCTGTTAAATGCTCTTGTTGCGTTGCTTTAAGGTAATAAGTCATTGAATCCTGAGCTTTTAATTCTTTTTGTCATAAGTGTTTTTATTATTGCCATGCTTTATTCGTCGGTTGGTCACGCCGGTGCATCAGGCTACATTGCAATCATGTCGCTATTCTCTTTCGCACCATCTGTTATCAAACCAACGGCTTTAACACTTAATATTTTGGTTGCATCAATTGCTGCCTGGCAATACTTCAAAGCAGGGCACTTTTCATGGGCTTTATTTTGGCCTTTTGCCTTGCTGGCAGTGCCTTTTGCATATATTGGCGGTGGTTTAAATCTGCCAACACATCTCTTTAAACTGATATTAGGCTTAGTGCTCATCTACTCTGCAATGCGCTTTATTGTCGAATCCAAGCAAAAGGTGCAAATCCATTCACCACCACGCATTCAAGCCGTAACCTCTGGCGCGGGGATTGGACTGCTATCAGGGCTTACTGGCACAGGTGGCGGTATTTTCTTAACGCCACTTTTGCTTTTTATGGGTTGGGCAGATGCTAAAAGAGCTGCGGCAGTTTCAGCGCTATTTGTTTTGGTCAACTCAGTTTCTGGTTTAGCGGGTAACATTTCTGCCACAAAATCATTACCACCATTTATCTTACCTTTACTCATTGCCGCAGCTTTAGGTGGCAGTCTAGGTTCTTATTTTGGTAGCCGTCATATTCAGCCTAGTACTATTAAAAAGCTATTGGCCATAGTACTACTGATTGCTGGACTCAAATTAATCTTTACTTAACTTCCCCCCATTCATTAAATGCCAACATTTAGGTTTGCATTTATGAATGCTTAATTGAAATTAACGACCCAATTTGTATTGGGTGGGGCAATAAGCGCGGCTGACTTTGGTGGTTCGCAAGTGAAGGTGTTTTATCGATTTTGTTTTAACTCGTTTACGCCATAGTTTGTAGCTGTTAAAGGTCATAGCGGCTCGCATAATTTTCATCAAAGCGCTTTCATCTAAACCATAATTGGCTTTAATAGATTCGAACGGTGTTCTGTCTTCCCATGCCATTTCAATGATGCGAGATAAATCACTTTCGATTAAAGCTTTATCAATGACGTTAGTGGTTGAATTAGGCATAACTGAATAAATCTTGAAAAAGAAGCAGTTAAGGCGCTAAACGCGATAAATAGTTCCGTCGGATGATGACAACTACACTATTTACGCCTAATAGGCCATCGCACCAAAAGTGGGTAGTGTTAGCAATGTGTTAGTGTTGTCACGTTTCTGTCACGTTCCAGAAACTAAAAAGCCACTAACATCTCTGTCAGTGGCTTGGAATTTGGCTCCTCGACCTGGGCTCGAACCAGGGACACACGGATTAACAGTCCGTTGCTCTACCGGCTGAGCTATCGAGGAATATTCGGTTTTTGTTACATCACAAGCTTGGAATTTGTGAAGCCGTGATATTAATGACTTCATGGCATTTGGTCAATGCCAAAACGGTTATTTTTTTAAATAGTAAGTGCTTTCTCAATCCTATCTAAAGCATTTTGTAGGTTTTCCATTGATGTTGCGAATGAGATTCTGAAATAACCTTCTGCGCCAAAGGCCGAGCCTGGGACAACCGCGACATCAAATTCCTCAAGTAGATATTCAGCTAAAGCCATATCTGTTGCGGCTTTAAGTTTTTTTGCTTGATATAGGTGGTTAATTGCATTGCGTGCATCAGGGAACGCATAGAACGCGCCACCTGCCATTAAACAACTTAACCCTGGCATAGCATTAAAGCGATTAACTACGTAGCTGTGGCGCTCTTTAAATGCGGTTACCATGGGGGTTATACAATCTTGCGGGCCTTCCAAGGCAGCTTGTGCTGCTACCTGTGATATTGATGTGGCGTTGCTAGTTGATTGTGATTGTAAAATCTCCATGGCTTTTATAATGTAAGCAGGGCCTGCGGCATAGCCGATGCGCCAGCCTGTCATAGAATATGCTTTAGATACACCATTAAGTACGATACAGCGATTTTTAAGTGCCGGACAGGCATTGAGGATGTTGTAAAACTTATTGCCTGTTAAGTTGACATGCTCGTACATGTCGTCTGTAGCCACTAACACGTGAGGATGCTTGAGTAACACTTCACCTAAGGCTTGGAGTTCTGCCAAGCTATACACTGCACCGGTTGGGTTGGACGGTGAGTTGATCATGAAAATTTTTGTTTTTGCTGTAATGGCGGCTTCTAATTGCGCAGGTAGTAATTTAAAGCCTTGTTCAATGCCACATTCAATAATAATCGGTTTAGCTTCAGCTACGAGTGCAATATCTGCGTAAGATACCCAGTAAGGCGCTGGAATAATAACTTCATCATCTTTGTTGAGTACGGCTAAGCATAAGTTGAAAATAGTTTGTTTACCGCCTACGCCAACAATCACTTCGTTTACGGTGTAATCAAACCCATTTTCATTTTTAAATTTATTGACGATGGCTTTTTTAAGGCCAGGAATCCCAGCAACTGGCGTGTACTTAGTAAAGCCATTATCAATGGCTAGTTTTGCGGCATCTTTGATGTGTTGTGGCGTATCAAAATCTGGCTCACCTGCAGCTAAGCCAATAATAGGGCGACCTTCGGCCTTGTATTTACCTGCTTTTGCAGTAATTGCAAGGGTAGGTGATTCTTTAATCGATTGAACGCGTTTAGATAAAATTGATGCTTGATGAGCGACTTCTGATGATGACAAAATATGCGTCCTTAAAACAATTTTTTGCAAAATGTTGAGTAGCCGCTATTTTACGCATAAAAATGGCGGTTAGGAATAACCGAGCGTATTATCTATCGCCATTTGATGTAGTTAATCGCGCTAAGGTTGGTTATATCTTGTATGACAAAGATAGAAAACTTAGCATTCCTTACTGCAACCCATGATGTTGCTGTATTCATCTGCAAGCGCTTGGTCAACTTTGGCTATCGCTAAATTAATGTTATGTACGCTTACTTTATCTCCTTTGGCTTGCGCGATAACACCAAGTCTGAACAATGAGTCAGTATTTTTGCTATCTAGCAATGCTGACTGTTTATAAGCAGTCTCGGCATCGTCAATTTTGTTTAAGTTTTCTTGTGCGTTACCTAGTTCGTACCATGCATCAGAATTTTTAGGGTCGGCGTCTATCCATTTTTGTGCAATTTGAGCTAATCTAGCCCAGTCTTCATTAATTTCTGGAATAGCCATTTGCATAAAGAATGGCTTCTTATCATCGTCTTCTTCCCAAAATGCTTTGCCTACAATAGGAAATACGGTTTCTACGGGTAATGTTTCTAAGTTGGCTAGCCATTCAATGGGAAGCGAGTAAAAGTAGGCGCGTTTACCAGGTGTTTTAAAAGTATTGATGCCTAATAAATTGCCATCTATGTCAAAAATTCCGCTACCGCTAGCTCCCATGCGAAATGGAGCGCTACTTCTAATGATGTGACCGCCCTCAAAATGATAGGTAGATTTAATTGCACCGGCAGAGGTTAATGGCGCTGGAACTCCGTTTGAATGGCCAATTGATAATACCTCTTGGCCTCGCCTTAAGTCTCTATTTTTGGCAATAACGGCAGCTTTAAATGGTACGCCATAAGTAGTGAGTAAACATAAATCATGCCATCTGTCTGCTTGCACAGAAACTATTGTATAGGTATCTTCACCGCGCGCTATCCATGGGCTTTTGGTGCTTCGGAAAATATGACAATTTGTCATTACTTTATTGTCTGCTACGACCACGCCAGAGCCATAAGCTAAGCCGCCATTATCGTTGTATCCACGTACCATAACGACACTTTGCAAGGCGGCTAGTATTTTTTGCTGATCAATGGCGAATGCAGGCTTGGTGATGCAAAGCAGCGTAACGATTAGAATAAATCTGCGCATATAGAATCCAATAAAATAATGATTAAATTTAAAATTACTTTGCTTACAGACTGCCATATTCTGACAAAGTTCTACGTAATAACATAAGCTTGATTGTTAGGTACGCCATTCAATTTTACTGTTAAAATTAAACGTTAAATTCAATGAAGAACGATGTGTTTGTTACTTTTCCTAATAGTTTATATCAGTTGTATCAACCATTTGAGCCGGCTGGCGACCAACCTCAGGCAATAGAAAAGTTAACCCAAGGG
>JAIPCR010000082.1 GCA_021738125.1 Sulfuritalea sp.
ATTCGCCAGTGATTTACAAGCCGAAGGGGCAATGACCGCCTTGTTAAAAAACGCCTTTCAACCGACGCTAGTACAGACCTTAGAGCATACTGCAGCGATTGTGCATGGCGGACCATTTGCCAATATTGCACATGGTTGTAATTCTGTGATTGCCACTCAGACGGCGTTAAAGTTGGCAGATTACGTGGTGACAGAAGCGGGTTTTGGTGCAGACTTAGGGGCTGAAAAGTTCATTGATATTAAGTGTAGAAAAACAGGATTGCAACCTTCAGTGGTCGTGCTAGTGGCAACGGTGAGGGCGCTTAAATATCATGGTGGTGTTGATGTTGTTGCGCTTAATCAAGAAAACTTAGTCGCGTTAAAAAATGGCATGGTGAACTTACATAAGCATGTCGATAATCTGCAGCAACATTTTGGTTTACAGGTTGTTGTGGCCATCAACCATTTCGTGAGTGATACCGAGGCCGAAATTAGTTTATTGCAAACAGAAACGGCTAAGTATGGGGCGAAGGCGGTTGTTTGTAAGCATTGGGCACAGGGTGGGGTAGGCGCTTTAGCATTAGCTGAGGAAGTGTTAAGCGTGATTGATAATACCGACACTCATGCGGCCAAGCAATTTAAATTGTTGTACCCAGATAGCATGCCATTGCAACAAAAAATAGAAACAATTGCACAAAAAATATATGGGGCAAGTCTGGTTGAATTTTCTCTAGAAGCCAAATCAAGATTGGTTGAGCTAGAGAAAAACTATGGTCATTACCCGGTTTGTATTGCTAAAACACAGTATTCATTTTCATCAGACCCTACGCTTCGGGGTGCACCAACCGGACATGTCTTACAAGTGCGTGAATTAAGATTGTCGCGTGGTGCAGAATTTATCGTGGCCATCTGTGGCAACATTATGACGATGCCAGGCTTACCCAAACAACCTGCTAGTGAACGTATCAGCGTGAACCAATCAGGCGCTATCACTGGGTTAAATTAATTGTTGGTGATAACGGACGCGGGTCTTGCCGAGCAAACCATTACAAAGTCACGCTTTCTTGCCATGGCCATGCCTTGTGCTGACGAGCGTGAAGTTGGAGCGGCATTACGTGCTTTCGCAGCGCAGCATCCTACTGCACATCATTTAGCGTATGCTTTTCGCCTTAAAACTGCGCATGGCGTTGTGCCGCGTTTTTCAGACGCGGGGGAGCCGTCTGGTACAGCAGGTATGCCAGTGTTAAAGCTCATCGAAGGCCGTGATTTAATCAATGTCTGTGTGGCGGTGATTCGCTATTATGGGGGTATTAACTTGGGTACGGGTGGGCTAGCGCGTGCATATGGTGGCACCGCTAAATTAGCGCTAGATGCGGCAAAAACCATGGCGTTTGTTGAAATGAAAAACTACCCACTCACGATTACCTATAAACAAATGGACATGATGAGCAGCGTCTTAGCGAAGTGTAATGGTAATATTGTGACTAAGGCATTTAACGAGCAAATTGATTTAGTTGTTTCTTTGCCAGTAGATGAGGCGCCGAATTTCTTAAATCGGTTTAAACCTTATTAGAGAATAAAGAGTGGGTAATATGCCAAGTAAATTTTTAGGGTTTAATTTTAACTATGATTAAAACGACTGCAAAAGTATTACCTCCAACCATATATGAGCTAGCGGCGTGGGTCATTACGGCATTCGCTTTGCTTTTTATACTTAAATTCAGCTTATTGCCCGCTTTGCTAGCAGGATTGTTAGTGTATGAATTGGTGCACATGATTACGACTTTTATTGCGCGCAGACTCCCCACTAAGCGCCCCAGTAATATATCCAAGTTATGGGCGGTGGCAATTTTAGTGATTGTGATTGTGAGTTTGCTTGCTTTTGCTGGTGCGGGTTTGCTTGCATTTTTCAGGTCGGAATCGGGCAGCGTGACGGTGCTATTGGCTAAAATGGCGCAAATTATTGAGGATTCACGCAAAATTTTACCTGGCTGGATATTTAAAAATTTGCCTGCTGATGCGATTACTTTTAAAGAACAAGCCTCAGATTGGTTGCGCACGCACGCGGATGAATTGCAAGTGGTTGGGAAAGAGGCTGGACGCGCTATGGCACATATACTCATAGGTATGATCATAGGCGGTATTTTGGCTGTCCGAGATGTGGTCGCGATGGATAACTTTAAGCCGTTTGCGCGCGCTTTAGCATGCCGTGGAGCATTATTTAGTGATGCCTTTAGACGTGTCGTTTTTGCGCAATTACGTATTTCTGCCATCAATACCATTTTTACCGCCACATATTTGGCTATTGTTTTGCCTTTAATGGGTATTCAATTGCCCCTGATCAAAACCATGATCGCCATTACTTTTGTCGTAGGCTTAATTCCAGTGATTGGTAATTTGATTTCTAATACCATGATTGTGATTGTGAGTCTCAGTCAGTCTTTAACTGTGGCAATCGCTTCTTTGCTGTATTTGGTGTTGATACATAAATTGGAATATTTTTTAAATGCCAGAATCGTTGGTAGCCAAATTCGTGCAAATGCTTGGGAGTTGCTAATTGCCATGCTATGCATGGAAGCTGCGTTTGGTTTAGTGGGTATCGTTGCGGCGCCTATTTACTATGCCTATGTCAAGGCAGAATTACGGGCGAGAGACTTGGTCTAGCGTGCCTACATTATTTCTAAAAAATCAGGCAATCGGCATCGGGTATAATTTAGCACTATGATACAAATTTTAATTTTAGTAATGGTTGTTGTTATTCTACTGCTATTACTTCGGCAGAATTTTAGCGGCAATCAACGTGATCAAAGCACGTTCATTGCACAGCAGTTTGAAGAAAAGCATCGTGCCATGTTGCTTGATGTTAACGACGGTTTAAATAAGCTGGGTGATCGTTTAAGCGCATCATCCAATGAATCTAGCGAGCGATTGCGTGCGAGTGTAGCTGCCGAATTGCAAGCCACACGAGACGCGATGCAGGCTTTGCAATTAGCGCAGAATAATAGCTTATCCCTCACGCGCGAGACGGTATTAGAGAAATTGCATACAACCCTGAGTGAGCAGGGCAAGTCTCAGCAAGCGCTGATTAATGACACGATGCTGAAAGCTACGACTACGCTGACGCAAAGCATAGAGAGTTTGACTAAAGCGGTAGATGGGCGCTTAGAGCAAATCGGTGGCAAGGTCTCAGAGCGTTTGGATGAGGGCTTTAAAAAGACCAATCAAACTTTTGTGGATGTCATGGCCCGCCTCGCAACCATCGATGAAGCGCAAAAGAAAATAGATGGTTTAACGACTAATGTAGTCAGTTTGCAAGAGCTCTTAGGCGACAAGCGTAGTCGCGGCGCATTTGGTGAAGTGCAGTTGGAAGCATTGGTGCGTAATGTGTTACCGGTAAATTCTTTTGCTATGCAGCATACCTTTGAAAACGGTACACGTGCAGATTGTGCCTTATTCTTACCAGAGCCTACCGGTACGGTGGCGGTCGATAGTAAATTTCCCCTTGAAAATTATCATCGCATGTTCGATAGTCAATTGAGTGAAGCTGAGCAGTTATTGGCTGAAAAGCAATTTAAACTCGATGTGAAGAAACATGTTGATGATATTGCTAAGAAATACATCATTTCTAACGTCACCTCAGATGGCGCCGTTATGTTTATTCCTGCCGAGGCCGTATTCGCCGAGCTTCATGCCTACCACCAAGATGTGATTGAATATGCCATGAATAAGCGCGTATGGGTAGTCTCACCCACCACCTTAATGGCCGTGTTGAATACTGCACGGGCGGTGTTAAAAGACGTTGAAACGCGTAAGCAGGTGCATGTGATTAAAGAAGAACTAGGTAAGTTGAGTAAAGACTTTGGTCGCTTTGATCAGCGCATGAAAAAGCTAGCCGATAACATTCGTCAAGCGCATGAAAATGCACAAGATGTACATATTTCCAGTCAAAAAATAACACAACGTTTTGCAAAAATTGAGCGCGTGGAATTGACGAATCAGCCAACCGATGTGCTGGATGTTATAGATGATGTAGAAGATTAACAAAATTACACAACTATATGAAAATTAAAATATTTTATTTTGCAAGACTCAAAGAAACGCTTAAATTTTCTACTGAAGATTTAGAGTTGCCGGATGATGCTTTTGCCAATACGCTAACCATACTAAAGCTCAAAGCGCATCTTGCAAAACGCAGTGATGTTTGGCAGCAGATGTTGATGGGTAAGTTAAAAGTGCGCGGAGCGATTAACCATGCCCTGGTGGATGATAATGCCTTGATAGTTGATGGCGATGAAGTGGCTTTTTTCCCGCCAGTAACCGGCGGCTAAGTTTTAGTATTAAATTATGGCGGTTAGCGTACAAACTGAAGATTTTGATGCTGGTTTAGAAATTAATCGACTTCAAAATGCACGTAAAGATACTGGTGCGGTGGTGAGCTTTGTTGGGCTGGTGCGTGATTTGAATGAAGGTGATCAAGTATCACAACTGACCTTAGAACATTACCCTGGCATGACGGAAAAGGCCTTAGAAGCGATTGTGAATCAAGCGCAAAGCCGTTGGGATATCTTTGATGTAACGCTAATTCATCGAGTAGGGACATTGCAAGCGACAGCGCAAATTGTATTGGTTGCGGTGAGCAGTGCACATCGTGGCGAGGCGTTTAAGGCGTGTGAATTCATTATGGATTACCTAAAAACTGAAGCGCCTTTTTGGAAAAAAGAACTTACACAATCAGGAGAGCGTTGGTTAGATGCCAAAAGTAGCGATGACGAGGCGCGCGAGCGCTGGAATCAATAATGACTATGCATCACTTCCTGTTTGAGAACGTGATGTATGATGCAATAGCAGTTAAAATCAAAATTCAATTAAAAAAGTTCAACTACATTAGTCAGGCAATATGTCACAACACCTTACACCACAAGAGTTAACCCTTAGTCTTACGGCTAAACAATTTAATTTTGCAGATACTTCAGAATTGCTAGGTGCAAAGCATCTGAGTGCGCAGCATCAGGCTTGGTTTGCCCAATCAGAAGCTAAAAAAGCTGCAGAGTTTGGTTTAAATATTCGCCAACCAGGGTTTAATTTGTTGGCGCTAGGTGAGCCGGGGACAGGGCGCACTACCTTAATGTTGAGTGCCATGCACGAAGCGGCACTTAAACAAGAAGCTCCTAGTGATTTAGTGGCGCTATATCAGTTTGATAGCAGTGGCAAACCGTTGTTCTTGAAATTGCCATGCGGCGTGGGCTCACAGCTCAAACAAGCCTTAGACCATTTTGTTCGTCAGCTGGCAAAAGAACTTGCTAGCCTGCTTGAAGCCCGAATTAAAGACAACGCTTCCACAGTGATTATTCAATTCTTAGCGATGCAATTAGGCGAAATAAAAATCAACATGCCGCATGTTGCCAATAACAAAGCACTGATGCTTTATTTTGACTTGTTGCAAAAAGATGTTCTAGAGTACTTAGAAGCTTGGCAGCCAAGCGTGGCGGGTGAAAATGATAGTAATTTGGATGCGTTACTCAGCGAAAGTTTCTTTGGACGCTATCGGGTGAATGTGCTGGTGGAGCATACTCAGGGCTTAATAGCAGAGTGCCAAACTACTCAAGCTGCCCCAGTAATTTACGATAATGACCCCAGTTTACAGTCATTGTTTGGCGGTATTGAAAGTGCCGGAGATTCTAGTAGTACGCCAGACTTTATGCGCTTGCGGGCAGGTAATTTGTTGCGTGCTGATGGTGGTACTTTACTATTAAATTTACGTGACATTCTAGCGGATGAGGCGAATGGTTCGCAGTTGCTAGAAAAATTACATCGCTTTTTACGTAACGGCACATTGCAAATTGAGGATTTGACCAGTAGCAGTAGCCAAGGCGGTAGTTTTGTCAGTGCGCAAGCCGCCATTCCAGTGTCTGTGAAGTTGGTGTTGGTAGCCACTCGAGACGATTATTATCTGCTCATTGATGAAAAGTATGATTTTTTCAATTACTTCCCTATCAAAATTGAGTTTGCAGAAAAAGTAAAAGCCACTACAGAAAACTATGCCGCCTATGCTGGATTTATTGCACAAAAATGTCAGCAATTTAATTGCAGTCATTTTACCGCAGACGCTGTGGTGGGGTTGTTGCATGCCATGCATAGGCTGGAAGAAGATCAAATGCGTATTAGTACGCAGTTTGCCGTACTAGAAAAGTTGATGCTAGAAAGTGCGGCCGTGGCTGAGATGCGAGAGGCTCAACTGGTCGATATTGAAGATGTCAAAGCCGCCATTAGTCGACGATATGCCCGCCATGGCTATATTGAAGGTCATATGCGTGACTCGATTGTCGATAATGAATTGATGATTGCCGTTCAAGGCGAAGCGATTGGCCAAATTAATGGCCTTACCCATATTGATTTAGCCGATGCAAGCTTTGGCTCACCCATCCGTATCTCCGCCAACTGTTATGCCGGCCGTCGTGACGTGCTCACTATAGACCGTGAGGTGCTGATGAGCGGGCCTACGCATGATAAAGGCGTGATGATATTGCAAAGCTGGTTACATACTAACTTTGCCAAATTGAACCCACTCAATATGACAGCCTCGTTGGTATTTGAGCAAGAATACAATGGCGTCGATGGTGATTCAGCGTCTTGTGCTGAGTTATTTGTCTTATTGTCTTCTTTATCTAAGTTACCTATTAAGCAAGGCATTGCAGTCACTGGCGCACTTAATCAACATGGCGAAGTATTGCCAGTAGGTGGTTTGAACGAAAAAATTGAAGGGTACTTCAGAGTCTGTAAAGACATAGGCCTAGATGGCAAACAGGGCGTATTGATTCCTGGGCGTAATAAGCGTCATTTGGTATTGGCCGATGAAGTGATTGAGGCGGTTGCCAATGGCCAATTTCATATCACTACCATGAACAATGTCGCTGAAGGAATTTTGCACCTCACCGGACATGGTTTAGATGAAGTCAGTCGTATCGCTGCAGAGACGCTTAATTCTTTCAAACTGGTGTTAGAACAGAATTTACCCAAAACGGTATTATTTGAATCGCCACGCTGAGTCCTTTAATTTAGCATCATGACTGACCTAGCGCTTAAGTGCAGATTAGATAAATGGTTGTGGGCTGCACGTTTTTTTAAAACACGTAGTTTAGCGACCTCGGCAATAGAAACTGGCAAAGTGCATGTGGATGGTGATCGCGTAAAACCTGCCAAAGAAGTGCATATTGGGCAAGTGATTCATATACGCAACCGAGATTTTGAAATAGAAATCAGCGTATTGGCGCTAGCCAATATCCGCAAAGGTGCGCCAGAAGCCGCATTGTTATATAGCGAAACGCCGGCGAGCATTACTAAACGTGAGAATGCCAAAGCTACTGGTGAAGGGGAGCATGCCTTACGCGATAGAGGGGCAGGCCGCCCCACTAAGCGGCAGTTGCGCGATATTAAGAAATTTACTGGGGGTACCTACGGCTGAAACTTTGCCAGCTAAGTAAAGTATTTTATTTGGCAGTAAACCCTGTAAATTGGTAAGCCAATGATATGCCTGCCACTTTGGCTTTAAAGTCACCTCGTGGCGCTTCGATATACCCGGCGGTTGCCATGATAGACAGGGCATCCGATAAACGATAGCCTAAAGAAGCGTTGGCTTGAGCAACAAGACCGCCACCAACGGCTAAGCCGCCACCGCCAGCAGCACCGACTAAGCCTTCGCCTTCAATAAACCAATGTTGAGTTAAATCCCATTGTGTACCCAAGCCCACTTCACCCGTCATATAAGCGCCTGCGTCACCCGCATAGGCGGCCAATCCTTGGCCCGTGATAAATAAATGAGGTGAGACGAAGTAGTCCACTTGTACACCTAAATTGCTCACTTCTTTGTTGGTGAAACGATTGCGCCAGTTAGGATCCGCTTTGAAATAGGTTTGGTTGGCCAAGCGCACGCGTAGTTGCTGAGTGTCAAACTCGCCTAGCGCATTCCATGAAACGGGCGTAGATGAGACGTCTGGTAAGCCAAACTGGTAGTTAAGTTTTAAAGCGAGATTCAGCGCTTCAAAACTATGTGAAGGAGCAGTGACACCACCAGCTAATAATTCAATAGCTAGATTTTTGCTAATGTTTTGCTGCAATCCTAGGCCGGCGTCAAGCAGAAAGCCACCACCAGTATCGGCACCACCGCCACCTGCTGGGCCTGCTGTAGCGTGGATTTTGAGGGTGGTGCTTCTGGTAATTGGCATCCGATAACC
>JAIPCR010000009.1 GCA_021738125.1 Sulfuritalea sp.
AATAACGGATTAAATAGAGGTTAAAGAGAATACTTAGCAATTAAAGCGATTGAAAAGCTTTTTTCGCCGCCGCTATAGTCAAAGCAATATCTTCATCACTATGCGCCGCTGAAACAAAACCTGCTTCAAAAGCCGAAGGGCCTAAATAAATACCACTATCGAGCATGCTATGAAAGAAATGGTTGAAATGCTCCTTATTGGATTGCATCATTTCGTGATAGCTAGTTGGACAGTGCTCACAAAAATAAAGGCCAAACATACCACCCACACTTTGTGCATTAAAAATCACGCCTGCCTCATTAGCCGCCGCTTTTAAGCCTTCTATCAACTTGGTTGTCTGTGCGGCTAAGTTAACATGGAAGTTTGGCGCTTGAATTAATGCCAGCGTTTTTAGACCTGCTGTGACTGCCACAGGATTGCCAGATAAAGTACCCGCCTGATAAACCTTACCAACTGGCGCCAAACACTGCATAATATCTTTGCGGCCGCCAAAAGCACCCACCGGCAGCCCGCCGCCAATCACTTTACCCAAAGTAGTCATATCAGGTTTAATATTATAAAGCGCCTGTGCGCCACCTAAATGTACTCTAAATCCCGTCATTACTTCATCAAAAATCAAAACTGCACCATGCTTAGTGCAAAGCTCACGCAAGGTTTGTAAGAATTCCACATGTGGCACAATTAAGTTCATATTGCCAACCACAGGTTCAATAATTACGCAGGCAATTTCGTCACCGAGCTTAGCGAATAAATCTTTAAGTGCCTGCGTGTTGTTATACTCCAACGTTAAAGTATGGGCAGCAACACTAGCTGGCACGCCACCAGAATCAGGCTCGCCAAAAGTTAACAAGCCTGAGCCTGCTTTAACTAACAAACCATCGGAATGACCATGGTAGCAACCTTCAAATTTGACAATTTTGTCACGCCCAGTAAAGCCACGTGAAGTACGGATGGCGCTCATGGTCGCCTCGGTACCACTACTGTTAAGCCGCACCTGTTCCATACTAGGCACCAACTTATTAATCAGTTCAGCCATTTCAAGCTCTAACCCAGTAGGTGCACCAAATGACAAACTATTCTCAGCTACATCTTGCACCGCTTTGATTACTTCTGGGTGCGCATGGCCGACAATCATAGGGCCCCAAGAATTAATGTAGTCAATATATTCTTTACCATCCACATCCCACAACCTAGAACCTAAGCCCTTTTTAAAGAAAATCGGCGTACCACCCACACTACGAAACGCTCTTACTGGCGAATTCACGCCACCAGGAATAAGTTGTTGAGATTTTTCAAAAAGAGTTTGATTGCTAGATGTCATCATTAAACCTTAGGAGTGAGCGCTAAATAATTGTGTAAATTGTTGAGTACTAGATTTTACGTCAGGTACATTAAAAATTGCATTAATCACAGCCAGCGAATGTGCGCCAGCACCAATAACTTGTATAGCATTGTCTAGATTAATGCCACCTATGGCAACAGCTGGAATAGTTAACTGAGCACGCGCTTGGCTAAATAAATTTAAATTCGCTACCGGTGCTTTTGGCTTAGTAGTAGAAGCAAAGCAAGCACCAAATGCCACATAATCTGCGCCAGCCTGCTGCGCAGCCAAGGCCAAATCAAAACGGTTATAACAAGAAGCACCAATTATTTTATCTTTGCCTACTCTGGCACGGATTTCTTTTAAATTGCCATCGTCAGCGCCTATATGCACGCCGTCGGCGTCTAATGTTAAACATAGCTTAATAGAATCATTAATAATCAATGGCACTTCATACTGCCGACATAATGGCAATATCACACGCGCTTGCTGAGTTTGTAGCTTATGATTAGCAAGCTTATTTCGGTATTGCAAAACACTAATGCCGCCTTGCAGCGCCGCCTCTACTTTGGCTACCAATAAATCAGTATCCGCTTCATCTGGCGTGACGGCGTATAAACCACGAATCATGAAATAGTGAACATGAAGAATTAATGTGCTTTAACGCTAGCATCCCCGCTATTCACAACCGCATCTTCTTCATCACGCGCCCAAAACATGCGGTCAGGAATAAATTGCCCCATGCCAGGTCTAAAGCCGTTTTTGAGTGTTTGCCAAGTGAACTCTTGCGCCTCTTCGATAGCTTCTTCCATGCTAAGCCCATGCGCCATGCAGGCAGCAATCGCACTAGTGAGGGTGCAACCAGAGCCGTGATAACTGCCTGGTAAACGCTCCCATTTATAAGCTTTAATCAACTTATTGTCACCATACAAAGTATTTGTTACCTCAAGCGTGCGCTCATGTGTGCCAGTAATTAACACATACTCACTACCCATGGCCAATAAACGCGCGGCACTTTCATCTAATGAAGTTAACGCCACTTCATCTATATCATCAGCAAAGGCAAATCTACGCGCTTCTAAACTATTGGGTGTAATTAAAGTAGCCTGCGGAAAAAGCATTTCTACCATTGCATCCATCATGTCGTCATTGCTTAAATCATCACCACGGCCCGAAGTTAAAATAGGGTCAATCAGCAAGGGCACATCAGGATAATCCGCCATAATTTCTGCAATCACAGCGATATTTTCAACCGAACCTAATAGTCCGAGTTTGAATGCAGACACCTGAACATCTTCTAAAATAGCGCGTGCCTGGTCATTCACCCAATCAGCATCCATTGCCAATACACTGTCTACACCTCTAGTATCCTGAACCGTGATGGCCGTCACGACTGAAAGTGGATGACAACCAATGCTTGCAAATGTCAGAATATCTGCCTGCAAACCCGCTCCACCACTAGGGTCTGTACCAGCAAAAGTTAATACTGAAGGTGGTGCTTGATTGGCCATAATATCGTCTATTTTATGTTTATCATTGGAGCGGGCGATGGGAATCGAACCCACGGCTCTAGCTTGGGAAGCTAGGGTATTACCATTATACGACGCCCGCCTAATGTTGTATTTTACTGTATTTTGCTCAGAATCTGTTCGTGTAGAACATCATTATTACTGACATTCAATGCATTAAAACTCTAATGGATTAACATCCACAGCCCATCGAACTTTAGCTGCAATCGCCTGAGTTCTTAGCAAGCTGACTAAATTTTTCAATAATCGCTGTAAAGCTATTCGGCTACCTGCTTGCATCAGTACATGACCGCGCTCCATACCTTTTAGACGCTCCATTTGTGGGCGCACTGGGTCATACACCAACACATCATGATTCAGATTACGCGCCTGCTCAAACGCATACCGTAAAAACTGCTGTACCAGAGAGAAATCATTGGCTTCAGCACGTAGCAATGCCATAAAAACATAGGGTGGAAATTGCACTTGCTCACGCTCTTGCAACATCGCATTGGCATAGCTAACATAATCTTGCACACGCAAAGCATTAAACAAGGCGTGGTCTGGAAACTGCGTTTGAATAATGACCTGCCCAGCTTTATCAGCTCGACCTGCCCGGCCAGCAACCTGCATAAGCTGTGCAAATAATCGCTCATTAGCACGAAAATCCGGGCTATGTAACGCACTGTCAGTATCAATCACACCTACTAAAGTTAAATTAGGAAAATCATGTCCTTTGGCCAACATTTGTGTGCCAACTAAAATATCTATTTCTTGCTTATGCACCTGATCTAAAATTTCAACCAATGCATTTTTTCGGCTAGTACTATCACGGTCAACTCTAGCAATCCTGGCAGTTGGTAGCAATTGTGCCAGGGTTTGCTCTAATCTCTGGGTGCCATGGCCAGTTGGGTGTAAATCCGCATTTCCACAACTGGGACATTGCTGGGGAATTTTTTGTTCGTGTCCACAATGATGGCAACGTAACTTTCTTTGTCCTAAATGAACTACCAATCGACTACTGCAGCGAGTGCAAGGTGCTATCCAATGACAAGCAGAACATAATAAAACAGGTGAATAACCACGGCGGTTAATAAACAATAAACTTTGCTCTTTGCGAGCTAACCTTAACTTTAGTGCCGTAATAAGTTGAGGGGTTAAGCCATACTGCAAATTAACCTTAGTAGTATCTATGCATTCAATGTGAGGTAGTTTTGCGGCGGTTACTGCTCGCTGATTTAAACTAATTAAATTATATTTATTGGCTTGCTGCTGATTGGTAATAGCATTATGCCAACTCTCTAGCGACGGCGTAGCTGACCCTAATACAACAGGAATATTTAATCGTTTTGCTCGCACCAGCGCCACATCTCGTGCGTGATAACGCATGCTGTCTTGCTGTTTATAAGAACTATCGTGCTCTTCATCAATAATGATGAGCTTTAGTTTAGGCAACGGCGTAAAAATGGAAAGTCGCGTTCCAATAATAATTTGTGCAGCGCCAGATTGAGCTAACTGCCAATTATGTAAGCGTTCACTCTCGCTTAAACTGCTGTGTAAAGTGACTAATGTAAAATTAGCTAGGCGACTTCTAAAGCGCGCTTCCAGTTGTGGTGTTAAGTTGATTTCTGGCACTAGCACCAAGACTTGGGCATCTTTATTATCAAGTACATATTGCATCAAGCGCATATACACTTCGGTTTTACCGCTACCAGTAATGCCATGTAATAGCCAAGCTTTGAAAGTGTGTGCTTCTTGAATGATGCGATTAACCGCTAAGGTTTGCTCATCATTTAATTCAGGTGGTCTTGGAATAGACACCTCTAGCGTTTTGACAATTGCGGGCACTTGCTCACTTACTAGCCACCCCTCCGCAACTAATTGTTTTGCCACCTTACGCGCACTACTCGATATTCTGTCTAAATCTAGCTCCGTCAACTTGCCATGGGTTTGTAACGCCAATAAAACTCGGCGCATGACGAGCTGCCTTGTAGACACTTGCTCAAGATCAACCAATTGTCCTAATGCTGTCAAACTATAAGCGTATTGCTTACGAGATACGGCAGGAGCAATTTGCCTTAACCGCACTGGCAATGAAGACAACAATGCTTGACCAAATGGATATTGATAATAATCAGCGCTAAACTTTAATAAACTTAGGATTTCTGCATCTAGTGGTAGCTCATCTGTAAACACTTGTAGCACTGTCTTAAGTTTTTCTACTGCCACATCACTCGCATCAGCTTTACCTATGACTATCCCTATTTGCTTGCGCTGACCAAAAGGCACCAACACGCGCTGTCCAATTTGCGCCACTTGACCGCTGCTTAAATAATCAAACAAGCGTTCTAATGGCAAATCTAGAGCTATTTTTAGTATAGAGGTAGGCAATTTATATTAGCAATTATTGGCATTTAGCCATTAGATATCATCACATTAAAGACACAAAGAAATACAAAAATAGGCCACGAGTAGGTTAAAATAGCGCTCTTAAATTATTTACTTAAGTACAAATTAGTTTTGAAAGCACATCTTACCCAATTACTAGCCACTGCCGCAAAAACTATTGCGCCAGATAGTACAGAATTCAATATTTTACTTGAGCGACCTAAATCTGCCGAGCATGGTGATTTTGCGACCAATCTAGCGCTAGTCTTAGCTAAACCTTTAAAACAAAATCCACGGGCAATTGCCACGCAACTGATTGCAGCACTTCCCAACAGTGAATATATAGCTAAAACTGAAATTGCTGGCGCTGGTTTTATTAATTTCTTTTTAAATGCTCAATCACAACAAGTGGTCGTTAAAGATATTTTAGCGACTGGTAAGCAATATGGCCGCAACAATAATGGTGGCAAGCAAAAAGTCCAAGTGGAATTCGTCTCTGCAAACCCTACTGGCCCGCTACACGTAGGTCATGGCCGCGGTGCCGCAGTGGGTGATTGCTTGGCGCGCTTACTAGATGCTAATGGTTGGGATGTAACGCGAGAGTTTTACTACAACGACGCAGGCGCACAAATTGACAACCTAACCATCTCGGTACTAGCCCGCTGTAAAGGCATTTCAACTGATGATGCCAGTTTTCCTGAAAATGGCTACCGTGGTGAATATATTGCCGATATTGCTACGGCTTATTTAGCTAAACAAACAGTCGTTGCAGATGATATACAAGTTACAGCTAGCGGCAATATAAGCGACGAGGAAGCGGTTCGTACCTTTGCAGTAGCTTATTTACGGCATGAACAAGATTTGGATTTAAAAGCATTTCAAATTCAATTCGATGTATTTTCACTCGAAAGTGCACTGTATGCATCTGGCAAGGTAGAGAAAACCGTACAAGCTTTAATTAACAGTGGCCACACTTACGAACAAGACAATGCGCTTTGGCTAAGAACCACAGATTTCGGCGATGATAAAGACCGCGTCATGCGCAAAAGCGAAGGCGGCTACACCTATTTTATCCCTGACATTGCCTACCATACAGAAAAATGGAAGCGTGGTTTTGTACGTGTTATTAACGAACAAGGTGCAGACCACCACAGCACTATCACCCGTGTCCGAGCTGGATTACAAGCTTTAGATATTGGTATTCCTAAAGGCTGGCCAGATTATGTACTTCACCAAATGGTGACGGTAATGCGTGGTGGCGAAGAAGTAAAACTATCTAAACGTGCCGGTAGTTATGTAACTTTACGTGATTTAATTGAAGAAGTAGGTTGCGATGCCACTCGTTATTTTTTAGCAGCACGTCGTGCTGATTCGCAATTGGTCTTTGATATTGATTTAGCAAGAGCGCAAACCAATGACAACCCTGTGTTCTATATTCAATATGCTCACGCTAGAATTTCTAGCGTGCTGTCACAATGGGCAGGAGAAGTCTCAAACTTAAGTCATGCTGATTTAAGCCCACTTATCAATGCACATGAAATTGCCTTAATGCAACGCTTAAGCAGCTATCCTGAAACAGTTGCCAATGCCGCCACTGAACTTGCGCCACATGTCATCGCAAATTACCTAAAAGAATTAGCCAGTGATTTACATAGTTATTACAATGAATATAAGTTTTTAATTGAAGATGAAACAGTTAAAATAGCGCGCTTGAGCCTAATTTATGCGACCCAACAAGTACTTAAAAATGGTTTATTTTTACTGGGTGTTAGCGCACCAGAAAAAATGTAATTTGTTTAAAGCATAAAAACGATTTGATGACACACCACAGTCTGTTTTAATAGGTAGATTAAATAAGGATTAGAGTTAATGATGAGTAGAGATTACAAGCCCAGCCCTGAAAAATCAAAAAATACTAACAAGAGTAATCCATTTTTAACAGGGTCATTAATTGGGTTTTTATTTGGCGTTGCGACATCATTAGGCGTAGTTATGTTTATTAAAGGTGGTGAAAGCCCTTTTGCTAATCAAACAAGTACTGAAGTAGCGAAATCCGTAGCCGATAAAATGAAAGACAAAGCTAGTGCAGATGAAGCCAATGCTAATGCCGACCAACTAACTGGTACTGAGAATCCAGCAAATAATGAAGAAAATCGTTTTGATTTCTACACGATTTTGCCTGGTAGCGAGAGCAAAGTCAGTAAAGAAGAAGAAATAAAAATTAAAGAAGATGTGCCTGAGCCAGCGGTACTGACAAGTTATTTTTTACAAGTAGGCGCATTTCAGACTGGCGAAGAAGCCGATAACATGAAAGCTAAATTAGCACTTCAAGGCTTTGAAGCAATCGTACAAACAGCGACCATTCCAGATAAAGGGGTATGGCATCGCGTTCGCGTTGGGCCACTTAGCAATTTAGATCAAATCAATAAAACAAAAAATGACTTAGTCAAAAATGGTTTTAAAGCCGATTTAATTAAAGTGAATATCGATAATCCATAACGATTATTACACACTCACATTTATTATATTGTGAATTGTCAGCCAAAATAAAAGTCATACGTTTTATTGCAAGTAAAGTAAATCAATTCATCACCGTCAATTTTAGATTTAGTTAAAAGGAAGTTAAACATGAAAAAATTATTGAGCGCACTAATGTTGCTTGCCTCTTTCAATGTCTTAGCAGCAGAGCCGCAAATTGGTAAGGATTTTGATAAAACACCTCAAGCAATAAGCACTGATAGCCCAAATAAAATTGAAGTGACAGAGGTATTTTGGTACGGCTGCATTCATTGTTATCACATGGACCCACTACTCAATGCCTGGGTCAAAAAATTACCAGCAGATGTAGTATTTAAACGCATGCCTGGCCTTCCACAACCTGCTTGGGCACCAATGGCAAAAGCGTTTTATGCGATGGAAGATTTAAAACTGTCTGAAAAATTGCATACTGCATTATTTGATGCCGTGAATAAAGAAAAATCATTAGACCCAACCAATGAAGCCGCTGCTATTAATTGGTTAACTAAAAAAAGTGGCTTAGATAAAGCTAAAGTTGAAGGTGCTTTTAAATCATTCTCAATGAACAATAAACTTAACCAAGCTGCTAATTTTTTCCGTGCTTCTGGCGCCACGGGTGTACCCAGCTTAGTGATTGACGGCCAATTCATTACCTCAAGCACCATGGCTGGCGGTAATGAGCAAGCGCTTAAAACTGCTGATTACATTATTAGCAATCTACGTGCAGATAAGGCAAAAGCGCCTACAAAAAAGTAGCTGTTGAAACCAACTGGTTTAAATCTTTATGGATGAAGATTTTTAATTAGCTAGTTTTTATTATCACTTAAAAATGACAAACCCGTTCCTACCGCTTGGTATTAACGGGTTTTTTACGCCTATAATAATCCCCTATTATTTGCTTATATCTAAAGGTTAACTCACATGAAAGTTTTCATCACAGGCGCATCTAGCGGTATTGGTGAGGCACTCGCAACAGAATATGCGAAACGCCATAAAAATAAAAATATAATACTGGGATTAGTGGCTAGGCGTAGTGAGCACTTACAAAATTTGAAAAATGCCTTAGAAAATACCTACAACATTAAATGCGCCATTTACCCTTTAGATGTGCGCGATAGTAAAGCGCTAGCAACAGCAGCTGACGAGTTCATTCAGCAATTTGGTACACCAGATATAGTCATTGCCTGCGCTGGCGTGAGCCGTGGAACACTCACCGAACACCAAGAAGACATTACTGCATTTCAAGCCGTCATGGATATTAACGTCATGGGCTTGGTACATACTTTTCAGCCATTCATCGCAGCGATGCGCGCAACAGGACATGGACAATTAGTTGGCATCGCTAGTGTTGCCGGCGTACGTGGACTGCCTGGTGCCGGTGCTTATAGTGCCAGCAAAGCTGCAGCGATTAGTTATTTAGAAAGTTTACGAGTAGAAATGGCGGCGAGTAATATCGCCGTGACCACGATTGCACCTGGCTATATTCGCACACCCATGACAGATGTAAACACGTACAAAATGCCTTTTTTAATGGATGCTGATGTAGCTGCTGTGAAATTCGTACGCTCGATTGAGCACAAACGTCGCTTTGTCGTGATTCCATGGCAAATGGGCTGGGTGGCCAAATTCATGCGTTTTATTCCACCATTTTTGTGGGATTTTGCCATGAAAAAAGCACCCTATAAACCTAGATTAAACTGGGATTGGCTTTGATGGTTAAAAGCTTTTTATATAGAGATCACAGCCAACAAGGATAAACATAAGCTATAAAATTCCTAAGCCATTCACTTACCTAGTGATTAGCTTGTATCGTATACGTTTAGGTTTAGCGACTTTGTCACCGAACTTGCCACAGTTTTTCTGTGGCTTTAGTTTCGGCGGGCATACCAAGTTCTGGTGCGGAAGACGTCCTTAATTAACTTTAGCCATGCTCAAATTAACGTGTAATGGGTTTGTAGCGAATACGCTTCGGTTTAGCGCCTTCCTCACCCAAACGTTTACGTTTATCGGCTTCGTATTCCTGATAGTTACCGTTAAAAAATGTCCACTGAGACTCACCTTCAGCCGCTAAAATATGTGTGGCGATACGGTCTAAAAACCATCGATCATGTGAAATCACCAATACGCAACCAGCAAACTCTAGTAGTGCATCTTCAAGCGCACGTAAAGTTTCTACATCCAAATCGTTTGATGGTTCATCAAGTAGCAACACGTTACCGCCTGAAATGAGTGTTTTAGCTAAATGCAAGCGCCCTCGCTCACCACCTGAGAGTTGACCAACGATTTTTTGCTGATCACCCCCTTTAAAGTTAAAACGACCAATGTAAGCGCGTGATGGTGTTTCATAACGACCCACCGTTAAAATATCTGAACCGCCTGATATTTCATCAAACACAGTTTTAGCATCACTCAAAGCATCGCGACTTTGATCGACATAAGCCATTTTCACAGTACTACCAATTTTCACGTCGCCACTATCTGGCTGCTCTTTACCGGTAATCATTTTAAACAATGTAGATTTACCCGCACCATTCGGCCCAATAATGCCTACAATCGCTCCAGCTGGGACACTAAAACTTAGATTATCAATCAATAGTCTATCTTTAAAGGCTTTAGTCACCCCATTAAATTCAATGACTTGATCACCTAAACGCTCACCTGCAGGAATAAAAATTTCCTGCGTTTCGTTGCGTTTTTGATATTCTGCACTGGCCAATTCCTCATAGCGCGCAATACGTGATTTACTTTTCGCTTGGCGTGCTTTGGGGTTTTGACGCACCCATTCCAACTCTGTATTGAGTGCTTTACGACGTGAAGACTCTTGCGATTCTTCTAGTGCCAAACGTGCTTGTTTTTGATCTAACCAGCTAGAGTAGTTACCTTTCCAAGGAATTCCATGACCACGGTCTAACTCTAAAATCCACTCTGCTGCATTATCTAAAAAGTATCGGTCATGTGTAACAGCAACCACAGTACCAGGGAAACGTACCAAAAATTGCTCTAGCCACTCGACTGATTCAGCATCTAAATGGTTGGTTGGCTCATCTAACAACAACATATCCGGCTTAGAAAGCAACAATTTACACAAAGCCACGCGACGCTTTTCGCCACCAGATAGTGGACCTATTTTTGCATCCCATGGGGGTAAGCGAAGCGCATCTGCAGCAATTTCAAGTTGTGTGGCTAAATCTGCACCACTAGCAGCAATAATATTTTCGTACTTAGCCTGTAATTCGGCCAATTTATCAAAATCTGCATCAGGCTCAGCATAGGCGGCATATACCGCTTCTAAATTGGCTTGTGCCTGCATCACCTCACCCATGCCAGATTCAACTTCTTCACGCACCGTCTTTTCAGTATCTAACTGAGGTTCTTGTGGCAAATAGCCAATTGAAAGGTTAGGTTGCCACTGCACTTCACCTTCAAACTCTTTATCCACGCCTGCCATAATACGGAGTACGGTTGACTTACCTGAACCATTTAAACCCAACAAACCAATTTTGGCCCCCGGGAAAAAAGACAATGAAATGTCTTTAATAATCTGTTTTTTAGGAGGAACCGTTTTGCTCACGCGGAGCATAGACATTACATATTGCGCCATGATATTTAGTTGCTTGAAAAAAAATGAAAGCTTAACAGAAACCATGATGACTTGCTCACTATCAAGCATGTAGCAAATATAGTGATGGTTATCTAGGTATAATGCATGCACTTCTAAGCAGACAAAATATCATCATGGCCATTAAATCCACTATTTATAAAATCGATCTACAAGTATCAGATATGGATCGAAATTATTATCACTTACACAACCTAACACTTGCTAAACATCCATCAGAAACTGATGAGCGGGTAATGGTAAGGTTAATAGGTTTTGCCATGTATGCCAATGAAGCGCTGATTTTCGGCAAAGGCTTAAGTGACGATGAAGAACCTGACTTATGGCAAAAAGACCTGACAGGTGCAATTGAACTATGGATGGATGTAGGCTTACCTACTGAACGTGATATTCGTAAAGCTGCCGGTCGGGCCAACCAAGTGGTCGTGGTGCTTTATGGTGGACGCACTGCCGACATGTGGTGGGCTCAAAATAGCAAAGCTTTACTTAAAACCAACAACCTAACAGTAATTAATTTACCTGATACTAAAGCACTCGCGAGCATTGCAGAGCGAGGCTTAAATATTAGCTGTACCATACAAGATGGGCAAATTATGGTGGGCCATGACAGCGGTAGTTTTGATATTACCCCGGTGGTATTGAAGACAGCTAGCGCTTACTAAAACTTCACTTACTCAACTGTCACGCTCTTAGCTAAATTTCTAGGCTTATCTACATCGGTGCCTTTCAACAAAGCCGCATGATAAGCAAGCATTTGCACTGGAATCGTATGTAAAATAGGCGAGAGTACGCCTACATGTCGCGGGGTTCGAATCACATGCACCCCTTCAGATTCGGTAAAGTGGCTGTCGGCGTCAGCAAAGACAAATAATTCACCACCACGCGCTTTCACCTCTTGCATATTAGATTTTACTTTTTCTAGTAATGCATCATTAGGTGCTATCACAACTACAGGCATATCACTATCTACTAGCGCAAGTGGCCCGTGTTTGAGCTCACCAGCAGGATAAGCCTCGGCATGGATGTATGATATTTCCTTAAGCTTAAGCGCGCCTTCTAAGGCAATTGGATAATGTATGCCACGCCCTAAAAACAAAGCATGCTGTTTATTAGCAAAACTTTTAGCCCATTCACGAATTTGCGGTTCTAAATTTAGCGCGTGTTGCACACTGCCGGCTAATTGGCGGAGTGCACTTAAATGAGATTGCTCATTTTTACTATCTAATAAACCTCGTTGTTTGGCTAAGGTAACGGCTAAAGTAAACAACGCGACTAATTGCGTAGTGAATGCCTTAGTTGAGGCGACGCCAATCTCCGCCCCCGCCCGTGTATAAAAGACCAATGCAGAGGCCCTTGGAATAGCACTTTCCTGCACATTACAAATTGCTAAAGTAAGATTTTGTCCTAATGACTTTGCATGCTTAAGTGCTTCCATAGTGTCCAAGGTTTCACCAGATTGTGAGATTGTCACAATCAGTTGTTTTGGATTGGCCACAGATTCACGATAGCGATATTCACTGGCTATTTCCACATTGGTCGGTAATTTTGCAATACTTTCTAACCAGTATTTAGCGGTCAGGGCTGCATAATAGCTAGTGCCAGCGGCCAATATGAGTATGCTATCTACTTGTTGGAAAACATCACTGGCTTTTTCGCCAAACAAACTAGCAGAGAATTGATTATTATCTATCAATGCCTCAATGGTATCTGTCAGTGCACGTGGTTGCTCATGAATTTCTTTTTGCATGAAGTGTGCATAAGGGCCAAGCTCCATACTGGCAAGCGATACATCACTTAGATGTATTTTACGCGTGGCCTCTGCACCATCGCGACCAAAAATGCTGATACCCTCTCGGCGTATATCAGCAACATCTCCATCTTCGAGATAAATCACTTTACGCGTAACAGATAACACCGCAGATACATCGGAGGCAATGAAATTTTCACTTTCTCCCAAGCCAATCAAGAGTGGGCAACCCAAACGGGCAGTAATCATATGCTCAGGTTCTTTCACTGAAATAACACTAATCGCAAAAGCGCCTGTCAATTCAGCCACTGCTTTTTGCGTTGCAGCTAATAGCGGTAAATCTTGGTGATAATAATGAATCAAATGCGCAATCACTTCAGTATCTGTCTGTGAAGTGAACTCATAACCAAGCGTTTTTAAACGAGTGCGTTGTTCATCGTGATTTTCAATAATGCCATTGTGTACTACTGCAATTTCACCTTTTGAGACATGCGGGTGTGCATTGCTTTCTGTTACTCCACCATGAGTAGCCCAACGAGTATGGCCTATACCTACTTGCCCGCTTATTTTTGTTTCATTGGCTTTTTCTGTCATGGCAGATACACGACCAACTGCACGTACACGTTCTATGCCGCTACTATTTAATACTGCAATACCTGCTGAATCGTAGCCACGATATTCTAAACGGCTTAAGCCCTCGATAAGGGTTGAAACAACATTTCTATTAGCTACTGCACCTACTATTCCGCACATATAATTACTTTCTCGTATTCTTGTTGTAAGGTCATGCTACTGCAATTAATTTAACTGCTACTTTTTAATCTTCACAGGTCGTTTCCAGCTGGCTATCGATTTTTGCTCTTTCGCTCGGCAAAAAGTTAGCTGACCTGCTGGTGCATCTTTAGTGATAGTAGAGCCAGCACCTATCGTAGCGCCCTTCGCTATCGTGACAGGTGCAACCAACTGTGAATCTGAGCCAATAAATACGTCATCTTCAATCACCGTTCTAAATTTATTAGCGCCATCGTAATTGCAAGTGATAGTACCCGCACCGATATTTACGTTTTTACCTACTGTTGCATCGCCCACATAACTTAAATGATTAATTTTGCTACCTACATCTACTTGAGAATTTTTAAGTTCAACAAAATTACCCACATGCGTATTCGCAGCCAATGTTGTGCCAGGTCTTAATCTGGCAAATGGCCCTATGCGTGCATTTTCACCTATTTGTGTATCATCAATATGTGTAAATGGTGCGATGTGTGTACCCGCCTCAATGGCAGCGTTCTTGATGACACAATTTGCAGCAACTTTAACCCCATCACCTAAACTCACATGGCCTTCAAATAAGCAATTCACATCAATCTCTACATCTCGACCACAACTTAACGTGCCGCGTATATCTAGCCTAGCAGGATCTTTAAGCGTGACGCCTTGCAGTAATAATTGCTGTGCGTAACGCGTCTGGTAGACACGTTCAATACTTGCCAAATCAGTTTTAGCATTAATGCCGGTTACTGACCATTCATCGTCAGTAAGCTCAGCCACCACTGACACGCTTTGTTGCACTGCAAAGGCTACAATATCAGTTAAATAATACTCACCTTGTGCATTATCATTAGTCAGCTGAGCTAGCCATTTCACCAAATGTTTATTGGGCATCGCCATTATGCCAGTATTCACTTCAGTAATTTCGCGCTGCTGTTCCGTGGCATCTTTATGCTCAACAATCGCGCTAACTTGACCTTGAGCATCACGTACCATGCGGCCATAGCCGGTTGGATCTGCTTTATTAAAAGATAAAATCGCTAATTTAGCGTTCGCCAATGTAAGAAGTTTTTGGCAATCGCTAGCGTCAACTAGGGGTACATCACCCAATAGAATTAGCGTATTTGCATCATCATCTAAATGCGCTACTGCTTGCTGTACAGCATGACCAGTACCTAATTGGTTGGCCTGCTTTACCCAAATAATATTTTCAGCAGAAAAAGTTTGTTTTACCGTTTCGCCACCAAAACCGTAAACAACAATAATCTTGTTTGGCTTAAGTGTTTTAGCGCAGGCGATGACATGACCCAAAATTGACATTCCACCAATCTCATGAAGCACCTTAGGTGTGTCTGAATGCATGCGCGTGCCTTTTCCGGCTGCAAGAATGACAATATTTAATTTACTCATTTTTAATTAGTTAATATCTAAAAGATTGTGTATTTATAAGCAAAGTATAACAAAAAAGGCAGCCTAAGCTGCCTTTTTTGCTGTTAATCCAACATTGCGACTAATGTGTTTTTTTACGTAAGCGCTCAATAGTTTGAATCTGAGCCAACGCCTCTGACAATTCAGCTTGGGCAGCAGCATAGTTAACCTCAGAAGTTCTATTTTTTAACACTTCTTCAGCCGCATCTTTTGCTGCTATTGCTTTTGCTTCGTCTAAGTCGTGACCACGCACCGCAGTATCTGCTAACACGGTAATTAAACCCGGTTGCACTTCTAACAAACCACCTGAGATAAAAATCAAAGTTTCCTCAGTGCTGTCAGATAACTTAATACGCAATGCACCTGGCTTGATTGTAGTGACCATAGGTGCATGATGCGGGAAAATACCTACTTCCCCTGCACTTGCAGGCACTACAATAAACTCAGCTTCACCAGCGAAAATGCTGGCTTCTGCGCTTACTACATCGATATGAACAGTATTTGCCATATTTTTCTCTATACTTTTATTAAAGTTAACTAAGTCTTAAATTTCTTAGTTTAAAGTTTTGGCTTTTTCTACTGCTTCTTCAATGCCACCGACCATGTAAAACGCTTGCTCAGGTAAGTGATCATACTCACCAGCTACAATCGCTTTAAAGCCTTTAATTGTTTCTTTTAATGGTACATATTTACCTGGCGCACCAGTAAATACTTCAGCTACGTGGAATGGCTGTGATAAGAAACGTTGTATTTTACGTGCACGACCCACTGCTAATTTATCTTCTGGAGATAATTCATCCATACCCAAAATAGCAATAATGTCACGAAGCTCTTTATAACGTTGTAATGTTTGCTGAACGCTACGTGCTACGTTGTAGTGCTCTTCACCAACAACCAATGGATCTAATTGACGTGATGTTGAATCAAGTGGATCAACCGCTGGGTAGATACCTAGAGAAGCAATGTCACGTGACAACACAACTGTTGAATCCAAATGTTGGAATGTTGTCGCTGGTGATGGGTCAGTCAAGTCATCCGCTGGTACATAAACCGCTTGGATAGAAGTAATAGAACCTGTTTTTGTTGAAGTAATACGCTCTTGTAAACGGCCCATTTCATCTGCTAGTGTTGGTTGGTAACCCACGGCTGATGGCATACGACCTAATAGGGCAGAAACTTCCGTACCGGCCAATGTATAGCGGTAAATATTGTCAACAAAGAACAACACGTCACGACCTTCGTCACGGAATTTTTCAGCCATAGTCAAACCTGACAAAGCAACACGTAAACGGTTACCTGGTGGTTCGTTCATCTGACCAAACACCATCGCTACTTTTGATTCTTTCATGTCGTCAAGTTTAATAACGCCTGCTTCTGCCATTTCATGGTAGAAGTCGTTACCTTCACGAGTACGCTCACCTACACCGGCAAATACAGATAAACCTGAGTGCTGTTTAGCAATGTTATTAATGAGTTCAAGCATGTTAACTGTTTTACCCACACCCGCACCACCGAACAGACCAACTTTACCGCCTTTAGCAAATGGACAAACTAAGTCAATCACCTTGATACCTGTTTCTAACAAGTCTACTGAAGGAGATAACTCTTCAAATGTAGGTGCTTTTTGGTGAATTGAACGACGCTCGTTTGAATCGATAGGACCAGCTTCATCGATAGGGCGACCTAAAACGTCCATAATACGACCTAAAGTACCCACGCCAACTGGTACCGTAATTTGATCGCCGGTTGATTTGAATGATGTGCCACGTGCAAGACCATCTGAAGAGCCCATAGCAATGGTACGTACAATACCGTCACCTAATTGTTGTTGCACTTCTAATGTCAAACCAGCTTCCGCTTGGCTTGTTGCATCGTCAATAATTAGCGCTTCAAATACTTTCGGCATTTGATCGCGTGGAAACTCAACGTCCACGACGGCACCAATACATTGCACCACTTTACCTATTTTTACACCTACGTTCGCTGTACTCATTTTTATATCCTATTCAAGCTAATCTGTTGAATTGTAATTTAATTCTAAAAAAATTATGATACTGCTGCCGCGCCGCCGACGATTTCTGAAATCTCTTTGGTAATAGCTGCTTGACGTGCTTTGTTGTAAACCAATTTCAAATCACCAATCACTTCTTTCGCATTGTCAGACGCTGATTTCATAGCCACCATACGTGATGATTGCTCAGAAGCCATGTTTTCTGCCACAGCGTTATAAACTAATGATTCGATATACCGCGTCATCAATTGATCAACAACTGGTTTAGCTTCAGGCTCATAGATGTAATCCCAATGACCTTCAGGGCTACCAAGTTGCTCGCCACTTAATGGTAACAATTGCTCCATTACTGGCTCTTGCTTCATGGTGTTGATAAATTTGGTGTAGCTAATATAAAGCTGATCAATCTCTCCAGCCTCATACATATCCAACATCACTTTGATTGTACCAATTAGATTCTCTAAATGTGGTACATCACCCAACCCCGTAATATGCGATTTAACATTTGCACCAACGCGGTTCATGAAGCTGAAACCTTTGTTACCAATTGCGCTAACAGCAATTAATTTACCTTCAGATTCCCAATTTTTCATTTGGTTAACTGATAAACGTAACATATTGGTATTTAAACCGCCACATAACCCTTTATCTGAGCTCACCACAATTAAGCCGACGTTTTTAACGACATCGCGTTTAATTAAATATGGATGCTTATACTCTGGGTTTGCGAACGAAAGATGCGCAGCAACATTACGAATTTTCTCGGCGTACGGGCGGCTTGCACGCATTCTATCCTGCGCTTTACGCATTTTAGAAGCAGCAACCATTTCCATCGCTTTGGTGATCTTGCGTGTATTTTCTACACTCTTGATCTTGGTTCTAATCTCTTTACTACCAGCCATTTTTAGTCCTAATAGTTAGATATTAGTAAGCATTCGTCGCTTTGAAGTCCTGAATTGCGGCTTCTACAGCTTTTTCGTTGTCACCAGCTAAATCTTTGCTAGACTCAATGCCTTCCATCAATTTAGCGTATTTAGAACCCATGAAACCATGCAATGCGTTTTCAAAAGCTAACACTTTATTAGTTGGAACATCATCAAAATAGCCTTTATTCGCAGCTAATAAAGTAATTGCCATTTTTGAAACACTTAATGGCGCATATTGAGCTTGCTTCATTAACTCAGTAAACATACGACCGCGATCTAATTGTTTACGTGTCGCTTCATCCAAATCAGATGCAAACTGCGCGAACGCAGCTAATTCACGATATTGTGCTAATGCTAAACGTACGCCACCGCCAAGTTTCTTGATAACTTTAGTTTGAGCTGCACCACCCACGCGAGACACTGAAATACCAGCATTAATAGCAGGACGAATACCAGCGTTAAACAAGTCAGTTTCTAAGAAGATTTGACCATCTGTAATTGAAATTACGTTTGTTGGAACGAATGCAGAAACGTCGCCGGCCGCAGTTTCAATGACTGGTAATGCAGTTAATGAACCCGTTTTACCTTTAACAGCACCGTTTGTAAATTTTTCTACATAATCTTCATTCACGCGAGCTGCACGCTCTAACAAACGTGAGTGAATGTAAAACACGTCACCTGGATAAGCTTCACGACCTGGCGGACGACGTAATAGTAATGAAATTTGACGATAAGCAATCGCTTGTTTAGTCAAATCATCATAAACAATCAACGCATCTTCACCGCGGTCACGGAAGTATTCACCCATGGTACAACCAGCGTATGGTGCTAAAAATTGCAATGCAGCTGAGTCAGAAGCTGTCGCAGCAACCACAATGGTATAAGCCATTGCGCCGTTTTCTTCAAGTTTACGAACCACGTTAGCTACTGTAGAAGCTTTTTGGCCAATCGCAACGTAAATACAGGTCATGTTTTGACCTTTTTGATTAATGATGGCGTCAATCGCTACAGCAGTTTTACCTGTTTGACGGTCACCAATAATTAATTCACGTTGACCACGACCTACCGGTACCATTGAATCCACTGATTTCAAACCAGTTTGCACAGGTTGTGAAACTGATTTACGCGCAATAACTCCTGGCGCAACCTTTTCAATTTTATCAGTCATTTTTGCATTAACAGGGCCTTTACCATCAATTGGCTGACCTAATGCATTAACAACACGACCAATTAATTCTGGTCCTACTGGTACTTCTAAAATACGACCTGTGCACTTACAAACATCACCTTCAGTAATGTGTTCGTAGTCGCCAAGTACAACCGCACCAACGGAGTCGCGCTCTAAGTTAAGTGCCAAGCCAAATGTATTGCCAGGGAACTCAATCATTTCACCCGCCATCACGTTTGAAAGGCCGTGAATACGTACGATACCATCGGTTACTGAAATTACTGTACCTTGAGTACGCGCTTCAGCTGAGGTAGAGAAATTCTCTAATCTGCTTTTAATCAGTTCACTGATTTCTGATGTAGATAACTGCATGTAAACTCCTAATAATTTTCTTAGCCTAAATTACACTTGCTTAGGCCTAAGCTGAAAGCGTATAAGCTAAATTTTGTAACTGACCTTTGACCGATGCATCGATTACAGTATCGCCAACAATAATTTTAATACCGCCAATTAATTCTGAATCAACAGAAACATTAGCATCAATTTTTTTACCAAACTTAGCTTCTAAACGTTGAATTAAATTTTTCACTTCGGCAGCACTGGGTTTTGCAGCTGCAACGATTTGCGCATCCAATGTACCTTCATCCAATGCCTTAAGCTCTTCAAATGCTACTGTAATCGCTGGCAAAATAGACATGCGTCCGTATTCAACCAAGACTTTAATCAAATTTTGACCTTGCACATTAAGCTTATCACCACAGACTTTTAAGAATGTGGCTTCTAATTCACCGCTGATGACTTTTGGATCATTAATGTAAGCTTGCATCTGCACGTCACTTGCAACCGCAGAAACAAAAGCCAACATTTCAGACCACTTAGCTAACGCTTTTTGCTCACGTCCTAATTTATAAGCAGCTACTGCGTAAGGTCTTGCGATGGTTGATATTTCAGCCATGTCTTATCCTTAAAGTTCTGCTGCTAATTTAGATAACATTTCACTATGTGATTTTGCGTCAATTTCTTTACGCAATATTTTTTCTGCGCCAGCAATTGCCAGTGCAGACACTTGTGAACGAAGGCCTTCTTTTGCACGATTTACTTCTTGATCAATCTCAGCTTTAGCACCAGCTAAAATGCGCTCACCTTCAGCTTTAGCATTACCTTTAGCCTCTTCAACTATCTGTGAGCCGCGCTTTTCTGCTTGGCCAATAATTTCACTTGCCTTGAGCTTAGCTTCGTTCAAAGTAGCTTCTGATTTCTTAGCCGCTACTTCTAAAGCACTTTTACCCTCTTGCGCTGCTGCTAAACCATCAGCAATTTCTTTTTGGCGAGTTTCTATTGCTGTTAGCAACGGCGGCCAAACGAATTTGACTGTGAACCAAATCAACACAGCAAACGCAATAGCTTGTGCGATAAGTGTAAAGTTAATGTTCATTACTTACTCCAATATTTAAGTCGTTTAATTTGAGCATCTAAGCCAAATTATTTATAAGCTAATTACTTAGCTACTACACTTAATAATGGGTTAGCAAATGCGAACATCATTGCTAGACCAACGCCAATAATGAAAGAAGCATCGATAAGACCTAAAAGCAAGAATACTTTACCTTGCAATTGTGGAATCATTTCTGGTTGACGAGCAGCACCTTCTAAGAAGCTTGCACACATAATACCAATACCGATACAAGCACCTGCAGCGCCTAGACCAATAATTAAACCGATACCAACGCCTGTGTAGGCTTGAATCATTGCTAAAGAATCCATTTTATTACCCTCTCAAAAAATTAAATTTACAACTAAAAACTACTTATTAAAACAAACTACTTAAAAACTAATGCGACTCATGTGCCATCGCTAAATATACTACAGTCAACATCATAAAAATAAACGCTTGCAATGCCACGATTAATATGTGGAAGATTGACCAGCCAGCACCTAAAATAGCACCAAAAATTGTTCCTGAAACGCCAGTCGCTGCCCACAAGCCTAGCAATAGGAAAATCACCTCACCCGCGTACATATTGCCGAATAGTCGCAATGAATGTGAAAGTGGTTTTGAAACGTATTCAATAAGATTGAATAAAAAGTTTGCTGGCCAAACCCAAATTTTGCTACCAAATGGCGCACAAAAAAGCTCGTGCACAAATCCGCCCAAACCTTTAACTTTAACTGAAAAGAAAATCATCAAAATCCATACGGACAACGCTAAAGCAAACGTAGTATTGATGTCAGAAGTTGGAACAGCCCGCCATTTTGCATGCTCACCGCCAAAGAATTGAACCACCTTTGCCACGATATCTACAGGCAAGAAATCCATAGAGTTCATTGCGAACACCCAAAGAAATACAGTTAACGCTGTTGGCGCGATGAAGCTATGACGGTTGCCATGAAATATATTTTTTACTTGATCGTCAACGAAACTAAAAATTAATTCAACAAAAGCCTGGCCTTTACTTGGCACACCTGAAGTTGCTCTTCGTGCTACGAGCCAGATTAAACCCATCACAATCAAACCTAAAGCAACAGACATCACAAATGTATCTACATGCAAAGTCCAAAAACCAACGCCATCATTAACTGGATGTGCGTTAAAGCTTAAGTGATGCTCAATATAACCTGATGGAGTTAGTGCGTGTTCAGTGTTAGTTGCGTGTTCTGTAGCCATAATCTAATATTTACTCTAACTAAATTGTTGTTTAAATTAAACTTTTAATCTACTAAGCGCTGCACCTGAAAATAATGCGGCAGCGGCTAACCCTGCAATCAATGCGAATGGCACTAATTGCTTATACACATTAAAAATGATTGCCAACAAAATGATAATCACTAAAATTTTGACTGCTTCTGCTTTTAACAGATTGACTAAAATTGCCGTTGGGTCTTGCTTAGCGGCACTGCGTTTAGCAATTAATGTGGCTGCTATCGCACCCAATAAAACTGTTACGCCACCCAATACTGCTGAAACGCCTGCATTTAAACCTGAAACCAACAACGCTAGTAACGCAACTGCCAATGTGGCTACTAGTTGAACTTTAAGCATTTTACTAAAAACATCAGATGTAATGGATGCTGACAATGACTTAAACCTAGTTAATTTTGACGCTTAAACTCTTAGTATTTACGATTATTGCTTTTATCGTTTAGCAAAGACCGCGATTCTGAATTATTACCGCACTTTAGTCAATAGCTAAGTTCAAGCAAAATGAAACACTTAGCGCATCATTTTGCTAATAATCTCATCCAATTGATCCAAATTTGCATAGTTAATTTTCAATGTACCAGCTCCGTTTGCACCGCTTTTAATGTTAACGGTTGCACCCAATTTATCACTTAATGCTTCTTGTAGGCTTAAAACGTCATGATTAAGCTTAGTTTTATGACTATTTTCATTATGTACTGGAGACGCCTGCTCATTATGTTTTTTAACCAAAACTTCCGCATCGCGCACTGAAAAATTATTTTGTACAATTTGTTCTGCCAACATTACTTGTTGCGCACCATCTAAGCCAATTAAAGTACGCGCATGCCCCATATCTATTTTTCCGTGCATCAGCATGTCCTGCACCGGTACACATAAACTTAATAAGCGTAATAAGTTCGAGACTGCGACACGCGAACGTCCAACAGCTAAAGCAGCTTTTTCATGAGTCATGGCAAATTCATCAATTAACCGTTTAATGCCTTGCGCTTCTTCTAAAGGATTTAAATTTTCCCGTTGAATATTCTCAATAAGTGCCATGGCTAATGCGGCTTCATCAGCTATTTCACGCACCAATACAGGCACTTCTTCTAGACCCGCCATTTTACTTGCTCGCCAGCGACGCTCTCCGGCAATAATTTCATATTGCTCATCATCAATATGGCGCACTAAAATGGGCTGCATAACACCTTGAGTTTTAATTGAAGCTGCCAACGTCTGCAATGCAGAATCATCCATATAACTACGTGGTTGGTATTTACCAGGACGTAATTGTTCAACCTTAAGCACCAACAGAGAGTCTGCCTCGCCCACAGTACCCATATCCCCTGCTAATAATGAGTCCAGCCCACGACCCAATCCTCTATTCAAGCCTTTTAATTTAGCCATGTTTTTTCTCTTTGCTTATATTTTCTTTCTCTGTTACTTCTTTAGCCAACTCCAAATAGGCATGCGCTCCCTTTGAACTTTTATCATAGCTCAACACAGGTACACCATAGCTTGGCGCTTCGGCCAAACGAATATTGCGAGGAATAATTGTTTTATAAACTTTCTCGCCAAAATGACTGATAAGCTGTGCAGATACTTGTTGAGCCAGCATATTACGATTATCAAACAGGGTGCGTAACAAGCCTTCTATTTCTAATGTAGGATTTAACCGCGCTCGTACTTTTTTAATAGTATTAACCAAATCAGACAAGCCTTCCAACGCATAATACTCACACTGCATTGGAATTAAAACGGCGTTAGATGCAGTTAGCGCATTGACCGTCACTAAATTTAGGGCAGGCGGACAGTCAAGCAAGACAAAATCATAAGAGATGCCATCCTCAGTATTCACCAACTTGGCTATAGCTACTTTTAAACGGTTTTCACGCGCCAACTCATTCACCAATTCAACTTCAGCCCCTGCCAATTCGCGATTTGATGGCGCAACATCAAAACCACCTTTTTCACTACTTAGAATGACTTCTTTGAGCGTTTTTTCACCAATCAGCACATGGTAAATACTATATTTCAGATGTGCCTTATCAATACCACTGCCAGTGCTGGCATTACCCTGAGGATCTAGATCTATTAGTAGAACTTTTTTTCCTAAACTTGCCAGACTAGCGGCCAAGTTAACGCAAGTCGTGGTTTTACCCACGCCGCCTTTTTGATTGGTAATCGCTAAAATTCTCATATGATTTATTTTTTAATTTAATAAGCTTACAAAAAACTCGGGTTTAAAAAGATAAGATGACGCTCAGCATCCAAACCAGCCACTTTTAACGCTTCAATTTTACCCACTTCTATACCGCCATTTTTAAAACATAATTCTTGAAACTCATGATTTTCAAATTCATGTTCAGGCACAATGCCTTTCATTGCCAGCCATTGACCACCATCTGATAACAAATGTTTTGTTAGCTTAATAAATAAGCTAATCTCTGAAAATGCACGTGAAATAATCACTTCAAACCCAGCGCCTTGGTTGCAGCTTTCTTTTTTTAATGCCTCAACTCGTCCTGCTACTACATGGAAATTACTTAAACCCAACTCGCCTTTAACTTGCCGCATAAAACTGGTCTTTTTTTGCACAGAATCAATCGCCGTCACCTGTAAGTCTGGCAAGCAAATAGCCAATGGAATGCTAGGCAAGCCAGCGCCCGCGCCAACGTCCAATAAATTTGTAGCCCCCGTAGATTTGACATGGGGTAACACGCTCATGCTATCTAACAAGTGTAAAGTCACCATTTCTAATGGTTCACGCACAGCGGTAAGGTTATGAACTTTGTTCCATTTAACGATAAGTAACAAATAGGCAATTAACTTGGCTTGTTTCTCATCACTAATTTGCAAACCCATTGTTAACAAACCAGCTTTTAGCTTAGCTTGTAGCGTTTCTTGCAAAGTCATGCGGCTTGCTCTATGGTTTTACTGCGCGACTTGCGTTTTAAATAAACCAATAACAATGAAATTGCAGCAGGTGTGATACCCGAAATGCGACTAGCCTGACCAATTGTTTCTGGTTTTTGTGCATTGAGTTTTTGTTGCGCTTCTATGGGTAAACCATGAATTTCACGATAATCCAAATCACTTGGAAGCTTTGTATTCTCTTGACCACGACTACGCTCCACTTCATCAGTTTGGCGATCGATATAACCTTGATATTTTGCAGCAATTTCTACTTGCTCACGCACTGCCGGCTCAATTTCACCCAACCCAATTTCACCTAATGATAAAACTGCCTCATAACTCACTTCAGGGCGTCGCAATAATTCAAACAAACTATATTCATGTTCTAATGATTTGCCGAACATTGCTACCATTTTTTCAACCGGTAAATTTGCTGGCTGCACAAAGGTTTTCTTAAGCCGTTCTTGTTCACGACTTACTGCCTCCAACTTACTACTAAACGCTTCCCAACGCACATCATCAACCAAGCCTAATTTTCGACCGATTTCTGTGAGACGCATATCAGCATTATCTTCTCTAAGTTGCAGCCTGTACTCAGCTCGACTAGTAAACATTCGATAAGGCTCGGTAACGCCACGTGTAATTAAGTCATCCACTAATACGCCTAAATAAGCTTCATCCCGTGCAGGGCACCAGGACGCTTTACCTTGTACATATAGTGCTGCATTTGCGCCGGCCAACAGCCCTTGGGCAGCGGCCTCTTCATAGCCTGTCGTGCCATTAATTTGGCCGGCAAAAAACAACCCCTGAACCGCCTTAGTTTCTAGTGAGCTTTTTAAACCACGGGGGTCATAATAATCGTATTCAATAGCGTAGCCTGGGCGCAAAATATGTGCGTGCTCCAACCCTTTCACCGATCGAACTAAGGCCAGCTGAATATCAAAGGGTAAACTAGTTGAAATGCCATTAGGATAAACTTCATTAGTAGTTAAGCCTTCTGGCTCCAGAAATATCTGATGCGACTCTTTGTCTGCAAACCTATGAATTTTATCTTCAACACTCGGGCAGTAGCGTGGACCGACACCCTCAATCACACCAGTATACATAGGCGAACGATCTAATCCGCTACGGATAATATCGTGAGTGCGTTCATTCGTATGGGTAATCCAGCAAGGTAATTGGGCTGGGTGCTGAGCCACATTACCCAAAAATGAAAACACTGGAACTGGGTCATCACCAGGCTGTACGGTCATTACAGAATAATCAATAGTACGACCATCAATGCGTGGAGGAGTACCTGTTTTCAACCTGCCCGCCGGCAAACCGATTTCACGCAAACGTGCGGCTAAAGAAATCGCTGGCGGGTCACCAGCACGGCCTGCACTGTAACTTTGCATACCGACATGCACCAAGCCACCCAAAAAAGTACCCGCCGTGAGCACGACAGCTTTTGCATTAAAACGTAATCCGATTTGAGTGACTACGCCAGCCGCACGATCACCATCTAATATGATGTCATCCACCGCTTGTTGAAAAAGCCAAAGGTTAGGCTGGTTTTCTAAACGCCGTCTAATCGCAGCCTTATACAAAACCCTATCGGCCTGAGCACGTGTAGCACGGACCGCTGGCCCTTTACTAGAGTTTAATATCCTAAACTGAATACCACCTTCGTCAGCAGCAGCAGCCATGGCGCCGCCTAACGCATCAATCTCTTTAACTAAATGACCTTTGCCTATACCGCCAATACTAGGATTACAGGACATTTGTCCTAAAGTTTCGATATTATGTGTAAGTAATAGAGTGTTTTGCCCCATCCTTGCACTTGCAAGGGCCGCCTCGGTACCCGCATGGCCACCGCCGACAACAATTACATCAAAAATATTAGGGAAATTCATGTACTTACACTTATCTTTATATTAATTAGCATTCTTTTGCACAGAGGCTAGATTTTACTGTAATAGCCGCTAATAGTCATGCAAAAGCATACTTTTAAAGCGATAAAACTACACGAATCCGCCAAGCTAAAGCATTTACACAAAAGACACAATTTCTTAACAAAGTTGGCATAAAATTAACCCTGATTAAAAATCTAAAGCAAATTAGAGCAAAGTACATTATCATGTCATATGGAACGTGATTGTTTAGCAAGATTACTTTTTTATTAATTTAAGATGGAGTACCAAATGAAAAAATTAAATATTCTTTTAGCAGCATTACTTGGCCTTACTGCTATTTCAGCACAAGCCAGTGTTGCCAATGCAGAAAAATTAATCATGATTTACACTACGCAAGCTAAAGCAATTAACCATGAATATGCGGGCCCAACAGTAGCTGATGGTAAATTCTTTTTCAATCGTAAAGTTAAATTAGGTAACGGTAAAGAAATGGCTTGCGCATCTTGCCATACAGCAAATCCAGCTGATAACGGCAAGCATACTGTAACGCGCAAAGTAATTCAACCATTGTCTCCAGCTGTTAACGCTAAGCGCTTTGCTGACTTCGAAAAAGTAGAAGCTAAATTCACGCAACACTGCACTGAAATTATCGGTAGCGACTGTACTGCTGCCGAAAAAGCAAGCTACATCACTTATGTGTTGACAGAAACAACGCCTAGCCCTAAAAAATAAGATGGCTAATTAGTTAATTAGTAGCTGGCAAATAAAAAGCAGTGTTTCACGTGAAACACTGCTTTTTTTACGGCCACATTTCTAGCAAATTACTAACTGCTAGCCAAAAATTAAACCTGACTATAATTCAGCCCAAGCTTATTTAAGCTATTATTTACCTATACAAAATTTACTAAAGATTTCCCCTAACAAATCATCCGGGGTAAACTCTCCTGTAATACTACCCAATGCAACTTGAGCAACTCTCAGCTCCTCTGCTAATAACTCTGCTGATTTTATTTGTTGCCCTGCAATTGCTAAATGCATCTCAACTTTAAGTAAAGCCACCAAATGTCTAGCCCGTGCCATAAAAATACCTTCTGAATTATTTTCATAACCAGCTAATTTTAATAAATAGTTTTTTAATAAGTCTAAGCCAGCGCCAGTTTTAGCTGAAAGATAAATATGCGTAACACCATCAATTTCTTTAACTATGGCCGACTCATTAGCAACATCAATTTTATTGTGTACCCAAATTTTACGAATTTCTTGCGGCAACCGCGCTAAAATCGATTTTTCAGTTTCAGTAATACCATGAGCTGCGTCCACTAATAATAATGCGATATTGGCGCTTTCTGCAGCTCGCCAAGTTCGCGCTATACCAAATTTTTCTACTTCATCATCCGTTTCACGCAAACCTGCAGTATCAATAATATGTAAGGGTACGCCATTTATTTGTATTGCATTTTTAATGGTATCGCGTGTTGTGCCTGCAATTGAAGTGACAATCGCAATTTCTTCTCCAGCCAACCGATTCATCAAACTCGATTTTCCAACATTAGGCTGACCAACCAAGACGACATTAATACCTTCTCGCAATAAACTACCTTGTTTGGCTTTAGAAAAAATTGAATTCAATTCGGCGGTAATTGCTATCAATTTTTCAGCGACACGGCCTTGTGTAATAAAATCAATTTCCTCTTCTGGAAAATCTAGGCAGGCTTCTACAAACATCCGCAAATCAATCAACTGTAAAAGTAATGCATTAATACACTGTGAAAACTCTCCGGAGAGTGAGCGCACCGCACTTTGAGCGGCTTCAGCGGTAGCAGCGTTAATAACATCTGCGACTGCCTCAGCTTGGGCTAAATCAATTTTATCGTTCAGGTAAGCGCGTCGAGTAAATTCACCCGGCTCAGCTTGACGTGCGCCTAAAGCAATACAACGTGCCAATAAAATCTGCATCAATGCTGTACCGCCGTGTGCTTGTAACTCAAGCACATCTTCGCCGGTATATGAGTGGGGATTAGGATAAAAAATTGCAATACCACGGTCAATTAAATCGCCGTTAGCTTGCTTAAAATCTAGGTAAGATGCGTGACGTGGCGCTGGACAATTACCTAGCACCTGAGTTGCTATCAGTTGCACCGCCGGTCCAGAGACCCTTACAACGCCAATACCACCAGCACCACTAGCTGTGGCGATGGCGGCGATGGTGTCTGGTAGTTTAGTGCTTGCCACCTGATTTTTTTAGCAAGGCTGCGGCATGAATTGACTTATTCACATACCATTGTTGCCAAATTGAGATAATGTTATTAACGACCCAATACAACACTAAACCTGAGGGGAAAAAGAAAAAGAATACGCTGAAAACAACCGGCATCCAAGTCATCACTTTAGCTTGAATTGGATCGGTAGGCTTAGGATTAAGCTTAGTTTGTATAATCATAGATAAGCCCATGATTATTGGTAAAATGTAATAAGGATCAACTGCTGAAAGATCTTGAATCCAACCAAAAAATGGTGCATGGCGTAATTCAACTGAACCTAATAACATCCAATATAACGAAATAAACACTGGTATTTGGATTAGGATAGGTAAACATCCGCTCATTGGATTAATTTTTTCTGTTTTGTAAATGTCCATCATAGCCATTTGCATTTTTTGCCTATCATCACCAAATTTTTGCTTTAATATCTCCAAACGAGGTGCCAATTCACGCATTTGCGCCATAGATCGATAGCTTTTAGCTGACAGTGGATAAAACGCCGCTTTAATTAATAAAGTAAGTAGAATAATTGCTACACCCCAGTTATTAACCAAACCATGAATTTTTGAAAGCACCCAAAATAGTGGTGCAGCAACAACTGTTAACCAGCCGTAATCAACGGTATATTCTAAGCCAGGAGCCGCTTCAGTTAAATCATGTTTAGTTTGAGGCCCAGAAAATAAACGTGCTGGCACGATTAAACTTGCCCCTGGCGGAATGATACTTAAAGTACTTTTTGTACCAATTCTGTATATATGCTCGTTAAGTTTTTCTGTATAAAACTCGCGTGCCAAACCCTCTTTAGGAATCCATGCACTTACAAAATAGTGTTGCAATAAGCCAACCCAACCATCGTTTGAAGTAACTCTAAGGGGTTCTTTAGTCATATCTTTAAAAGAAAGTTTTTTAAATTTCACACTATCTGTGTAATAAGAACCACCCGTGAAAGTTGGCATTAGTGCTGAGCCTTGATTTGACTCATCATCATGTACAATTTGATAATAAACAGTAGGCGTGATGGCTAATGCCGAGCTATTCTTTATTTCATAATTAACATCAATTACATATTTATTGCGATGAAAAATATAAACTTTATCTACTGTAACGCCATTGCTAACTGAACTTAAACGTACCTCTAAAGCATCTTGCCCTTCTTGCATTTGATATTGTGTAGCCACACTAGTAAATAGTGATTTATGTGTTGGTAAGTCCACACCTAACAAGCCCGTTTGTGCTACATAAGTCATTGGTTTGCCTGTAGCGTCCACATCACCTAATAAAATAAAATTTGCTTTATCATTATCCGCACTGCGATGTTTAAGTAGTTCCAGCCTGCGTAAGTCACCCCCTGTAGTTTCAATATCCGCTTTATACAAATCAGTCGTAACAGTAATACGTTGTCCTACTTGTAATTTGTAATCATTATCAACAGCTACATTTGAATTAACAGCACTACTAGTAGCATTGATAGTTGGCGTTGTATCTGCATTATTACTAGCTACTTGTGGCGCTATCTCTACCGGTGCATGCTGACGTTGCCATGCATCCCACAGCATCAAAATAGACATTGAAAATATAACAAACAGTACTAAACGTCTTGTATCCATGATTTTTGAGCAATCTTTTATAAAATATTAAAATAGTTACTAGTAATTTGAAGTTTTAAGGTATTGGATCATGCCCGCCTACATGCCAAGGATGACAACGCATTAGCCGACGAATTGCATAACAACCACCTACTATAGCACCATGCCGATTAATAGCTTCTAAGGCGTATTGGGAGCAAGTTGGGTAAAAACGGCATTGTTGGCCAAAGAATGGACTAAGCATTACTTGATAAGCCCTAATCATCCACATTAATACGCGCGCCATTATTTTCATGAGTTATCTTTAAGGGCTGTGTTTATGTTTTTGTCAATTGGTGCATTTAAGTTTACGCGCTGATTTAATTTTTCGATTAATGTATTAAATTCTTGTTTAATTTGAATATAATCCACTTTAGAAAATTTTTTTTGCACTCTAATAATTAAATCTACATGGCAAATTTCATGTTGATCCAGTCTAAACAGTTCACGTAAAACACGGCGCATATAATTTCTAGTTACGGCTAATTTAGCAGTTTTTTTACCTACCACTAAACCCAAACGCGCACGTTGTTCCGTATTCGGCTGATAGTGTATCGCTAAATGCTGCATAGAAATACGTTTGCGGAAATTAAAAACGGATGAAAAATCATCCGTTTTAATCATTTTGGCTTGCTTAACAAGCCTATACGTTTGCACCATTATTTATAACACTGTAATTAATACGAATATTAATAGTGTTGCGAGATAATTTGAAGCCTATTAAGGCTTTAAATTACAGACCTAAACGTTTACGGCCTTTGGCGCGACGACGCGCAATTACTGCACGACCACCTTTAGTTGCCATACGAACTAAAAAACCATGGGTAGTGGCGCGACGTGTTTTAGACGGTTGATATGTACGTTTCATGTAATACTCCAACAAGCAAAAAGCTATAAAGGGCGCTATTAGACACGATAACCGCCTATTTTGTCAACGTTTATTTAGTTTTAGTGACTCAGTAAATCCCTGTGGATAAGTTAAGTCAAACAAGCTAAAATAAAGCCATTGTGAATAATATAAATAATTATAATTTATTGAGAACTATTTTCAACATATTATAATAAAAACAATTGCTTACAATAACTTCATTGCAATAAATCTGCCACCTAAGGTTAACTACTATAGATGAAAAATTTTTGGCCTACTTGTCTTAGTCGTTTTGAGCAAGAGCTATCAACTCAGCAATTTAACACCTGGATCAAACCTCTATATGCAGAAGTAGAGGGGGCTACAGTGCGTATTATTGCGCCTAACAGATTTGTAATGCAGTGGGTAAAAGACCGATTTATTAAAAAGATCGAACAATTTGCGCATGAATTACAACATAAAAATATTCAAATTGAATTTGTCATTTCAAATAATGATTCAGAGTCGGATTTAAAAACGTTAATCAAAACTAATACAGAATCTAAAGAACATTTAGTTGAATCTTTAAAAAAACTGCCTAGCACTTTATCAAAAAGTACTATTAAAACAATTAATCATGCTCCTAAAATAAACTCTGGATTAAATAGTACATTTAACTTTGGTAATTATGTCACCGGAAGAGCTAATCAATTAGCTCGGGCAGCAGCTATACAAGTCGCAGAAAACCCTGGTACTGCCTACAACCCACTTTTTATATATGGCGGTGTAGGTTTGGGTAAAACTCATTTATTGCAAGCAATAGGTAACGAACTTAAACAAAATAATCCTGATGCAAAAATTCGTTATTTGCATGCAGAACGCTATGTCTCTGATGTAGTAAAGGCTTATGAACATAAGGCTTTTGATGAATTTAAACGTCAATATCATTCTTTAGATTTACTACTTATTGATGATATTCAATTTTTCGCAAAAAAAACACGTACACAAGAAGAATTTTTTTATGCCTTTAATTCACTAATTGAGGCAAAAAAACAAATTGTGATTACTTGCGACACATACCCTAAAGAAATTATTGATGTTGATGAGCGACTTAGAACTCGCTTCAGTTGGGGCTTGACGGTAGCTGTCGAACCGCCAGAACTTGAAATGCGTGTTGCTATTTTGCTTAAAAAAGCTGAGGCTGTAAATTTAGTGCTGCCTGAAGATGTTGCATTTTTTATCGCAAAGCAAATAAGATCCAGTGTAAGAGAGTTAGAAGGTGCTTTAAATCGCATTATTGCGATGGCAAAGTTTACCGGCCATACTATCGATGTACATCTAGCTAAAGATGCGCTTCGTGATTTAATTGCGGTTCGCGGAAGACAGGTAACAATAGAAAATATTCAAAAAACTGTTGCCGATTATTACAAAATTAAAGTATCCGAAATGTACAGTAAAAAACGTACGCGTAATTTTGCGCGCCCCCGGCAAATTGCGATGGCACTTTCTCGTGAGCTAACCAATCATAGCTTTCCTGAAATTGGTGAAGCTTTTGGTAGTAGGCATCACACTACTGTTATGCATGCATGTGATGAAATTGATATATTAAGACAAAATGACCCCTCTTTTACTCGAGATATTAGTTTTTTAATACAAGTAATTAGAGATTAAATATTTAAGTAAAGCTAAGAATTAACTGTGGATAATTTGAGTATAAGGTTACTTATTACCAATATATAATTTTTACTCAACAATTCATCCACAGCAGAATATGCATTTACTAAGATAAAAATACAAGAACTAACAGACTGATTTATCTGTAGAATAATCGGTTATCCACAAAAAAATACAACATTACTATTGTTATTATTTATATATATATTATTTAGGTTATGAAGATGAATATACAAATCAACCGTGAAACATTATTAAAGCCATTAACATCGGTTACTAGTATTGTAGAAAAAAGACATACATTACCAATATTATCTAATTTATTATTAGAGGCTAAACAAAATAAAATTTATTTAACTGCTACTGATTTGGAAATGCAAATATCACTTTCAGTTGAAAGTAATACAACAGGTGATTTTTCTACCACCATATCAGCTAAAAAATTATTAGATATTTGTAGGTCATTGCCAGAAAATTCTGAAATTAATATGACAACCAATGATAGTCGTATTACTTTAAAAGCAGCTAAAAGCCGTTTTAATTTACAAACATTACCTGCTGCCGACTACCCGGTTATGACAAAAGCAGTAGGATCCAGTACTACGGTAATTATTGGCCAACGACAATTAAAAGATTTATTTAAACAAGTTGAGTTTGCAATGGCTCAACAAGATATTCGATATTATTTAAATGGATTATTATTTGAATTATCAAACAATCAGTTGAATATTGTAGGTACGGATGGACATAGATTAAGTTTTACTTCAACTGAACTAAAACAAAGTTATGAGAAAAAAGATGTAATATTGCCTCGGAAAACTGTAGTTGAATTAATAAAGTTGCTAGATGATAGTGATGAAGATGTACAAATTGAGCTAGCAAATAACCAAGTTAACTTTAGTTTTAGTAATTTCAAATTAATATCTAAAGTGATTGATGGAAAATTCCCAGATTACAACCGTGTAATTCCAATAGGGCACCAAAATTCATTTACTACTAATAGGCTTGATATTTTGCTTGCTATGCAACGTGCTTCTATTTTGTCCAATGAAAAATATCGTGGCATTCGAATGGTATTAAGTAAAAATCTATTAAAACTTATCAGCACCAATAGTGATCAAGAAGAAGCAGAAGAAGAGTTAGAAGTTAGTTACATAGGTGATACACTAGATATCGGCTTTAATGTAACTTATTTAATTGATGTTTTAAATAACACCAATAGTGATCAAGCGACCTTTTCATTTGCAGATGCAAATAGTAGTTGTTTAATTACAATACCCAATAATACAAATTACAAATACGTTGTAATGCCTATGCGAATATAATCAATAAATTAGTGTTTCACGTGAAACACTAATTAAATTTAACAATAATCAATCAAAAAAACACTTTAAAAAGAAAACCAGTATGGCTGAAAATAAACCAGTATCACCCGATTACGATTCATCTAGTATTAAAATTCTTGAGGGCTTGGATGCGGTACGTAAACGTCCTGGGATGTATATTGGTGATACATCTGATGGTTCTGGTTTGCATCATATGGTATTTGAAGTATTAGATAATGCGATAGATGAAGCATTGGCTGGCCATTGTAATGAAATTAAGGTCACAATTCATTTAGATAACTCTATTAGTGTTACGGATAACGGGCGCGGCATACCCACTGATATTAAATATGATGATATTAAAGCGGTAAAACGTTCAGCAGCAGAAATTGTAATGACGGAATTACATGCTGGTGGTAAGTTTGATCAAAACTCTTATAAAGTTTCTGGCGGCTTACATGGTGTTGGTGTGTCAGTAGTGAATGCGCTGTCTGATTGGTTGCGCTTAAAAATATACCGTAATGGTGAAATACATCAAATGGAATTCCAGCGCGGTGTTGCGATGGCCCCATTAGCAATGACAGGGAAAACTGAAAAACGCGGTACGGAAGTACATTTTTTAGCATCAGTAGAAACTTTTGTGTTGGTTGAGTACCATTTTGAAATTTTAGCAAGACGTATTCGTGAGCTCTCCTTTCTAAATAATGGTGTGAAAATTGAACTAATAGATCAGCGAACAGGGAAAAGTGAAAATTTTGCTTATTCTGGCGGTATTAAGGGTTTTGTTGAGTACATGAATCGTACTAAAACTGTACTACATCCTAAAACCTTTTATGCAATGGGTGAAAAAGATGGAATGACTATAGAGGTAGCAATGCAGTGGAATGATTCATATTCTGAAACAGTACAATGTTTTACTAATAATATTCCACAACGTGATGGCGGTACGCACTTAACAGGCTTACGCACAGCAATGACACGTACTCTGAATCAATATATAGAACAAAGTGAGTTGGCTAAGAAAGCTAAAGTTGAAACCACTGGTGATGATATGCGAGAGGGTATCTGTTGTGTATTGTCAGTCAAAGTACCCGATCCAAAATTCTCATCTCAAACAAAAGACAAGTTAGTTTCTAGTGAAGTTCAGCCGGTAGTTTCTGAAGTTGTTTCTGCAAAATTGGCGGAATTTTTAGCGGAAAATCCAGCGGATGCAAAAATTATTTGCGGTAAAATTGTAGAGGCAGCACGTGCAAGAGAAGCGGCGCGTAAAGCACGAGAAATTACTCGCCGTAAAGGTGTAATGGATACTATGGGTTTACCTGGTAAGTTGGCAGACTGTCAAGAACGTGATCCGGCTAAATGTGAAATATATTTAGTCGAGGGTGATTCTGCAGGTGGTTCCGCGAAACAAGGGCGTGATCGTAAATTTCAGGCTATTTTGCCACTTAAGGGCAAAATTCTAAACGTAGAAAAAGCTCGATTTGATAAATTGCTAGGCTCACAAGAAATTGCAACGTTAATTACCGCGTTGGGAACTAGTATTGGCAAAGCTGATTTTAATGCAGAAAAATTACGCTACCATCGTATTATTATCATGACCGATGCGGACGTTGATGGCGCACACATTCGTACTTTATTACTCACATTCTTCTATCGCCAAATGACAGAATTGGTAGAGCGTGGTCATATTTACATCGCGCAACCACCGTTATACAAGGTCAAACAGGGTAAAGATGAGCGTTATTTAAAAGATCAGCAAGAGTTGGATCAATATTTATTGCAGTCAGCTCTTAAAGGCGCTGAACTTGTCACAAAAACTAATGGCTCAATTATTACTGGTGAGCCATTAGCTGAAATTGCTAAACAAATGGTGCTTACTGAAGCGGTAATTCGTAGAATTTCATCACATTATGATGAAAGTGTACTGCGTGCCATGCAAGATTTGGGTCAATTAAGTTTAGGTACAAAAGAAAGTACCGAAATGGCTGCAGAAAAATTACGTCCTATATTAGGTGCGATTGGCAGTGAAGTGATTGTTGGTTTCGATGCAGAAGCCAATGAATATCGCTTAGAAATTAATAAGTATGTGCATGGTAATTTGCAATGCTGTGTAATTAATGCTGAGTTTTTAGGTTCTGGCGATTATAGGCAAATTAGTAAAATGTCTACAATGTTACAAGGTTTGCTAAGTGAAGGTGCTTTAATTAGACGAGGTGAAAAAGAGATTGATATCACCACATTCAAGCAGGCGCTTGACTGGTTGTTGGAAGAAGCTAAACACAATCTCAATGTTCAGCGCTACAAAGGCTTGGGTGAGATGAACCCAGAGCAATTGTGGGAAACCACTATGGACCCAACAGTTCGTCGTTTATTAAAGGTACAGATAGATGATGCAATTGCAGCGGATGAAATTTTTACAACACTTATGGGTGATAACGTTGAACCTAGGCGTGCATTTATTGAAAATAATGCATTAGGAGCTAGTAACTTAGATATTTAGGTTTTTGTAGAATCCCATTAGACTTTAGATTTGTCCCAAAATTTGGGATTTTTGGGCTTTTTTAACATCTCCAATTAATTCATGCTGACTATTAATATCGATTAAGGTCGCTACTTATTTCAAAGCGGCGACCTTACCTAGTTAAACCTCCGTCTGCTCTGCCATCTCCAATGCATCATCCACCTCAATGCCAAGATACCTGACAGTGCTTTCCAACTTGGTGTGACCAAGTAATAGTTGAACCGCTCTTAAGTTCTTAGTACGTCTATAAATAAGTGATGCTTTGGTTCTGCGCATGGTGTGCGTTCCATAATTCACTGGATCAAGTCCAATCTCTTCTACCCAGTCATTGACGATACGGGCATATTGCCGAGTAGATAAATGTGGAGATTCGTGAATTCTGCTGGGGAATAAAAAACTATCCGACCTTAACGTTGCCAACTGAAGCCATTCAGCAATAGATTTGCGAGTTTGCTCAGTAATTTCGAACTGAACAGGGCGTTCAGTTTTTTGTTGCATGACAATAGCTCTTGAGGCAATTCTGTCACCATGCGAGATATCTCTTACTTTTAGCTTTACCAAGTCACAAGCGCGCAACTTACTATCAATGGCAAGATTAAACAGTGCAAGGTCGCGTATGCGCTTCGATAACTCTAAACGTACTCTAATCGCCCAAATTTCCTTTAGCTTGAGCGGGGCTTTCTGGCCAATCAACTTACCTTTATTCCATGGTTCATGATGCTTAAAAACAATACTGCCTTCCATGATGATCTCCTAGAAAAATAGGGATTATTAGTTTGCGCTATTTAGCTAGATGAGTTGTGGTTTTTGCTATATATCACCGACAGCTTTAAGGCGATGATTTTATTAGGTGGAATGAGTACTAAGGGCCAGAAGGAGTCAATCGTGTGCGTATCATTTAGCTGACTTCTGAATGGCTTCACCACCTTTTTCAATATCTTTGCCAAACCCTTGGACGGTATTGCAAGCGGACAATGATGCCACAGTCAAGACGAAAAATAGTAGTTTGTTAATGCTAGTTAAGAAACTAAAAAGAGAGTTTTCAGCCATAAATTTATTATTCAATACATATGAAATAGGCGCAGCAATGTAAGCTTTCAAGGGTGAAAGCAAAAGTTTTAATGCGACAAAGAAACCTTCACATATGAATCAACCATCAAAGCTATTAAACAAAAGCATTCAACCAATAATTTAGCTGTCTTCATGCGCTTCTCCTAAAAATCTAAGTTAAACGTTTAGAAATTGATTAAGCGTAGTATTGATGTCATTTATGAATTTATTAAGAAACTTATGTGATGATTTAAGTTTTATAAAGAGTCACCTCAGCTGAACTGGGATTTATTATACTTTTACAGGCACGGGCAGGACTTTCCAGATTTCATTAGCATACTCACGAATGGCGCGATCTGATGAAAATCGACCCATGCGTGCTACATTGAGTATAGAC
>JAIPCR010000083.1 GCA_021738125.1 Sulfuritalea sp.
CTCTTGCGTGCTAGCGAATCAGTTTACTAATCGCTTTAAAGGCGTCACCTTCAGCTTTACCTAGCCATTCAAACACAATAGATTCAGTATTACTGACTATGCAACCAGCAGCCCGCATTCTGGCAATTGCATTAGCTTTGTTGGTGGCGTTACGTGAAATGATGGCATCTTCAACAATAAACACTTGTTTGTCTGCTTCCAACATATCCAAGGCACTTTGTAATACGCAGATATGCGCCTCCATCCCGGTCAATATAACTTGTGATCGATCACGCGTGAGTTGACGGCTAAACTTGGGCTCTGCCATACACGAGAACGCTATCTTAGCTACAGGCACAGCGCTTGGCATGAGCGACAATAGTTCTGGAACAGTATGGCCTAGACCTTTTGGATATTGTTCTGTAATAACAGTTGGCACTGCCAAGAGATTGGCGGCTTGCATCAATATACTTATATTATTTATTGTTGCTTGCAAAGGCTCTGGCGACATAACCGAACCCAATCGTGCTTGCATATCAATCACAATAAGCTGGCTAAGACCGGCTTTAGTCATGAGATTAGCGAACATTACTCAACACCAACTGCTGATTAATATCCAGCAAATCTGCTTCTGCAACTACCCCGGAAGCGGCCTTCAGGCGAATAATATTCACCAAGTAATTGTAGCGCGCCTGCAATAAATCTCGCTTGGCGCTAAATAGTTGCTGCTGTGCATTTAACACATCAACACTGGTGCGCACCCCTACCTCGTAGCCTAATTTTGTTGAATCCAGTTGGCTTTGACTACTTACGAGCGCTTGATCTAAAGCCTTAACCTGAGCAATCGTTGTACTTAAATTAAGATAGGCGCGCTGTGTATCTAACTCTGTTTGGCGGCGTGCAATTTCAACGTCATCTTGTGCTTTTTGTTTATTAAGTGCGGCTTGCCGAACGCGTGAACTGGTTGCGCCACCCTGATACAAAGGAATTTGCAATTGCAATCCGATGACACCCGTTTTAAGTTCATTACCCGTACTAAAAGCGGAAGCGCTACCATTGGCATAAGAATCTGTATAGCTTGCAACAGCATCTAAAGTAGGTAAATGTTCCGCTTTAGAACGCTCTATCTCTTGCTCAGAAAATTTAGCGGTATCTTGCTGAATCTGTATATTTAAATTATTCTGCGCCGCCACTTCTAACCAGCTATCCATGCTTTGTACTAGATTGTTTGTTTTGATGTCTGCTTTTACAGTCGCCAACTTGGAAGGGAATTGTCCAGTCATCGCTTGTAGCGCATGTTTAGCAATTTGATATTCATTCACTGCAGCTATTTCTTGCGCTACAGTTAAATCATATCGAGCTTGCGCTTCGTTAACATCGGTAATAGTGACTGTACCTACTTCAAAATTTGCTTTTGCTTGCTCCAATTGACTTGAAATGGCAGTCTTTTGCGCCTCAATTAAATCAATTTTATCTTGCGCGATGAGCACGTCAAAATAGGCTTGTGTGGTACGTAAAATAAGCGTTTGCTGGCTTAAATGGAGTTGCTTATCGGCTTGACTTACCTGCGTTGTCGCTTGCGCTATCTGTATTAAATTTTGTTTACGATAAATCGGCTGACGCGCATCTATACCGTATTTATAGTTTTCATAATTAGATTTACCTGGTGCTCTGCTTGAGTTGATATAACGAATATCTGACTGAACCGCGTTAGCATCTGCATTAAAATTAACCGTGGGGCGATATAGGGCTTTGCCTTGCTCAATAATTTCCTGTGCCGCCTGATTGGCACTTAAAGCTGAGGCCAAAGTTGGATCATGCGCTAATGCTTGCTGGTAAATATCAAGCAAAGACTCCGACTTACTTTGTATAACAGCATCATCAGCGGCATGAGCTACCATTGAAAATATTAACGATGCTATAAAAATCCATTTTTTTTGCATATTGTTGTTAGGTTAAAACTCGAATTTACCTGCTTGTGGGGCATTCACTAGTGGTGGCAAGCAAGTTTCAAAAAGCACTTCTTTACGACTAACACCATCACTCACTCGTTGCGTAAGCGTTGCCTGCATAATTGGCAACTCACCAACTACACTAAACATACGACCGCCAATATTAAGCATTTGTTCAGCAGCACTTGGATGTATTTGCAAAGATCCAGCAAATACAATTACATCATAAGGTGCCTCACTGGCATAGCCATTGACAGCATCTGCTATATATAAGCTGACATTGTGAATATTTTGTTTTTGCAAATTCATCTTAGCAAGACTTGATAGCGCAGGACTAATTTCTACGGAATATACATGTGCCGCAAGCTTGGCTAATAAGGCGGTTAGATAACCAGCGCCAGTGCCGACCAGCAAAACCTTGTCGGTTTTTTTAACGCTTAGCGCCTGCAAAATTTTTCCTTCTATTTTTGGTGAAAGCATGGTTTGGCCTTCACCAATAGGCAATTCAATATCAGCGAAAGCTAAACCTTGTTGTGACTCTGCAACAAATTGCTCTCGTGGCACTTCGTTCAATAAATCCAGTACGACTGGGTCTAATACTTCCCAAGTGCGAATTTGCTGTTCTATCATATTAAATCTAGCGAGATCACTCGCGTTATCAAATCTTGTTTGGGCTGTTTGTGTCATAGCAAATTTCCTATCAATTTTCCTTATTATAGCGCTAGCTACCGCCTACCATCGTATTATTAATTGCTTTTCTCAATGGCTAATTTCAATTCACCTGCCTTATAAGCACGACTTGCTGTTTGGTAATAAGCAATCGCTTCATTGACTAAGCTTTCATCTACTTTGGTTGGGACCGAACCATAGTTTTCCGAATCCACTTGGTAAGCTTCAGTTTTCCTCTTCGGCGATAGGACAATCAACGTATTATTTCTTAAATAGCCTAAGGACTGATAGTTGCTGATAAATGCACGTTCTGGCAACTTTTCAGCCGCTGCTTTAAACAAAGACTGCCCATAGAATCGTCCGGCATGTTGCGTACCTAAAACATCAAGCAAAGTTGGCACAATATCAATCTGACTAGCTACGCGACTGTAATGCCCCGCAGGTAACATATCAGGCGCATATAAAAATAATGGAATGTGATATTTATCGACAGGTAATTTAGTTTTACCTGCTACAGAGGCGCAATGGTCTGCCACAATTACAAAGACGGTGTCTTTAAACCATGGTTTTGATTTTGAATTTTCAATAAATGTACCAATCGCATAATCGGTATATTTGACTGCCGCATCTCGGCTACCTTGTGGCAAATCAATTTTGCCCTCAGGAAAGGTATAAGGTCGATGATTACTGGTGGTCATAATATGTGCGAAAAATGGTTTACGTGTGCGTTCATTCTCATCAAAAATTTTAATGGCATTATTAAACAAACTTTCGTCATCTACGCCCCATACATTCTCAGATTGTATGGATTTAGCATCAAAGTCTGTACGATCGACTACTTGATAGTTATTGCTACTGAAGTAAGCATTCATACTATCAAACACACCATACCCACCATAGATGAAGAAGGTTTCATAATTCTGCGCACGTAAAAGCTCGCCTATTGTCGCCAAATGGTCACTACCAGGGCGATGCACAATCGCTTGACCTGGAATAGGGGGGGTTGCGATTGACAGGGCATCTAGGCCGCGAACAGTCCGTGTACCTGTAGCAAAAAGCTTGTCAAATACGACGCTTTCATCTGCCAATTTATCGAGGTAGGGTGTCAGGTTTTTCTTATTGCCATAAATACCTAAATATTCAGCAGACAAGCTTTCTACTGAGATAAGTACTACATTTTTTGGGCTACGCTTAAATGGCCCTAGCGCACTTTTACTCGCTACAGTTGTAGATAAATCGCTAGAGGTGTCTTGCCGATTTGACCCCATCGCTCGCAAAATACTAAGCGCCTGCGCCTGCGGGATGGTTTTATAAAACTTATCGTAATCTAACTCATTACGACGCGCTGCCGCAGAAAAACTAAAAATACCGTTGCCTGACAACTCATTGGCATAAGCATTTTTACTCAATTCCATTTGGTCTACATTCGCCAATTGAAAACTAATCACAGGTAAAAAAATAAGCGCTATGAGAAGTTTGAACTTTTGTTTAAAAGGCTTAAGTGCAACATCAAAAATAATAACTTTGCTTAACCCGTACAATATTGCCAATACCACTAGCGCAATCATAAGTAGTATCAATGGAACAGGGTAAGATTCGCGAATATTGCCAATCACTTCTTTGGTATAAATTAAATAATCAACCGCAATGAAATTAAATCGGGTCGTAAATTCTTGCCAAAAAATATACTCAGATACTGCACCAAATAAAAGCGCAAACATCACAAAAAACATGACAGTCCATCGAACTTTATTCATCCAAGGCCTGCCACGCCAACGATTTGGGATGCATAAAGACATGAGCAAGAATGGCACGGCCAAGTAACAAAGGGCATTTAAATCAAACCAGAGTCCCATACCAAAGGCTTTAAACGCTTGTCCTATGGAAAGCTGGCTGACACCGACATCTACCCACAAAATCAATCTTAACAATAGCCAAATTGCAACAGCATTAGCACTTATAAAGAGAATGAATGGCATTTTGTAAGGAGGCTTATTGGTACTAGTTTTAGCTATCATCATGCATCAACCTAATGGAAATCTTAATAATTTTGCTTATATTCAATCGTAACACGCAAACCTTACGGTTTTCTTACATCCCGCTGACTCGGGCTTTGGGGGGCCAAACTAAATATAGTGTGAGTAATATCATCCATACTATCCAAGCTGTCCACAGATTATGTGACATAAAATGCGCACCTCGCATCATTTGTCCCCAGCCCATCACAAAACCCAATAACAAACCGACAATTAATCCAATATTTGCATACTTTGGCAAAGTATCTATAAATGCAAAATATAACGCCATGAGCGCAAAGCCCGCACTTGCATGACCTCCAGGGAAGCAATGCCCAGGCTTAATGCCTACTGGCAAACTGCCAAATAGTGGTATTAAAGGCTGGGTTCCACCATAGTCTAGCAAGTTCCATGGGCAATCATGAATACTTAGATGCTTTAATATTGAAATGGCGGCTGTAGAAATAATCATTGCCACAAATATCCACAAATACTGTTGCTGATAAGTCCGAGACCAATGGCTTTTATTTTGATGTAGCTTCATTGAAGCGCCAACTTTTAAGCTATATACCCATAACCCCAGCGCTATTAAACTGACTAGGATTACTAAATCTTTTAGGCCTTGATGCATCACTTGCTCAAGAAATCTATCTTGCTTTAATGGAAACGCTAGCGCGTAAGCATCATAATAGGGTTGAATTAACCGGGCATCTAGGCTTGTATACGGATAGACAAAAGCCAATAAAAAACCTATTACTAGCGGAATGGCTAAATGCAATAGCCAGAATTTTCGATTAAATTTGAGAAGCACTGAATGCACTACAAATACAATATGATAGGAAATATCGTAAAAGCGAGCACCAATATAATCCACTCCATATTCCAGCGCTGTAAATGCCCTGTGAAGTAAAGAAATAAAGCGACAATAGCAACTAAGTAATAAACAACATACATCATTAAAGTCATAAACCACTCACTTTTACATTTTTGATTAACGTTGTTGATTATAGCAAGAACCATAAATGCCTCCTCTGAATAATCATCATCATTTGAACTTTTAATGTCCATGCCGTTCGCATAAGCACTTGCTTTTACTATCGTTTTAGCGTAATTTTCGTCTATTGCTAGGGGTCTATTCAACTTAAGATTTTTTAAGAATAGTGAGAAACACCCTTTGAACCTGACGCGGGTTATGCCGCCGTAGGAAAGCATGCAATGTATCCCCGCTAAACTATAGCTGTGTATGCATCTGATGCTTTTCTATGTTAAACAAATAATAGGAATGCACCATGAACGCCACAGATAAAGATCTGCAAAAAAACCTCGCTAAATTTCATGGCGAAACCGCTGAAATTGATCCAGCCACAAAACTGTCTTTTGCTAATTCACGCAAAATCTACATTCAAGGCTCTCGTCCAGATATTCAAGTGCCTTTTCGCGAGATCAGTTTAAGCGACACGCCCTCAATGTTTGGCGCAGAAAAAAACCCGCCTGTCATGGTTTATGATACCAGCGGCCCTTACACTGACCCTGCGATTCATATCGATATTCGTAGCGGCTTGCCAGCACTTCGTGCCAAATGGATAGAAGAGCGCAACGATACAGAACAACTAGACGGCCCTAGCTCAGCATTTGGTCAAGAACGTAAAACTGATCCTGCGCTAGCAGAAATGCGTTTTAATTTACTACGCCTACCACGCCGTGCAAAAAAAGGTATGAACGTCAGCCAGATGCACTACGCGCGCAAAGGGATTATCACCCCTGAAATGGAATACATCGCCATACGTGAAAATCAACGGCGCGAGAATATCAGCGAACTACTTCAAACTCAGCACAAAGGCCACGATTTTGGGGCAAGCATCCCTAAAGTGATTACTCCAGAATTTGTGCGTAGCGAAGTAGCGCTTGGTCGCGCCATTATTCCGCTCAACATTAATCACCCAGAAATTGAACCTATGATTATTGGCCGTAATTTCTTAGTGAAAATTAACGCCAACATTGGTAACTCGGCTTTAGGCTCATCCATTTCTGAAGAAGTTGAGAAAATGGTTTGGGGAACACGTTGGGGCGGTGATACGGTCATGGATTTATCTACAGGCAAAAACATTCATGAAACTCGGGAGTGGATTATTCGCAACTCGCCTGTACCTATTGGCACAGTACCCATTTACCAAGCGCTAGAAAAAGTAAATGGCAAAGCAGAAGATTTAACTTGGGAAATTTTCCGCGACACTTTAATTGAACAAGCTGAACAAGGTGTGGATTACTTCACCATCCATGCTGGCGTGCGCTTGGCTTACATCCCAATGACTGCAAAGCGTATGACAGGCATTGTCTCACGTGGTGGCTCGATTATGGCTAAATGGTGTTTAGCACATCATCAAGAAAGCTTCTTGTACGAACACTTTGAAGATATTTGTGAAATCATGAAGCAATACGATGTGGCCTTTAGTTTAGGTGATGGCTTACGTCCTGGCTCTATTTACGATGCCAATGATGAGGCGCAATTTGCCGAGCTTAAAACATTAGGCGAGTTAACACAAATTGCTTGGAAACATGATGTGCAATGCATGATTGAAGGCCCAGGCCATGTGCCTATGCATTTAATTAAAGAAAATATGGACTTGCAACTTGAGCATTGCGGAGAAGCGCCTTTCTATACCTTAGGCCCATTAACCACTGATATCGCACCGGGTTATGATCACATTACCTCGGGCATAGGCGCTGCTATGATAGGTTGGTATGGTTGCGCCATGTTATGTTACGTCACGCCAAAAGAGCATCTAGGCTTGCCTGACAAAGAAGATGTCCGCGTAGGCATTATTACCTACAAAATCGCTGCGCATGCTGCCGATCTTGCTAAAGGCCATCCAGGTGCGCAAATTCGTGACAATGCGCTATCAAAAGCACGCTTTGAATTCCGCTGGGATGACCAGTTTAATTTAGGATTAGATCCCGAAAAAGCCAAGGAATTTCACGACGAAACGCTACCGCAAGATGGCGCCAAACAAGCTCATTTTTGCTCAATGTGCGGCCCACATTTCTGCTCGATGAGAATAACGCAAGATGTGCGTGATTACGCAGATAAACTAGGGATTGATGAAAAAGAAGCTTTGCAAAAAGGCATGCAAGAAAAATCAATTGAGTTTATTAAAAAAGGCAGTGAAGTTTACCAAAAAGTTTAAATCAACTTTTAAGCTAATAAAAAAAGCCAGCTTGAGCTGGCTTTTTTATTATATCTATACCCCTACCGACCCAAAGCGGTCATTAATCCTAGTTACCTAAGACCCAACCTATGGGTTTAATTAAAAAATTTATCGAATTTATTAATTTAATTTCACTTTAGTTGATATAAGTCATTGTGCTTTGCATTCACTGGTATAGAG
>JAIPCR010000084.1 GCA_021738125.1 Sulfuritalea sp.
TAAAATCATCATCCATCGCGTGCTTAAATCGTGTAGCTTGAGGTTGTTGCCAATCGATTTTAGTATCCACGACATCATAAATACGCAATGCCGTATACAATCGAGTCAGCGCCAACTTAGCATCATCTAAATGCTGATCAGAATAATTTAGCGGACTACGATAATGCGCCCGTAAAATAAAGAACCTCACAACTTCGGCATCATACCTCTCTAACACTGTGCGAATCGTGAAAAAATTACCTAAAGACTTCGACATCTTTTCGTCATCCACACGCACAAACCCATTGTGCATCCAATAGTTAACCATTTGGCATAGCTTGCCATCATGGCTATGTGCTGCTTCTGATTGTGCTATTTCATTTTCATGATGGGGAAATTGCAAATCCTGACCGCCGCCATGAATATCAAAGCGTTCACCTAGATGGTGGGAGCTCATCGCTGAACATTCAATATGCCAGCCTGGCCTGCCTTTACCCCATGGAGAATCCCAGCTAGGTTCATTTGGTTTTACCGATTTCCACAAAACAAAATCCATAGGATCTTTTTTATGCATGTCCACTTCTACACGCTCACCTGCACGTAAATCCTCTAAAGACTTACCGGATAACTTACCGTAACCATCAAACTGATTAACCGAGTAAAACACATCTCCGTTATTTGCCGCATAAGCAAAGTCTTTTTCGATTAAAGTGGCAATCATCTTAATCATGCCCTCAACAAAATCTGTCGCTTTAGGCTCAATGTCTGGGCGTATTACGCCTAATTTGGCTGAATCCTCATCCATTGCCTCAATAAATCGCTGGGTTAATTGAGCAATCGTTTCATGATTTTCATAAGCGCGTTTAATGATTTTGTCGTCAATGTCGGTAATATTGCGTACGTAATTAACCTTATACCCACTCGCACGCAACCACCTACTTACCATGTCAAACACTACCATCACACGTGCATGGCCTAAATGACAGTAATCGTAGACGGTCATTCCGCATACATACATACTCACTTTACCGTCAATAATAGGCTTAAATACTTGCTTCTCACGTGCAAGTGTATTGTAAATTTTTAACATGATTAATGATTGAATTTAAGAGTTGAATTGTAAGTTTTGTTAAATATCACTTAAATATTTAAGTGTGATTAGAAAGTTATTACGAAATATATAGCATTAAACCCAAATGAGCTATTGGATGTTGGCTAGGCTATTGATAGAATTACACTTTGTCAGTTAACCTAAAAAAGTATATCACAATGAATAAATTTATTTCTTTGCTAAACTCTATTATCACAAAGTCACTTTTGATTTTATCTGTTAGCTTATTGATATCACCCGCACACGCAGATGAACTTAAAGACATTTCCCAGATGGCAGATCAAGGGCAGGCGTCAGCTGCAATAGAGAGACTAAATACATACATTACTGCCAACCCAAAAAATGCACAAGCGTTGTTCATGAAAGGCGTTTTGCTGGCTGAGCAAGGTCGTCGTGATGAAGCTATTAAAATATTTTTAGATGTCACTGAAAAATTTCCTAGCCTACCTGAACCATACAATAATTTAGCAGTACTTTATGCTGATCAGGGCCAATTTGACAAAGCGAGAAAAGCCCTAGAAACTGCAATAAAAACTCACCCAACATATGCAACTGCGCATGAAAACTTAGGTGATATTTATGCGCGCATGGCCTCTGAAGCTTACGACAAAGCATTACAACTAGATACTAGCAATACTCGCGCTCAAGGCAAATTGACGCTTATTAAAGATTTGTTTGGTACTGGTAACAAAACAACCATCGCTTCAAAAGAGCCGGCTAAAGCAGACTCAAAAGCTTCAAGTCTCACTCGTGCTGCAGACATAAAAAAATCTGAATCGCTTACAGCTAAAGCCTCTAATGATGTTCCAAAAAATAACGAAGATAGCTTAACTTCAGCCGTTAATAATTGGGCTCAAGCTTGGTCATCAAAAAATCTTGATCATTATTTTGCTAGTTACGGTGCCAACTTCCAGCCAGCCAAAGGTCAAAGCAGAAAAGCATGGGAGCAACAACGAAAAGAGCGCATCAATAGACCATCTAAAATTAGTGTTAGTTTATCTAACATCAGCATTACTGCAGTAGATAACAGCAATGCCAAAGTGCGCTTTAAACAAGCTTATCGTGCAGATGGCAAGCCAATCTACACAACTAAAACATTGGTGATGAAAAAAGAAGGCGACAACTGGTACATCCAACAAGAAATTGCAAACAATTAAGCTAAGTGTAATTTGGGTCGCTGAAGTCGTTCACTATAGGCATTTTTTTAGACTAGCATAACTGTCGCTATTTAATTTCTTGATATAAATTTTAAGGTAATTCGTTAATTGATGCTTCTAAATAAAAGTTTAACTTATGCACTTTTAGCGGCTATTACATTGATGCCGTGGAATGCGACTGCAATCAACAGCTACAGTTTGAATAATTTATTTAATGAACCTAAATTGAACAACTTGAGCGATTTAGCGGAAAATTTGCTAGTAAAAAGCTTGCTTGAAGTTACTCAAGGTAAAAATGAGCAGGCTTTAAAGACGATAGACGAATTGATAAGCAAAACGCCAAACTTCAAGTTGGCCTACCTTGTACGTGGCGATTTGTTAATGGCTCAAGCTCAAAACTTACAAGCTTTTGGTAATTCAAATGCAAATCAAACAGAAGCCGTCAGCGACTTACAAGATGAAGCACGAGTTAGGATTGAACGTTACCTATCAAATAAAAATTTGGATAAAGTTCCAGAATTATTGTTATCTCCTAATCAACAGCAAAGTCATGTGATAGTGGTTGATACCGATAAGTCACGTCTTTATTTATATAAAAATAATGGCGAAAAATTAAGCTATGTCGCTGACTACTACGTTACTGTTGGCAAAAATGGTGTGGACAAAAAATCTGAGGGGGACAAACGTACGCCTATTGGTGTTTATTTTGCCAAAGCTAAACTCACGCAACCCTTAGCTGACATGTATGGCGAAGGCGCTTATCCGCTTAATTACCCTAATGAATGGGATACTCAGCATAACAGGAGTGGCTCTGGAATTTGGTTACATGGCACACCAAGTGATACCTATAGCCGTCCACCACGTGCAAGTGATGGTTGCGTTGTATTAACTAACCAAGACTTAAAAACATTAGCGCCAATTCTACAAACAGGAAAGACGCCTGTCATTATCGCTAATAATTTAAAATGGTCGAACACAAACCAACCTGATGCTGAAAAGCAAAGCCTAGAGCTAGCAATAGATGCATGGCTCGATGATTGGAAATCACAAAATACCAATCAATATTTATCGCATTACTCCCACTCATTCTCTAGTGATGGAATCAATTATCAGCAATGGGCTGATCACAAATTTAGGGTGCAAGCAAGCAAACCTAAAGTGGATATATCATTATCGAATATCAGTATGTTTGCATATCCAGATAGTGAAAAAAAGCTTGTAGTTGTTGATTTCGTTCAAGATTTCAGAAGTCCCACATTAAGCAATAAAATGCAAAAGCGGCAATACTGGGTTAAAGAAGATGATGGCTGGAAAATCATTTCAGAAGGCTCAAGCTAAATTATTCAAACAACGTGACTAAGCTATTAGTACAAGTGGATTTAGTGGCCACTTGAATCCTACTATCTAATTTTAAGGAATCTCATGCGTCAATTTCACTTTTTTTTATTAATTACGCTAACAACTTGCACCGCACTTGTTAGCGAGCTTGCCTTAGCGGCAAATCCACAAGTTATATTTGAAACTAATCGAGGTGATTTTATTGTTGAGCTTTACCCAGAAAAAGCACCTAAAACAGTCGCCAACTTCATGAAATATGTCGATGCTGGATTTTATAAAGAGACCATTTTCCACCGCGTGATTAATCGCTTCATGATTCAAGGTGGTGGATTTTCAGCGGATATGTCAGAAAAAGAAACTTTAGCACCCATCATCAACGAGGCTGCTAATGGATTACTCAATGAACCTGGAACAATTGCCATGGCTAGAACTAGCGACCCTAATTCTGCTACAGCACAATTTTTTATTAATCTGGAAAATAATGTCCCGCTTAACTTCCAAGGCTCAGATCCTGATTTGATTGGTTATTGTGTTTTTGGTCGAGTACTTAAAGGTATGGATGTCGTACGTGAAATTGGTGCTTCACCCACTAAGAACGTTGGACCTTATGCTGACGTGCCGAAATCAACAGTACTCATTCATCAAATTAGGCTGAATAACAAGCCACTTTAACTCTGGCATATTTTCTTTAACTTCTCTCATTGATACTCATTAAATTTAAGGATATTTTGTGGTTAAACTACTTACTAATTTTGGCGAAATTACTTTAGAACTTGACGCGACAAATGCACCAATTACCGTTGCTAATTTTCTACAATACGTAGACAGCGGATTTTATGACGGCACTATCTTTCACCGTGTAATCAATGGATTCATGATCCAAGGTGGTGGTTTTGACACTAAAATGCACCAAAAAAAATCCTCTGATGAAATAAAAAATGAGGCCGATAATGGACTTAGTAACGACCAATATACTATTGCGATGGCAAGAACATCAGCGCCCCACTCAGCAAGTAACCAGTTTTTCATTAATGTTGGGAACAATGATTTTCTAAACCATACTGCGCCTACCAGCAGCGGTTGGGGTTACTGCGTATTTGGCAAAGTCACTGCTGGCATGGATGTTGTTGATAAAATCAAAAAAGTAGAAACGACAAGTCGCCATGGACATCAAGACGTACCTGTTGAAAATGTAGTCATTGAAAGTGCTACGCGCTGCTAAATAAGCACTTTTAGGTCCGATAGCTCCCGTTCATATTTTGAAAGCCTCCGAGGACAAATTAGACTTAAACACAATAAGACCAGAGTTGTTTATTTCTGACTTGCATCTATGCGCAAGTCGACCCGAGATTACTGAGGCATTCTTATATTTCCTCAAATATACGGCTGTAAAAGCAAATGCGCTGTATATTTTGGGGGACTTATTTGAATACTGGGCAGGAGATGATGATATTGATGACATTCAACATCAAACCACCATTCATGCATTACGTGATTTAGCTAATTCTGGTGTAAAACTCTACTTGATGCACGGCAACCGTGATTTTTTAATCTCATCTGAATTTTGTCGCGCCACTAACATCAGCTTGCTACAAGACCCTACCATCATTGATTTGCATGGTCAGAAGGTACTTTTGACCCATGGCGATAACTTATGTACGGATGATGTAGCTTACCAAGATTTTCGCAAATTAGTTCGGGACGTAAAGTGGCAGACAGATTTTTTAAGTCTGCCGTTAGCAACTAGAAAAAATGAAATTCAAACCATTCGAATACGTAGTGAGCATGAAAAGCTACAGAAATCATCTGAAATTATGGATGTTAACAACAATGCTGTTAACGACTTATTAAAAAAATACAATTATCCAAATATGTTAATTCATGGCCATACGCACAGGCCCAATATACATGCTATTCAATTAGATGGCCGCAATATAACTCGCTTGGTATTAGGTGATTGGTATGAACAAGGTAGTTATTTAAGTTGCGATCAAAACGGATGCAACGCAATAAAAGTTAATGTATTTTAAGGCTGATAACCTGGAATTTTTGTTTCATCCACAACATCTATTTGCTCAGGCTCTAAGAAACGATGTGCGTATTTTAGATATATTTTTTCACGGATAAATATATCGAATAAATCTGGGTCTATATGATAGTCCAACTTCATTTTACCTAAAATGTGTAGTGATTCAGTCAGCGTCTTTGCTTTTTTATATGGCCTGTCTTTAGAGGTTAAGGCCTCAAAAATATCGGCTATCCCCATGACGCGGGCAGGCACAGACATTTGCTCACGCGTTAACCCTTTAGGATAACCCTTTCCATCCATACGCTCATGATGGCCACCTGCATATTCTGGCACTCGCTGCAGACTCTTAGGATAAGGAAGTGACTCCAACATGCTAATTGTTACATTAATGTGATTGTTGATAATCACCCGTTCTTCGGCTGTTAGCGTGCCACGGACAATATTAAGGTTTAATACTTCATTTTCAGTTAAGAAAGGTCTCGCCACGCCGTTTTCATCCAATAGCGGAATTGCAGCGATATCACGTACACGCTGCTGATCTTCTGGTGTCATGAATTCACCACCAAGGTTTGATTGACGTAAAAACTCACGATCCTCATTACACTGATGAATAAATGCTAATTGCGCAGATTCAAGTCTAGCAAAATCTTCATGATGGCCGAGTTTCAACGACTCAACTTGCTGCTTTAGCATCGCACACTCCGCTTGTGCTTTTAATAGCTCAAAGCGCTGGTCTATCAATTCAATACGATCAAAAATTAAAGATAATTTTGTCGCTTTATCCATGACACATTCTGGTGTAGTGACTTTACCGCAGTCGTGAAGCCAACCAGCAATTTTCAACTCATAAAACTCTTTTTCATTGAGCGTAAAGTCTTTAAGCGGTCCAGTTTTAGTATCTATCGCTGCCTGCCCTAGCATCATAGTAAGCTCAGGCACACGTCGGCAATGGCCACCCGTGTATGGCGATTTCTGGTCAATCGCCTCCGCCATTAATTCAATAAAAGCTTCAAATAATCCTTTCAACCCTTCGATTAAATTTTGATTGGTCATTGCCACGGCAGCTTGCGAAGCAAGAGACTCAACCAAACTTTGATTCGCTGCTGAAAAAGGAATAATTTCTTGCGTATCAACATCAATTGCATTGATAAGCTGTAATACGCCGATGATTTCACCTTCATGATTTTTCATCGGAATTGTTAGAAAAGACTGTGAGTGATAGCCTGTTTTTTCATCAAACTTACGTGAACCTGTGAAATCGAAATTTTTAGCTTCATAAGCATTTTCAATATTGACAGTCCTATCATTCAAGACTGAATATGCGGCCACTGTCGTTAAATTTTGTGAACCATCCTCTAAATATAATGGTAAGGGCGTAAATGGAATTTCTTTACCCGTGGTGCCGCCTAGCGAAATACTGAGTGTTTCATTACTCATAATTTCAAACTTAAGATGCTTGTCTTCAGTAACGGTATAAATGGTACCGCCATCAGCATTAGTAATTTCTTTAGCGCCAAGCAAAATCATCTCTAAGAGACGATTATTATCTCGCTCTGCCGAAAGGGCTATGCCAATTGAATTAAGCCGTTCAAGCTGCTTGAGTAAATAAGAAAGTTGTTCTGCCATACTAGCTTTTAATATTTTCAACCTCGTTCGACCGCACATCAGCCGCAAGCTTATCTAAAACACCATTTATATATTTGTGGCCATCTGTACCGCCATAAATCTTTGCCAGCTCTACGCCTTCGTTAATGACAACACGATATGGAATGCTCATATCAAACATCAACTCGCATCCAGAAATCCTTAATATTGCATGTTCAACTGGGCTTAATTCAGCAATGCTTCTATCGATAAAATTTGTCATTTTTTCATCGAGTTCAATCACATGACTGGTAACTGATTCTAGTAGAGATTTAAAGTAAGATTCATCTGCCTTATTATAATCAGGATCTTCTGACATATCTCGATAAACTGAAGCTAGGTCAGATTGATTTAACATACCACGATAAACCGCTTTAAGCACCAATTCACGTGACTTTCGACGATTCTTACCTATATTTTTTTTAGCTACACTTTTTGAGCCGACAGCCTTTTTACCATCATTTTTTTCGACTACTAAGCGAGTCACAGGTTGTGTACTATCTATTAGGTCTTTAACAGTCATTATAGCGCTCGAATCAAATTGGCCATTTCAACAGCTACCTGCGCGGCTTCTGCACCTTTTACATGCATGCGTGCAATCGCTTGATCGTCATCTTCTGTAGTTAAAACAGCATTTGCAACAGGAA
>JAIPCR010000085.1 GCA_021738125.1 Sulfuritalea sp.
CTGCCCAGTGCTAGGCCTATACATTCTTGCAAGTCACTTAGTTCAACGTAAGGATCGCCGCTAGTGGGGATGTCAGGTTCAGTGGCTTCGCAGGTGGTAGACACTTTTGGCACAGTACGAATACGTGCTTTGATGTTGGCATTGCTTTCTATGCCCCGTGCTACAAGCTGCGCCATTTCCCGCACTGCGCCACCTTGTGAGTAATACAGGACTAGAACTTCTGGCATATTAGCGTTTCGCCAACTCGACTGCTTTACCAATGTAGCTTGCAGGGGTCATTTCAAGCAATGCTTGTTTTGCTTCTGCTGGAATATTAAGCCCACTAATAAAGGCGTGTAATGAGGCTTTATTAATGCCACCTTTGCCACGGGTTAATTCTTTGAGTTGCTCGTATGGGTTTTCAATACCATAACGGCGCATCACGGTTTGAATCGGTTCGGCCAGCACTTCCCAGCTTGCATCTAAATCTTGCGCAAGTTTTTCTGGGTTCACTTCTAGTTTATTTAAACCACGTAAACATGAATCGTAACCTAAGAGTGTGTAACCAAATGCCACGCCCATATTACGCAATACGGTAGAGTCAGTTAGGTCGCGCTGCCAGCGTGAAATCGGTAGCTTTTCTGCCATATGGCGTAACACGGCATTGGCTAAGCCTAAATTGCCTTCTGAGTTTTCAAAATCAATCGGGTTCACTTTGTGTGGCATGGTGGATGAGCCAATTTCACCGGCTTTTACTTTTTGTTTAAAGTAACCTACAGAGATGTAGCCCCAAATATCACGGTTAAGATCAATCAAAATCGTGTTGATGCGCGCAAGGGTGTCGTATAACTCGGCCATGTAATCATGCGGCTCAATCTGTATGGTCATTGGGTTGTAAGTTAAACCTAAGCTTTCAACAAACTGCTTAGCAAAACGTTCCCAGTCAAAGTGTGGGTAAGCTGAAAGGTGGGCATTAAAGTTACCTACCGCGCCATTAATTTTGCCTAAAATGTCGTTGCTTTGTAGTTGTTTTTGTTGACGTTGTAAGCGGTACAACACATTGGCCAGCTCTTTACCCATGGTAGTAGGCGATGCGGTTTGGCCGTGCGTGCGTGACAACATTGGTTGGTCAGCAAGTTGTTGAGACAGTTCGCCTAAGCGCGCCATTAAATCCGCTAAAAATGGCAACATCACGGCGTCACGCGCACTTTTTAGCATCAGGCCGTGTGATAGGTTGTTAATGTCTTCTGACGTACAAGCAAAGTGTATAAATTCGCTGGCTTTTTTAACTTCAGGGTTACCATCAAACTTTTCTTTAAGCCAGTATTCTAGGGCTTTCACATCGTGATTCGTACGTGCCTCAATCGCTTTAACTTGTGAAGCATCCGCTTCGCTAAAGTTTGCAATGGCCTGATTAAGTTCATTAATCGTTTCTGCGCTAAAAGGTGAAATTTCAGCCAGTTCTTTTGCCGCCGCTAAGGCTTTCAGCCATTCCACTTCAACCCATGCGCGGTGTTTAATCAGCGCATATTCACTAAAGTAAGGGCGCAGTGCATCTAGTTTGGTTTGATAGCGGCCATCAAGCGGAGATAGCGCATTAAGCGTGGTGAGTGACATGGTAAAGCCTTTAAAGCAGCGGTTTAGTAAAGTGTTATTTTACCTTAAAATCAGTTTCTTGATTACAGCATCGCTCAGTTCGCTACCTGTTAAATAATACCAGCGATTTTCTAGGTGAATAAACTGACTTAACTCGTGCAGTCGGTAGGCTTTGCCGGCTATTTTGTAGCGCGCGAGAAATTCTACCGTGGCTTTGGTGGGTTCAGTATTGGCGCTATGTTTTACTTGCAGCCCTAGCCACTTGGTGGGTGGGTCATCTGCTAAATTAAGGGCAGTCGGGCGGGTGTCTGGGTGCCATGTATCTAGCAAATAATTTTCTAATCCTAGTGCAAATGCGGTGTAGCGTGAGCGCATGAGTGCTTCAGCAGTGGGGGCTACCAAACCCTGATGATAGGGTTGGCAACAGGTGCTGTAGGGTTTGCCACTTTCACACGGGCAAGGTTGAGGTGCAATCGTTTGAGTTACAGACTTAGATGATTTCACGCGTTTCTAAAAACTCAATATCTGGATAGCGCTCTTGCGCCATTTGTAAGTTCACGCGGTTTGGCGCAAGGTAAACATATTCATTCGCCCCATCTAGCGCCACGTTAAAGCCGTACTTATCAGCAATCGCACTCAAATCTGAGTCCTTGCCACGTAACCATCTAGCGGTATAGCAGTCGTAATTTTCAAACACAATATCTACGCCGTATTCATGTTCTAGGCGATGTGCAACCACTTCAAATTGCAACATACCCACCGCGCCTAGAATTAGGTCGTTAGAGAGTAGGGGGCGAAATAGTTGTGAAGCGCCTTCTTCAGCCAATTGTTGCAGGCCTTTTTGTAGTTGCTTCATTTTGAGTGGATTTTTTAAGCGCGCCCGACGGAAAAACTCAGGGGCAAATGACGGGATGCCAGTAAATCTCAACATTTCACCTTCACTAAAGGTATCACCCACTTTAATAGTGCCGTGGTTGGGAATGCCAATAATGTCGCCAGAATAGGCTTCATCCATGGTGGTGCGGTCTTGTGCCATAAAGGTAATGGCATTATTTACCGCCATGAGCTTGGCGGTGCTGACTTGTTTGATTTTCATGCCACGTTCAAAACGGCCAGAACACACGCGTAAAAAAGCAATTCTATCGCGGTGTTTGGGGTCCATATTGGCTTGAATTTTGAATACAAAGCCTGAGAATTTGTTTTCATCTGGCGCTACCGAACGGCTAGCCGTATTGCGTGCTAGTGGCGCAGGCGATAGGTCAACCACCGCATCTAGTAAAGATTGCACACCAAAATTGTTAATCGCAGAGCCAAAATATACAGGGGTTTGTTTGCCGCTTAAATAGCGTTCGGCGTCAAAGGTATGTGATGCGCCGCGCACCAGCTCAACATTGATACGTAACTCTTCTGCCACGTGGCCTAGCACTTCATCAAGGCGAGGATTATCTAAACCTTGAATAATTTCAGACGTGCCTTTATCAGCGCGAGGGTCAAAGAAAGCGATGGTGTCGGTATACAGGTTATAAACGCCACGAAAGCTTTTGCCCATGCCTATCGGCCACGTCATGGGCGCACATTCCATGCCTAAGGTTGTTTCAATTTCATCGAGTAGCTCAATCGGCTCGCGACTTTCGCGGTCTAGTTTGTTAATAAACGTGATAATCGGTGTATCCCGCATGCGACAAACGTTTAACAGTTTAATCGTTTGCGCTTCCACACCATTCACTGCGTCAATCACCATGACGGCTGAGTCAACAGCTGTCAGGGTTCTGTAGGTATCTTCTGAAAAGTCATCATGGCCGGGCGTATCGAGCAAGTTCACCATATGTTCACGGTAAGGAAACTGCATGACGGATGAGGTGACTGAAATGCCACGTTGTTTTTCAAGTTCCATCCAGTCCGAGGTGGCATGGCGTGACGCTTTACGCCCGCGTACTTCGCCCGCTACTTGAATCGCGCCACCAAACCATAATAATTTTTCAGTTAAGGTGGTTTTACCAGCATCAGGGTGTGAAATAATGGCAAAGGTTCGACGGCGTTTAATTTCGAGCTGCAAGGCAGTCGGGGCTAGGGATGACATGGTGAACTTTAATCTTTGAATTAAGGCAAGGTCGACATTTTACCTTAAAATTGACTTTTAAAAATCATACGGGTGTTGCTAGACTGTTGCTTAATTTACAATGGCTGTGATTGCCAGCGTTTAAATGTATGATGAATTTATAAAAATTGTTACGGAGTCGTCGCATGAATCACAGCTTTCCATTTAGCGCTACCGGTGGTTTTTTAGGCTTACCAATAACAGAAGCCACTAAGCCAGAGGCTAGTACTTTCGCCGTGGCCGGCATTACTTGGGATGGCTGTGTGACCAATCGCCCAGGTGCGCGCTTTGGCCCTAATGCTATCCGTCAGGCCAGCCACATGCTATGTGGTGATGACCATCCCTTATTTAATACCACGCCAGTCAATAGCACAGTAGATGTAGGTAATTTGTTATTACCAAACACCAGCTTAGAAGCTATGCGTGCCGCACTGATGCCGCAGGCAAGCACACTGATTGCCCAACATGAAATGGTGTGGCTGGGCGGCGATCATTCAATTACTTTACCTTTATTGCGTGCTTATCGCGCCCATTACGGCAAGCCCTTAGCTTGCATTCATTTTGATGCACATTGTGATACTTGGACTAGCCACTTTGGCGAGCCGTCAGGGCATGGCACCTGGGTGTATGAGGCGATTACTGAAGGCTTGGTGGATGCTAAAGCCTTTGTACAAATTGGTATTCGTTCATCGGGAGAGCGTGCTGCGCGAGAATTTGTAGCTGACCAAGGCGGAAGAATCTACACCGCACGTGAGTTGCGTGGCAAAGATGGTGATGCCTTAAATAATGTGATTGATGAAGTGCGTAGTCGTATGGCTAAAGCTGGTAATCCGCCACTATATTTAACCTTTGATATCGATGCACTAGACCCCGCCTTTGCGCCGGGTACAGGTACGCCAGAAGTGGGCGGTTTGACGACCTCTCAAGCCATGACCTTGCTAGAAGCATGGCATGATTTAAATTGGGTGGGGATGGATTGCACTGAAGTTTCACCACCTTATGACCATGCAGAATTGACCGCTAACGCTGCCGCTACATTGGTGTGGACTTGGCTGTGTGGTCGCATGAAGGCTAAAAAATAAGTGCATCTTGAGGTAACAATTAACCTGACACAAAAAAGGAAACCGGATGTCAGCCGCAACCGAGCTTAAGCTCACGCAAAATTCTTATTACGCTGCTACGGCTAATCTACCAGCCGATTATGCCAAGTTAGAGGGCGATATTGAGGCCGATGTTTGTGTGGTGGGTGGCGGTTTTGCGGGTCTTTCTGCCGCTATTGAGCTGGCAGACCGTGGTTATTCAGTGGTGGTGTTAGAGGCAAAACAGATAGGTTGGGGTGCGAGTGGCCGTAATGGTGGGCAAATTATTGCGGGGTTGGCTTGCGAGCAATCTGTAATTGAAAAAACGCTAGGCTTTAGTGCGGCTAAAAAAGTCTGGGATATGACTATCGAGGCACTAGATTTAGTGCGTGAGCGCGTTAAACGGTTTGATATTGATTGTGACTTAACCGATGGTTTTTTGGGTGTGTCGGTGAATGCTAGCAAGGGCGCTAAATTACGCACTTGGTTTGATACCATAGCTAAGCGCTATCAATACGATACCGATGCTACTTGGATAGAACCTAAAGAGATCGGCGCATGGATAGCGAGCCCGCGTTATTTTAATGGCTATTTTGATAAGCGTTCCGGGCATTTACACCCGCTTAATTATTGCTTAGGCTTGGCCAAAGGCGCGAGCAGTTTAGGCGTGCGTATTTACCAACATTCGCCAGCCATCGCCATGCAACAGGAGCTGAATGAAAATACCACACATTTGCAAACTGACGCAGGCAGCGTGAGGGCTAAATTTGTGGTGTTAGCTGGCAATATGTATTTGCCTGAAGTCTCCCCCAAGTTAGCGCCGTCTTTAGCCTCGCGCATTATGCCGGTCGGCACTTATATTATTGGCTCTGAGCCTATCGAGCCCGCGTTAAAAGCTCAGTTGATTCCTAGTAATGCAGCGGTTTGTGATACTAATTTTGTGCTCGATTATTTTAGATTTTCAGCCGATAACCGCATGATTTATGGCGGGCGTGTCAGCTATAGCGCGTTAACGCCACCTAATTTGACGGCCAATATGCAGGCGCGTATGGCGCAAACTTTTCCACAACTTAAAGCAACTAAAGTGGATTTTACTTGGGGTGGCTTTGTTGACATTACCATGAGTCGCGCCCCAGATTTTGGCAAGATTGCGCCTAACATTTATTACTTACAAGGGTTTTCAGGCCACGGTGTGGCGCTGACTGGTTTAGCTGGCAAGCTAGTGGCCGAGGCCATCGCGGGGCAAGCAGAACGTTTAGATTTAATGGCTAGCATTCCTCACCATAATTTCCCTGGCGGTAAGTTGCTACGTACACCTGCACTGGTGCTGGGGATGCTGTGGTATCAACTACGTGATGCGATAGGATGATGGTATGGATGCGACGTATAAATAATTTTTTTAGACTATCCGCAGGTCTCATTGATAGACGATGCTGAATGTTCATTCAATAGCTACAAAATAAAATATCAGTAAGCAATAAATAATCGTTTCATAGATTAAGATTTAATGCACTTCACCCACATAAGATTTTGATTATCATCATGGTTATTTTTAGTGGTTATGAAAACTTCGTATCAAAAATCAATACTGCGGGTAGTGAAGGTAGACCCGATTGGATGGGTAAAGTAGATTTTTCTGGTCTGAAATTAAAGCTGATGGGTTCTATTGTTGCAATTTCTGCCATTGATTTACTGAAAGCTTTTGTGCATAAAAGCACTCTCGGCTCTGAACATATCGCTAACGAGCAAATAGCATGGATGCTAGCGATACGCATGACATTTATTTTTTCAGGGGTATTGTTTGCAGTGATGGATTACATTGCAGGAAAAAGTAATCCGCACTATTAAGGTGCGTTAAATGGCAGGTCAAGGTGCGTAAATTGTCTAGTTGTTGTTAATATTTAAGGCCGTCTGACAAAATAACTTAAATGGTTCTTGTGGCATTAGTAATTTTAGGCATACTATACTTAACATATTAGCCTTGCTGTTTGTGAGTGCTAGTTAATTAACCCTAAATATAGAAGCTTGTCATTCATGAAACTTGGCATCGTTACAAAACGAGAACCAGAAAAAAGAAAGCCAGTAGTTCTATTACCTGCCGATGTAAAACAGTTGGGGTCACATGCTTTTCATGTGGCCGGGCATAAGTATCTAGCTGCAGTAGTTGAGGCTGCGGGGGCGCTGCCACTGGTAGTGCCTGCGATTGCTGATCAGCTTGATGTTGATGAATTATTAACATTAGCTGATGGCATATTGCTTACAGGCGCAGTTTCGAATGTACATCCTTCTCATTTTGGTCAAGCAGTACATAACCCCTCTTTGCCGTTAGATCCAGCGCGCGATGCACTTACCCTTAAATTAATACATGCTGCCATCAAGGCTGAAGTGCCTATTTTGGCTATTTGTCGTGGTTTTCAAGAAATGAATGTCGCTTTTGGTGGCAGCCTGCATCAGGCTGTGCACGAAGTAGTCGGTATGCAGGACCATAGAGAAGCACAAGACTCTACAGTTGATGTGCAGTATGGGCATTCACATATCGTTGATTTGGTGGCGAATGGACAATTGGCTGAAATCGTCGGCAAGCAGAAAATGATGGTCAATTCCATACATGGTCAAGGCATCGATACTTTGGGCGCTGGCTTGTTGGCAGAGGCCTATGCGCCGGATGGCTTAGTCGAAGCTTTGCGCGCCGCCAATGCTAAGGCTTTTGCGCTAGGGGTGCAATGGCACCCCGAGTGGAAGGTGATGGAAAATCCAGACTATTTTGCTATTTTTAATGCTTTTGGTAATGCATGTAGAGCACATATGCAACGGGAGAAGCCACCCGATTAGTTTTTTTATGAGGCGAATTAAAGTGTTTGAGACATTTCATAAAATTAAAAAAAAGCAGTGTGGGAGCAAAAAATGATGCAAAAACCAACAATAAATCATATGGATAAATGGTTAACTGACAACAACATTACCGAAATTGAATGTTTGGTGCCAGATTTAACGGGTGTGGCGCGTGGAAAAATACTCCCACGTGAAAAATTTTCAACTGACCGTGCCATGCGTTTGCCTGAAGCGGTATTTGGCATGACGGTAACGGGTGAGTCGCCCGAGGGTTATGAGGGTTACGATCGT
>JAIPCR010000086.1 GCA_021738125.1 Sulfuritalea sp.
GGCCGCTAATTGTTGATATGCACCATTTTGGAACATAGTAAGTGTTGTATTTATGTTGAATTTTTACATTAAATGTGACATATGTCTTGCGATTCATCTTTAATTGGTTCAGTATCTTTTTAACAATTTTTTTACTTCGTAATCTTAATATACTAGGAAAGCAAAATGAATAGACTTAATCATTATGTGCTAAGCGCCTTATGTGCAGCCCCACTTTTATTAAATGGTGCTTATGCGCTAGCAGAAGAAGCGGCTCCAGCGGCAACAGTTGCTGCTGCGCCTGCAGAGCCAGCACCACCGTACACACTGTCTTTTAATCTTGGTCTTTACAGCAACTATATGTTCCGTGGTACTGCTTTGAGTGACGGCCCTGCTGCACAAGGCGGTATAGATTTCGCGCATAGCAGTGGCCTATATGCGGGTACTTGGTTTTCAACAGTTGATCCATTATATGCTGCTGGCAATCACCAAGAGGTTGATCTCTATGCTGGTTATGCACACACCTTTGATAATGGTTTTGGTGTGAATTTTATGGGTAATTATTATTGGTATCCAGATAATTATAAGACTAGTGCCGGTCATACATATGACACATTCGAAGCTTCTGCAGGCGTGTCATATAAATTCCTTACCTATACTTACTATAATGTGTTGACTAGAAATTATGGCGCAGTAGATTCTAAAAATGCGGAATATCATGAATTGAAAGCTGCATATAAATTGCCAGTGGGCGATTTGAATTTATTAGCAAAAGTGGGTTATACCAACACGCATCAAGCTGACAATTACGATCAAGGTGACTTTACCATTGGTTTGAGTCGTGACTTCGCACTTCCAGGCGCTGGCAAACCAATCGAAGGGTTCAATGCAGGTGCTTATTACACTGACACATTTGATGTTGCAAATCAGTTGGTTTACACCAGTACTTCTGGTAGAGATGTTAATGAAAGACAGCTGACTTTTTACATCAAACGTACTTGGTAGTTAATTAATCTTTTAAAAAATGGGCGCTTAGGCGCCCATTTTTTTGTCTATATTTCTGAAAACAATAAATCCGGATGGCAATGATAATAATTGCTCATGAAAAATATACCCTGTCTCATTTGTGAACAAAAGCCTTATATGCTATAGTTTAGCGCTTAATTTAAGCGAAGTAGTGCGCCTATAAAACTTACATTTTTGCGGTGAATAAAAAGTTAGTTGGGTTTTATATGAAACCTATTGTAACTGCCGTCAAATATAGGTTTTTGATACGCTCTACGCTTACCAATTTACATAATTAATGTAGAGATTGTCGACGGATGTATTAAAAAATCTGCGCATACTTTGCATTTAATAATTTAGAACCTTGACCTTAGGAATAAACCGCATGGCATTGAATGTTGAAACTATTAGCAAACTTGAACGCCGTATTACTATTACGGTTCCACTTCAACCACTTGAAGCGCAGATTCGTCAGCGCTTAACGCAGATGTCACGTACAGCAAAATTTGCTGGATTTAGACCTGGCAAGGCTCCTATGGGTTTGGTTAACCAACATTACGGTGATCAAGTGCGTGATGAAGTCTATTCTGGCGCGGTGGAAAAAAGTTTTGGTGATGCCGTTGATGAGGCAAAGTTACGTGTTGCAGGTTACCCGAATATTCAACATAAGCCATTTGAAGCTGCTTCTGAAAATTTAGAATATACCGCTACATTTGAAGTGTTTCCTGAAGTAAATTTTGGTGATTTAACCAAAATTAAAATTGAGCGTCCTGTGATTGAAGTAAGCGATGCTGATGTTAAGAAGACCTTAGATGTTTTGGTTAAACAACGCGTAAGTTATGTACCTGTTAAGCGTGCCGCTAAAAAGGCTGACCGTGTTCATGTGACACTAAAAGCGTCTATCGATGGTAAAGACGTTGAATCTACTGGTGATACTGGTATTGATTTGGTACTTGGTGATGCAGGCCGCGTTGCTTCGTTTGATGAAGCCTTAGCTGGAGGCAAAGCGGGTAGTTCTAAAAAGTTCGAGATTTCTTATCCAGCAGATCACAACCCAGAGCAATTGGCAGGCAAAACCGTTGCTTATGAGGTGACTTATGTCACTGTTTCAGAGCCAAAATATCCAGAACTAGATGCAGATTTTGCAAAAAGCTTAGGTATTGAAGATGGTGATGTTGTTAAAATGAAAGCGGAAATCACTGAGAGCCTAAATCAAGAAGTGGCTAAACGCGTGAGTGCAAAACTAAAAGAGCAAGTATTCCAGGCATTGGTTGATAGTGCTGACTTTGAAATTCCTCGTGTGTTGTTGGGTTCTGAAATCAATCGCATGATGGAAACGACTACTCAAAACCTAAAACAACGCGGTGCTGATTTAAATGCAATTAAGTTAGAGCCAGCGATGTTTGAAGAGCAAGCAAAACGTAGCACTAAATTACGTTTGATTTTAGGTGAGTTAATTAACACGAATGGCTTACACGCAAATGCTGACCAAATTCGCGCTATGGTAGAGGTGTTCTCACAAAGCTTTGAGCGTCCTGCTGATGTAGTGACATGGTATTACGCTGATCCTAAACGTTTAGATGAGCCATCAGCTTTAGCAACTGAAGAGAACGCAGTGGCTTGGGTGTTGTCGAAAGCTAAAGTGAGCGATAAAAAAGTTAAATTTGATGATTTGATGGGAAATGCGTAAATGAATAATTTGCAGCGGTTGCAGTCACAACAGGATTTAGGTGTGCAAGACTTAGCCCCACAAGCTTTGGGCTACATTCCAATGGTGGTTGAGCAGAGCGGCCGCGGCGAACGTTCGTATGACATTTACTCACGTTTACTTAAAGAGCGTGTGATATTTTTAGTAGGACCTGTTAATGATATGTCGGCAAACCTAGTGGTGGCTCAGCTCCTATTTTTAGAAGCTGAGAACCCAGATAAAGATATTTCACTATATATCAATTCACCGGGTGGTTCTGTCACAGCAGGTATGTCAATTTATGACACCATGCAGTTCATTAAAGCTGATGTGAGTACGTTGTGCATAGGCCAGGCGGCTAGTATGGGTGCATTTTTGCTTGCGGCCGGCGCTAAAGGTAAGCGCTTTAGCTTACCAAATTCACGTGTAATGATTCATCAGCCATCTGGTGGATTTCAAGGCCAATCTACCGACATTGCGATTCATGCTAAAGAGATTATGTACTTGCGTGAAAAATTAAATGCGATTTTAGCCCACCATACTGGTAAAACTGCGACAGAAATTGACTTAGATACTGAGCGTGACAACTTTATGAGTGCTGAGCAGTCTGTAGCATATGGCATGATTGACAAGGTCATTACTAATCGCACAGAAGCGTAATCGATTCAGCTCAAGTACACATTTAAAGACCGTTATTTAAAGATATTAAGCTTAATATTAAACATCAATACCAGCCAAGCTGCTTTTTAAAATAGGAAATATTCAATGGCTACTAAAGCTGACGGCGATAAATTACTTTACTGTTCATTCTGCGGTAAAAGCCAGCATGAAGTTAAAAAGCTCATTGCAGGACCTTCAGTGTTCGTTTGTAATGAGTGTGTTGATTTATGTAACGACATCATCAGAGAAGAAGTTAAAAACACTGATGGTTTAAAATCAACAGATGAAAGCTTACCCACACCACAAGAGATTTGTAAAATATTAGATCAATATGTCATTGGGCAAACCCATGCTAAAAAGAATTTAGCAGTTGCGGTTTATAACCACTACAAACGCCTAGGCCACAATAACTTGTCAGATGGCGGTCAAAAAGACGAAGTTGAAATCTCAAAAAGTAATATTTTACTCATCGGCCCTACAGGTTCTGGTAAAACCTTGCTTGCACAAACCTTAGCTCGCTTGCTGGACGTGCCTTTTGTGATGGCTGACGCTACCACGCTGACTGAAGCAGGTTACGTAGGTGAGGATGTTGAAAACATCATGCAAAAATTACTGCAAAAATGTGATTATGATGTTGAAAAAGCCAAGCGCGGCATCGTCTACATCGATGAAGTGGATAAAATTTCACGTAAATCAGAAAATGCATCTATTACCCGTGATGTCTCAGGTGAAGGTGTGCAGCAAGCATTACTTAAGCTCATTGAAGGTACGGTAGCCTCTATTCCTCCTCAGGGTGGTCGTAAGCATCCTAACCAAGAATTTGTTCAGCTTGATACCACGAATATATTATTTATCTGTGGTGGGGCGTTTGACGGTCTTGAGAAGGTGATTCGTCTACGCTCAGAAAAAGGCGGTATTGGTTTTGGTGCTGAAGTAAAAAGCAAAGATGATGACCGCCAAGTGGGCGCAGTGTTGCGTGACGTAGAGCCTGAAGATTTAATTAAATTTGGTTTAATTCCAGAATTTATTGGTCGTTTGCCAGTAGTAGCAACATTGGAATCGTTAGATGAAGCCGCATTGATGACCATTCTAACTGAACCTAAAAATGCATTGACTAAGCAATACATTAAACTCTTCAAAATGGAAGGGGTTGAATTAGAGTTTAGAGATTCAGCATTGTTGTTAATTGCTAAAAAAGCTCTTGAGCGTAAGGCAGGTGCGCGTGGTTTGCGCTCAATTCTAGAGCATGCATTACTCGACATCATGTATGAGCTGCCATCGCTAGAAAATTTAATTAAAGTGGTGGTGGATGAGGGTGTCGTTCGTGGTGATACGCCAGCAATATTGATTTATGCGGATAAAGCTGCTGAAGAAGCTGTCGGCTAATTTAGTTAATCTTTAGCAGGCCTAAATTTTTCAAAATATTATTTTTTTTATTAAGATAATTTTGAATAAGTTGACCTAAACCATTCTGTTCAGCTTAATATTTTAAGTAATTCCTGTTAAATTAGACTTGAACTGTAATGCATCAGCCCCATTAATGGTTGTATAAGCATTTTTGGCTTAATCTTTTAGCTTAATTGGAAAGTCTCCATGATAAAACCATTACCTTTATATACATCCGACGATGGCTTGCTACCAGTATTGCCATTGCGTGATGTTGTCGTGTATCCACATTTAGTCATCCCTTTATTTGTTGGGCGTGCTAAATCTGTCAAGGCACTAGAAATCGCATCTGAGGGTAATAAGCAGATTTTATTGGTCGCGCAAAAGTCTGCTAATAAAGATGAGCCTGATGCTGATGATTTATATGAAGTAGGCACTATTGCTACAGTGCTACAGATGTTAAAGCTGCCTGATGGCACAGTAAAAGTTTTAGTTGAAGGTGTTCAGCGAGCAAAAGTCACCGGTTTTATTGAAACGGAGGAGTGCTTTGCCGCTCGCGCTGAGTTAATCGCCGAATCAATCAGTGATATTGAAATACAAGCATTGATGCGCACTGTGTTTGCTCAGTTTGACCAATATGTAAAACTCAATAAAAAAATACCTCCTGAAATATTAACCTCATTGTCCGGTATTGATGAAGCAGGGCGTTTGGCTGATACCATTGCCGCACACTTGACCTTAAAGTTAGATGAAAAACAAAAAATCCTAGAAATGTTTAGCGTCGCTGAACGTTTGGAGCATTTGCTTCGTTTAATGGAGGGTGAAATTGATATTCTACAAGTAGAAAAACGTATCCGTGGCCGAGTAAAGCGCCAAATGGAGAAAACGCAACGTGAATACTACTTGAACGAACAAGTGAAAGCGATTCAAAAAGAGCTTGGTGAGCAAGATGAAAACGCCGAGATGGAAGAGCTTGAGAAACGCATTGAAGAAGCACGCATGCCAAAAGAGGCGCTTGCAAAAGTGGCGAGTGAGCTTAAAAAGCTAAAGCTCATGTCACCTATGTCAGCAGAGGCATCTGTTGTTCGTAACTATATCGATATTCTGATTAACTTGCCGTGGAAGAAAAAGACGAAAATCAGCAAAGATCTCTTGGCAGCAGAAAAGATTTTAGATGATGACCACTATGGATTAGAGAAAGTAAAAGAGCGCATAGTTGAGTATCTTGCTGTGCAGCAACGCGTAGATAAAATTAAAGCGCCAATTTTGTGCTTAGTGGGTCCACCAGGCGTAGGTAAAACATCGCTTGGCCAGAGTATTGCAAAAGCTGTGAATCGTAAATTTGTGCGTATGGCGCTTGGCGGTGTTCGTGATGAATCTGAGATACGCGGACATAGACGTACTTATATAGGCTCAATGCCAGGCAAAATTTTACAAAGCATGAGTAAAGTGGGTGTTAAGAATCCATTATTCTTACTCGATGAAGTTGATAAGATGGGCCAGGATATGCGTGGCGACCCATCTTCAGCGCTTTTAGAAGTATTAGATCCCGAACAAAACCATACTTTTGCTGATCATTATGTAGAAGTTGAATACGATTTGTCTGATGTCATGTTTGTGGCTACAGCCAATTCCATGAATATCCCTGCGGCGCTATTAGACCGTATGGAAATCATTCACCTTTCTGGCTATACAGAGGATGAAAAGGTGAATATCGCCATGCGCTATCTGTTGCCTAAGCAGCTAAAATCCCACGGCTTAAAAGAGCATGAAGTTGAAGTTTCAGAAGTTGCAGTGCGCGATATTGTCCGTTACTACACGCGTGAGGCGGGTGTTCGTAAGCTAGAGCAAGAGATATCTAAAGTTTGTCGGAAAGTAGTAAAAGAGTTATTGACGACTAAAGCGAAAGAGGGTGTTAAAGCGCCTAAGAAAATCAATGTCACACCTGAGACTTTAGATGTGTATCTTGGTGTGCAGCGCTACGATTATGGCGTGGCGGCGAAAGAAAATCAAATTGGGCAAGTCACTGGTTTGGCGTGGACTTCGGTAGGCGGAGAGTTGCTGACCATTGAAGCTGTATTGTTGCCGGGTAAAGGTAAAACAACTACAACAGGTAAGTTAGGTGATGTTATGAAAGAGTCAACTCAGGCTGCGATGAGTGTAGTGCGCAGTAGAGCTAAACGCTTGGGTATTACTGACGACTTCTATGAGAAAAATGACATTCACATTCACTTTCCTGAAGGCGCTACGCCTAAAGATGGGCCAAGTGCTGGCATAGCCATTACTACTGCACTTGTTTCCATTTTAACGGGCATACCAGTTCGGTCAGATGTAGCGATGACTGGGGAAATTACGCTTAGAGGTGAAGTGCTACCGATAGGTGGATTGAAAGAAAAGTTACTGGCAGCTCACCGCGGTGGCATTAAGACAGTATTAATACCTCATCAGAATGTTAAAGATTTGGCTGATATTCCTGAGAATATTAAAAACCACCTAGACATTCATCCTGTCCAGTGGATTGATGAAGTACTGTCATTGGCCTTGGCTTCCCAGCCTGTACCTTTGTCTGATGTTAATGAAATAATTGTCAATGAAGTGCAGTTAACTGATAAGTCCGTAGAAAAAAAATCTTCGACTGCTGAAGATGTTAAGCATTAGCTTTCTTTAATCTTAAAATGCTTGACAGTGCCTTTGTGCACTTGATATAAAGGCGTACGGGTAATTATTGCCCAAATAAACTAATATTTATTTATTAAACTTTAAGAGGGGGATTGCTCGTGAATAAATCAGAATTGATTGAGACTGTTGCCAGTGCCGCAGGTATTTCAAAAGCTGCTGCTGGACGTGCCTTAGATGCAACTACTACTTCAATATCAGCCGCATTGAAAAAAGGTGATTTGGTTACATTGATTGGTTTTGGTACATTTTATGTTGGTAAGCGTGAGGCGCGCAATGGCCGTAATCCACGTACTGGTGCAACAATTAAGATTAAAGCTGCTAATTCTCCTAAATTTAGAGCTGGTAAATCACTTAAAGATGCTGTAAACTAGCGTTTTTGTTGGTTAAGCAGGGTGCTTAGCTCAGTTGGTAGAGCGTCGCCCTTACAAGGCGAATGTCAGCGGTTCGACCCCGTTAGCA
>JAIPCR010000087.1 GCA_021738125.1 Sulfuritalea sp.
CGGCGTACATCAATACTGTTAGACCATCCTCATCTTTAACATTAGCGTTTGCGCCACTCGCCAAAATAGCATTTACAATCGCCAAATCACCCTTTGAAGCGGCTGTCAGCAGATAACTCACGTCTTCATTAGCATAGGCTGATTTCATGGTGACCATCATCAGTACACTTAGAATAAAACTAGCCGTACTAAAAAAGCGTTGATGCATGGTTGTCATGTTGTGTTTATATTGCCTTATCAATTGGGGGAGCTAGCTTTATGCTGAATGGCAGCAAGTACCGCTTCACCTAAGCCAGCAGGCGAACTTGCAACGACAGCGCCTGCCAACTCTAGCGCGCGGATTTTATCTGATGCCTTACCGCTACCACCAGAAATAATGGCGCCCGCATGCCCCATGCGCTTGCCTGCTGGCGCAGTTTGCCCGGCAATATAAGCGGCTACCGGCTTAGTCACATGGCTCTTAATATATTCGGCGGCGGCCTCTTCATCTGAGCCGCCAATTTCACCCACCATAATAATGGCTTGTGTTTCATCGTCAGCCTCAAACATTTGTAAGCATTCAATAAAATTCAGCCCTTTAATCGGATCACCGCCAATACCTACACAAGTACTTTGACCCAATTTTAAGGCAGTTGTTTGATGCACGGCTTCATAAGTTAATGTGCCAGAACGCGAGACAATACCAACTTTGCCGCGTAAGTGTATGCTACCTGGCATGATGCCAATTTTACATTCATCAGGGGTAATAACGCCGGGGCAATTAGGCCCAATTAATCGGGCACCATTGGCTTTTAAGGCGGCCTTTACATTCAGCATATCTAATACTGGGATACCCTCGGTAATGCATATAATCAAGTCGATACCAGCATCACAAGCCTCTAAAATAGAATCTGCTGCAAATGCAGGTGGTACATAAATAACACTGGCACTAGCGCCCGTTTGACGCACTGCTTCACGCATCGTGTTAAACACTGGCAAACCTAAATGCAATGCCCCGCCTTTACCTGGGGTGACGCCTCCCACCATTTTTGTGCCGTAAGCAAGCGCTTGTTCTGAATGAAAAGTACCCTGTTTACCGGTAAATCCTTGGCAAAGTACTTTGGTATTTTTATTGACTAATATACTCATAGTACGGCCTTTACTGCCTGCACAGCTGCATCCGTTAAACCATCTGCTGAAATAATATTCAGCCCACTGGATTTCAACATTTCTTTTCCTAAAGCTACATTGGTACCTTCTAATCGAACCACAACAGGTATTTTCATGCCGACGTCTTTCACGGCAGTGATAATGCCCTCTGCAATAATATCGCAGCGCATAATGCCACCAAAGATATTCACTAAAATAGCTTTCACATTAGTGTCAGCCAAGATAATCTTGAATGCTTTAGTCACCGTTTCCGCAGTTGCGCCACCCCCAACATCTAAAAAGTTTGCGGGTGTGCCACCATGCAATTTAATGATATCCATGGTCGCCATAGCCAAACCAGCACCATTGACCATACAGCCAATATTACCGTTTAGCGCAATGTAATTTAAGCCAGCATGATGTGCGACCGCTTCTTTACTATCTTCTTGTGACCAGTCGCGTTGCTCAGCCAAAGCTTTCTGGCGATATAGTGCATTATCATCCACGCTCATTTTGCAATCTAATGCAAACAATTTACCGTCAGCCGTTACCACTAATGGATTAATTTCTAGTAAAGCCAAATCGTTTTCTTTAAACAGGCGGTATAAACCTTTTAGCATTCGACTAAATGCATTAATTTGATCACCAACCAAGTCTAACTTGAAGGCTAGATTGCGTGCTTGATAATCTACCAGACCATTCAACGGACTACAGACTTCCTGCAAAATTTTCTCTGGGCTTGTTTGTGCAATTTCTTCAATATCCATGCCACCCGCTGATGACGCTACCACCACTACACGTTCCAATGTTCTATCGACCAACATCGATAAATAAAGCTCACGTGCAATAGGTAAAGTTTCTTCAATCAATACTTGGTTAACGGGTTGCCCATCAGGCGCGTTTTGATAAGTTACCAAAGTTTTACCCAATAACTCACTCGCTACATTTTGTGCTTCTGCCGTTGATTTAACCACTCTTACACCGCCAGCTTTGCCACGCCCACCCGCATGCACCTGCGCCTTAACCACCCAGGCGTGGCTATCTATTTCAGAAGTAACGGTTGGTGTTTGTTTTGCGACAGAAATGACCTGACCACGCGGCACGGGAATGCCGTATTTTTGCAGCAAGGTTTTGGCTTGATATTCATGCAAATTCATAAAAATTTCAGTATAAGTAAATGTTATGCACATTTTCGCCCAATTCAGGCAAATGTGCCAGCACTGGCTTCATATTCTATTGGTTTGCTTGAACATTAGTCTGGGTATTTTTAGGTCAAGTGTATAATTATTATTTTTTAATCAAAGCCATTTTTATGCGTTTAGTTGTTCAAGGTTCTGCCATCACTCATTCACATTTAGTGCACATACATCAGTTATGTGACACGAGTGTTCAATTTGTACAAATCGCACAACAGGCCTATTACCTAGCCAATCAGACCAACGTATTGCCCGTAGTCCAGACATTTTGTGCTAGCCAACAGATTGATTGCAGCTATGTGCAAGATACTCAAACGCTTAAAAAATTTGGCTTATGTGTGATGGATATGGATTCAACGCTCATCAGCATTGAGTGTATTGATGAGATAGCCGATATGGTGGGCTTAAAACCGCAGGTGGCAGCCATTACTGAGCGTGCAATGCTAGGCGAACTGGATTTTGCGCAAAGTTTGCGTGAACGCGTAGCCTTACTTAAAGGCCTAAAAGAATCAGACTTAATGCGAGTTCTCAATGAACGTCTTACGCTTAATCCAGGCGCTGTTGAATGGATTAATACATGCAAAAAAAATAACATCACTACGCTACTCGTATCTGGGGGCTTTACCTTTTTTGCAGATCGAGTTAAAGCAATGCTAGGCTTAGATTATGCCGTATCTAATTCCTTAGAAATTATAGATGGTATCGTCACCGGTAATATTTTAGGTAGCATTGTCGACGCACAAACTAAGGCAGATGAATTAGTCAAATTGCGCGATCAATTAGAACTCTCATCGGCACAGACTATTGCCATCGGTGATGGCGCTAATGATTTAAAAATGATGGCAACGGCTGGCATTGGCATTGCCTATCATGCAAAACCGATTGTTCAAGCACAGGCCACCTACGCCTTAAATTATGTGGGATTAGACGGTGTAGTTAATTTACTAACAACTTAACTTATAAGAGCGCTAATTCAGCCTCAGTAAAGCCCGCTTTACGTCTAGCGTCTAAATTAAATGGTTTTCGTAGACTGGGCGCTTGATATTTCTTGGCCAGTGTTTCGTAGCATGCAATCGGCTCTAATCCACGTTGCTGGCAAAGCCAGTTAAACCAAGTGTTACCAATCGCCACATGGCTAATTTCGTCACGCAAAATAATATCTAAAATAGCAGTGGCATCAATATCGCCGATTTGAGCAAATTTGTTACGCAATAGTGGGCCGGCATCTAAACCTCTCGCCTCCATGGTTCTCGGCACTAAAGCTATACGTGCTAAGACATCTTCTTGCGTGCGTTCAGCCATCTCCCATAAGCTGTTATGCCCTGAGAAATCACCATATTGATAATGCATCGTTTGCAAATAGGCATTTAACAAATTGAAATGATAGGATTCTTCTGCCGCCACTTTAAGCCAGTCTGCATAATAATCTCGAGGCATATTGGCAAAACGCCAGACGGCATCTAAGGCTAAATTAATAGCATTAAATTCAATATGCGTTAATGCATGAATTAAAACAGCACGACCCTCAACCGTTCGCATGGAGCGCTTTTCAACGGTTAGCGGAGATACTAGGATAGGTTTTTCTGGACGTCCAGGCAGTATTAAGCTTGTACTTAATTCAAGCTTAGTATCGAGACTCAGTTTTTCTGATTGCCATGATTGATATAGCGCTTGGACGCCTTCAGTTTTATTTGAAACACTAGATTCAGCCAACAAATCTAAGGCGCTTTGTCTTAGCTCCTGCATTGATTTAATTCCATAGATGAATCAAAAATTGACTATCAGATATTAGACGCGCCTAGCTTTAGTTTTAGTTAGATAAAGCGCTCACAGGAATAAAATCTAGCTCACCTGCTTTCATATCAGGCACCATAATATAAGCTTCGTCTTTGGTTAGCGAAATGTCCGCTGCTGATTGATAGCCGGACTTAATTTCTTTGACATCACCTGCTCGATTCACGCCAAACACTTTACCGTTTTTCCAATCACTCACGTACATCGTGCCATCGGAATGATGTACAAGACCATCACCACCACCAAAACCTTTAGCAAGATCAGTCAATTTACCAGATTGCGTATCCAAACTATACAAAACACCTGAGGTAAAATCTACACATAGTAATACATTGCCAGTGTCATCAGCCAACAAACCGTTAGGCGCTTTTATACGGGTATCTTGCAGGGCGTTTATTAACAATTTAACCTTGCCATCCGGGCTAATTTTATAAATTGCACCCCCTTTGCCGGTATTAAATAGGTCGCCACTATCACTCACATACAAATTGCCTTGTGGATCAGCTTCTAAATCGTTTAAAAAGAACGGTAGCGTAGGGAAGTTTTCAGTGGCAACAAATACACTGGGTTTGCCATCGGGGGTGATTTTAATGATTTTAGTTTTATCCGCCACATACAAGTTGTTAGCAATGATGGTCAAACCTTTAGGGTCATCTAACCCTGTAGCAAAAACAGATACTTTACCCTGTGTATCAATGACACTAATTTGCCCATCACCATCTTTACCGAAACCATTTATTTCAGAAATAAAAATTCTTCCGTCTTTTGCCTGAACCACTGACTCGGGGGTTTTTAAACCTATGACCTTTTGAGGCACATAGTGCATAGAATGACTGGCAGTTTGGCAAGTCATCATGGCCATGCTTACAGCAATGATGCTGCTAAGTCGTAGGCATTTCTTCAACATAGTTTATTCCTAAAAAGACATCACCCGGATTTTTGGTATAGGTAACAAGGTGACCATGCTACAAGGTGTAGCATCAGCAGATGCTGATTTTTCATTTGCCATCATACCTTGCAAAGCAGTATCCGCTTGCATTTTCTCAAGTACAGTATCCATCGCCAGAGCATAAGCGTGTTCAACACTATCGTCTGTCTTCAAATTCAAATAGCCATGCAGACTAGATTCACCAACATAACTAGCGACAAATGCACCCATGCCGGTATAGACGCTGGCGGTCACTTTCCCATAAAAAATTTGAACTTGCGGATTGTAAAAAATTCTTGGTTGCAACCACACCAATGTTTTACCTGACTGATTTCCTTCACACAAACCAACATCGCCATATACCTGAGTGAACTTAGCCATCGCTTGTCCTTCTAGCAATGGCCCTTGATACACCCAGTGACCATCATAAGGGTGCCATAAATAAATGGGGTTGGTATATTCTATCGGCTGAATATACATGAGCATTTTAGTAGAAGGGCTCGATTCATTAACCGACTCAGCCCGAACGCTGGCCGTGGTAAATAAAGCTAATAATACAAAAACTTTAAGTAGATAAATTTTCATGCTAATTCTCCACGGTTAAGTAAGCGTATCCGCCCAAATATTTTGCGCCCAAACAGCCGCATAAATCGCCTCTTTTTCACTGGGGCTAGAAGAAACACCGCCCCCTTCAGCCGATATCATCATTTTTTTACCTGCATCATAGCGGTAGACATTCGCCACATGCATGGCAGAGGTATCACTCACAAAACTATAGCAAGTATTGGCAAATACTGGTGCAGGGTCTACATCCTGTCCCGCCATTAGTTGCACAATCGCATTGGCACAAACTTTAGCTTGATTAGTTGCCATGTGGGCAGATTTTGGTAGCCCTGCCGCCACGCTGTCGCCTAGCACATGGACATGCGCGACTAATTTGGATTCATAACTTAAAAAATCAACCTCACACCAAGGGTAGTCTTTTTCAGTGAGGGCTGCTATTTGTGCAATTTTCCCCGCGCGTTGAGGAGGAATGACATTAAGGACATCTGCGCTGATTTTATCAAAATCAGTGGCAACCGTTTTTGTCGCCAGGTCTACCCCTTTAATGCTGTTATCAGGACGATAATCAATGATGCCAGCATAGGTTTCCTTGAAAACTTTAGTGAATAAGCCTTTTTTAGAAATAATTTCGGCATTAGCATCTAACACAATTACTTTACTTTTAGGTTTGTGCGCTTTAAGGTAACTTGCAACCTGGCAAGCACGTTCATAAGGTCCTGGTGGACAGCGATAAGGCGCCTTAGGCACATTCATCACAAATATACCGCCATTAGACATAGCTTCTAACTGCTTGCGTAAGTTAACCGTTTGCCAACCTGCTTTCCAAGCATGTGGCACTTGTTGCTGCGCATCGTTGCTGGCCAACATAGGTAGCTCATCATAATTAAAATCAATACCTGGCGCGACTATTAGCCTATCGTAACTAAGCTCCCCACGCAACATGCTGACCTTTTTAGCACTACTATCAATGGCAGTAACAGTATCATGTACCCATTGAATGCCATGATTTGCTTTAAGTGCATCGTAACCGAATGTCAAATCGTTAATGCTTTTACTACCACCCAATACCAAATTACTTAATGGGCAGGATACAAACTGTTGCTTAGGCTCAACCACAATCACTTCTATTGCACCCAAGCTCCACATACGTAAATATTTAGCCGCCGTGGCTCCAGCATAGCCGCCGCCTATCACAACCACACGGCCTATTGGTGGCTTAGTTGCACGCGCAAACGTGTTTCCACTCACTAAGAGTGCGCTAGACGCACCTACTGCTTTAATAAAGTCTCGTCTACTAAAGTTAGTCATACTCAGCTTTTAATGTTTGTGGTTTTAATGGCGCGGTAACAATATGTTTTTGCTGTGAGAAATGCACTGCCAGCTGGTTAATTTCATCTAAGCTTAAGCCTTTAGCATGATGATGCATCACCGTTGATTTTAGACTGCCATCTCTAAAACCAAGGAGTTTAGTCTTGAACTCTTCGACATCTATACCAGCCAATGTAGCATTACCTTCGTCAGCATTGCTACGACTGTTGTTATCAACCGCATTACCTAAGGTGCCATGGCAGGCCGCACACGAAGCCGCTAATGCACGTATATGATTATTTTGCTGCGCCTCAGAAACAAAAACCTCATTAGCATTGCCTATGAAAGGGAATGCTAATGAGGTTGTAAGCGATATCAATAAAAACCAAATAACCTGAGATTTTTTCATGAAGCTCGGCGCTTAATCAGCACATCATTTTTAATAATTTTTATCCATGTAACTTAAAACAGATGAATTAGAAACATCTTTCTTCTTGGCATCCATCATTTTTAACACCTAAGCTTGTTAATAGCTCTGCCATCTTAGCGTCGCCTGCATCTTGCACTGCACGGAGAATAGAAACTTCAGCCTTTAATTTAATGTTGATGTCAGCACCACTGGCTGCTAGTAGTTTAACCATATCAGTGTGGCCATTAAATACCGCTAAATGAAAGGCAGTGTTGTGAGATAGTGGATGGATGTAATTCAAATCACCCCCTTTGCTTACTAAATATTTGACCATTTCTAGTTGATTTTTATTAGCTGCCATTTGTATGGGTGACCAAGCAAATGATTTG
>JAIPCR010000088.1 GCA_021738125.1 Sulfuritalea sp.
TTGGCTTGATGGCACGCTAGGCAATTAGACTCAAAGACGTATTTACCTTGTGCTATTTGTTCCTCTTTGCTGAGTGATTTTGTAGTGTTTACTGTCTGTTTATTGGCAATGGATTGAGCTGCGGAACATTCTGGTAAATAGACTTTGTCTGCCTGTTTGCCAGAATAAATAATTTTGTCTTCTGGACCTGTCACTTTCAGCATACCTAGAGCACCTTTGTTAAAGGCCCTAAAAATAGAGTGGTCGACCATGATAAATGTACCAGGTACCTCTACCTTAAATTCGGCAATTGCCGCACCGCCAGCAGGGACCAGTGTGGTTTGTACATTTTTGTTTTCGGTTGCGCCGCCTTCTACATAAACTTTGTCAAAGATCTCACCAATAACATGGAATGACGATACTAGATTAGGACCACCATTACCCACAAACAACCGCACATTTTCACCCACTTTTGCGGTTAATGCCTTTTCGCCATTGAGCGCGCCTACTGAGCCATTAAATACGACGTAATCTGGTTGTTCTTTAATTGCTTTTTCCATATCAAATGGTTGTAGTCCCGCTTCACCGTATTTGCCTTTAGTATAAAAATCACCTTGCATCACGTAATATTCACGGTCTACTTTTGGCATACCGCCTTTTGGCTCCACTAAAATCAAACCATACATACCATTCCCTATGTGCATGCCTACTGGCGCAGTTGCACAGTGATATACATATAGTCCAGGATTAAGAGCCTTAAAGCTGAAAACAGAGGTATGGCCTGGGGCGGTGAATGACGAAGCGGCACCACCGCCTGGTCCGGTCACAGCATGCAAGTCGATATTGTGTGGCATTTTAGAATCTGGGCTATTTGATAAATTGAATTCCACTTCATCACCCTCACGAACGCGGATAAATTGCCCTGGAACTTGTCCGCCAAAAGTCCAAAACATATAATCCACGCCATCGGCCATGCGCATTATTTTCTCTTGAGTTTCCATATTTACTACAACTTTTGCAGAGTAGTTGCGGGTAATCTGGTCTGGAACATTAGGTGCATGAGTTAACACTGCTTGAATAATTGGTAATTTATTAACTGCATTTGTTGTATTTGAACTATTTGCTGATGTAGATTTTTCAGCCACTTGCGCACATGAAGTAAGTGCCAATGCGGTGGCAACCATACTTACAAGGACCTTGATTTTTAAATTGCTCATGATTAACTCCCTATCTGTTATGACCAGCGATAAATAAAAAATAAAATGTCAGTACGACAAAAAACAATCTCACTGCCAATGTATATAGATTCGTATCAAAAATATTTGACTTAGATCAAGATTGAGAAATTATATTTAGACCAACTCGGCACGAATTGAATAAATCGTGCATCGCCATGTTTGAGGATGGATGTGATGTCGCCTAATGTGTCATTTGCGCATATAGCAAAGGAAGTTCTTTGGGCAAATCTTCTGGTTTTCGTATTACGGCAAATCCACTTGCGCCAAATAAGTGCGGTAGATATTCGTTAGCTTCATTATCAATCGTCACGCAGAACGGACGCAGACCATGCTGGCGAGCCTCGTGCAATGCCATACGGGTATCTTCTATGCCGTATCGCCCTTCATAACGATCTAAATCATTAGGTTTGCCATCTGTGAGTAGCAGTAATAATCGTTGACGCTGTGGTTGCACTGCAAGCAAGGTAGAAGCGTAACGAATAGAAGCGCCCATGCGCGTGTAATAACCAGGCTTAATGGCCTGAATGCGTCCTCTTGTCTGGTTATCATACTTTTCTTCAAAACTCTTTAAAAGATTAAAGCGTATATTGCCTCGCTTGAGTGAAGAAAATCCGTACATCGCAAATTGATCGCCAGTAGCTGTAAGGGCCTCTGAAAACAAAAACAAGCTATCTCTAATCACATCAATAACCCTCGCATGGTCAGACGCATAAGTATCAGTAGACAGTGACAGGTCAGCCAACAATAGGCAGGCTAAGTCGCGCTGTTGATTAACTTGAGCTCGGTAGAGTCCTCTGCTATCGGCATGAACGCCACTTAGCAAATCAGCCTCTTGCCGCACCCATGCATCGAGATCGATTTCTTCACCATCTTGCTGCCCTTTTAGCCAAATTCTGGTGGGTGCTAAAGCTTGGAACTGACTGCGTAAACGGCGTGCCGTTCTACGTAATTGTGCGGGTAATTCGCAAGGTACAGTTTGTGCCGAAACCATTTCTTGCAGACGACAATAATCAACTTGCATCACTTGTTTTTTGTAATCCCATTCGGGCAGAGATATACCCTCACCGAGTGGTGTTTCATCTTCACCTGCAGGAGGCAAATCAAGATCAAAGCGTAATTTAGCCACACTGGTTTCGCCATCTCTGGCCACCGTCATACTGTCCATATCTTCTGCTGCTAGGGCTGCGCTTTCAATATCGTCTTCCTCATCTTGTGGGCGATTGACATTGATGTATTCTGTCCATGAAAACAAACTTTCTGCACGAAACATCATCAAGAACCCATCTTTTCCATCTGGCATATCGGTACGTTCAGCAGCATGCTTGCGACGGCTTTTTGCAATATTGGCATCCTCAGAAGACTCTCTTTCTGGCGCACCATCTCCTGCTGAAATATTACTGCCGGCAGTAGCTGGCGGATTGGGATGTGTCCATAAAGCAACTGGGTAAAAAGGCGTTTTTGAAGGTGGTAGAGTCTTAACACTACCTGGTTGCATTAAGGCCAGACGGATCGCAAATTCCTGGGCAGCTTCAGCTGTTGGCAGGTTTTCTGGATTAACCCTTAACGGTAATAATGCTGCAACTAAACGCTGATAGCGTGCAATAAGGCCAGGAAATCGCGCTAGTGTTGCTAAGGTAGCCTGTTGATTTTGCTGTATCCATGGCAAATTATTATCAGTCTCAACGGCTGAAAGTGCTACTAGCCAAAAATATAAATCACGATTAAGGCTACGTTCAGAAAAAATTGATATGTGTTCAGGTAAACGCAATGTTTCCCCATCGCGCCATGATAATTCGACACGCTCTCCGCTAGTGGCTAAGCGTTCTTTCCAACGACGTCTTGCACCATGCCGAGTTGCGGGCGCCGCAGATAAATTTAAACCTGGGTCACCGCCTAATGCACGGAAGAAAATGGCTGCAGTTTTGCTAATTTCATCAAGGCTGACCGCAGCCTCAGTATGTTGCTTATCAGCAACACGTGTCACCAGTTTATGCCAAAGCTCTCCAACATATTCTTCCATAATTAGCGGCCAAAAGTAGCATCTATGACTTCGCGTAAGGCCACTGCAGTTTCTGGATCATCCGTTAAGGTTTCAACCAATGCAGCTCGGCATGCCAGTGTGGGCTCACAGCCATCCTTAATCAGCGAGGCTGCATAAACCAGTAAGCGTGTACTGGCCACTTCTTCTAAATCATGATCACGTAGTGTGCGGAAAGCATTAGCAATAGAGACTAAGCGTTTTGCCGTCATTGCATCAATACCAGATTCTCCCACTAAAATAGCTTCCTCTTGGGCAGCAGGTGGAAAGTCAAACGCCAGTGAAATGAAACGCTGCCGAGTAGAAGGCTTCATTCCTTTAAGAAAGTTTTGATAGCCTGGGTTGTATGACACTACCAACATAAAAGACGGTGGTGCAACCAGTAATTCACCTGTACGATCAATTGGCAAAATACGACGATCATCAGCCAAAGGATGCAATACAACCGTGGTATCTTTTCGTGCTTCTACTACTTCGTCTAAATAGCAAATGCCGCCTTCACGAACTGCTCGCGTTAAAGGACCATCAGTCCATACCGTTTGGCCATCCACTATCAGGTGCCGCCCTACCAAGTCGGCGGCAGTTAAGTCATCGTGACAAGCAACCGTATGTAATGGTAAGCCCAGCTTGGTGGCCATATGGGCAACAAAGCGCGTTTTACCACAGCCTGTTGGCCCTTTAATCAGCAAGGGTAAGCGGTTACGCCATGCACGTTCAAATAGCTCAATTTCACTGCCTTGCACTTGGTAAAAAGGTAGGTTTTGCATGATGGTTCCTGTATTACTTTATAAGTGAGTAAATATAATGTTAATAAGCACTAAGCCAAGCTTCTTAAATAAGCTAATGCAATTAGGCCACCAACAATAACAAAGTAGCCAAACATAATGCCTCGCCAAATTAATCTAGTATGTCGCAATGCCATAAAATAATTAGCCACCATTTGGCTTTTAATCATAGCGATAAACAGTAATAACAGCATGGCACTTTTACCTACCATGCCAGCTTCACCAATACGCCATGTGGCAAGCGTCAATGCCACTAAAATGAGCCAAATAACAGTAGCGCTGATGTTTGATTGTGAGTTGATTTGTTTCATCAAAGTCCTAGCGAATAATGTAAACCAATGGAAATAGAATAATCCATAAAAAATCTACCATATGCCAAAACGAGGCACCCGTTTCCACGCCAACATAATCTTTGGCACTGTAGCCATCATTGAGCACCTTAAAAATGATGAAAGCTAAGATAATCATCCCCATCAGCACATGCATGAAATGAAAGAAAGTAAGCGATAAATAAAACATGTAGAAAGCGTTAGTGCTCATGCTGATATCAGCGGCATACTTGGCGTGAAACTCCAGAATTTTAATGATAATAAATATGCCACCAAGCAAAAAAGCCCCAATAAGCCAATATCCGCATTGCTTAGATAAGCCTTGTTTAATAGCAGACACGCCATTCACCACAAAATAACTACTGGTAATCAGTACTAAAGTGTTGATTGCGCCAGAAGTACGACTTAAGGTAAGTTGAGACTCATTGAATAACTCAACATGATATGCACGGGTAAAGGCATAAGCCACAAACAAAACGCCAAATACCAGCATTTCAGCGAAGATAAAAATCCAAAGCGCAAAATCTCCTGGCAGGTTTTTTTTACCGGTGGTCGATTGGTAATTTGATATTTCTATTAAGGTAGTGAATGGGCTTTGAGCTTCCAATTTGTCATTCCAATGTTTGCACTATGTTAAATAAGACACGTAATCAAGCATGCACTGTTGCATCTATTTATTCATTGATACAAATCAAGTAATAAAAAAAGAGGGGCAATCGCCCCTCTTTTTTTAATTGCCGCTCATTTAATTACTCAATTGCGCGACTTTCGCCTTTGACAAAGAAACTGCCGATATAAAGCAACAGGCCTATCAAAAACACAACACCAGCTGCCTCACGTGCCCAGTAAAAGATCGATATTGAATCTTGTACCGCCATAAAGCTCATCGGAGTGGTTGATATGCGTTGCAGCCAGATTTGCACAACACCAGCACCCGTAAGTAGTAGTGCGATAAAGAACATGGATACGGTCATTAACCAGAAAGACCACATCTCCATAATCTGCGCTCTTTCTGGGTTGGCAGCACGACCACGAAGAATCGGCATTGCATAAGAGATCATGGTGATTACAACTAAGGCATAAGCGCCGTAGAACGCCAGATGACCATGCGCTGCCGTTAATTGCGTACCGTGTGCATAGTAGTTGATTGGAGCGAGTGTATGTAAGAAACCCCATACGCCTGCACCTAAAAATGCCACAACACTAGTACCCAGCGCCCAAAGTACTGCCGCTTTATTTGGATGCTCACGGCGACGTTTATTAACCATATTGAAAGCAAATACCGTCATCATAAAGAATGGGATTGGCTCTAATGCAGAGAATATTGAACCCCACCATTGCCAGTAAGCTGGTGTGCCTATCCAGTAATAGTGGTGACCCGTACCGATAATACCTGTTACTAATGTCATGGTAATGATGACGTATAACCATTTTTCAATTACTTCACGGTCAACGCCTGTTACTTTAATTAACACGAAAGCTAACATGGCACCAAGAATCAATTCCCATACGCCTTCTACCCAAAGATGCACCACCCACCACCAGTAAAATTTATCTTTTACTAAATTGACTGGGTTGTAGAACGAGAACAGGAAGAATACTGCCAAACCAAGCATGCCGAGCGTCAAAATTAAGCTGATTGCAGTTTTACGGCCTTTCAGCATAGTCATGGTGATGTTAAACAACCAAGACAGCGCAACTAGCACAATACCTACTTTCGTAGGTAACGGCTGCTCCAGGAACTCGCGCCCCATGGTATTGAGTAGGTCGTTACCAGTCCATTTAGCTAGGGATGCGTAAGGCACTAGTAAATAACCTAGCACCGTAATCGCACCAGCTGCCAAGAATACCCAGAAGGTAGTAATGGCTAACTTAGGGCTAAACAGCTCAGTTTCAGACTCTTCTGGGATCAGATAATACGATGCCCCCATAAAGCCAAACAGCAACCAAACAATAAGCAGGTTGGTATGCACCATCCGTGCGACGTTAAAAGGAATGGCAGGGAATAAAAAGTCTCCAACCACATATTGCAGACCCATAATCAGACCAAATAGAATCTGACCTAGGAACAAAGCAATGGCGGCAATAAAGTAAGGCTTTGCCACTGCTTGAGATGTATATTTCATTTTAGTGATCTCCTAAGATAATGACGAATTAACCTTCAATGTTTGGTGGCCATTTATTGGTGTTAATTTCCGAAGCGTATTTAAGGAAAGCAATCAAATCATCAATATCCATGTCAGACAAGTTGAATTGAGGCATTTGACGACGACCAGGTACTCCTGTTGGCTGACCTTTAATCCAAGCTTTAATAAAATCAGGCCCTCGTCGAACATAGACATTACCTAGTTCTGGTGCAAAATATGCACCTTCACCTAATAACGTATGGCAACCGATACAATTGTTCGTTTCCCATAGTTTTTTGCCATGCGCCACTGCTGGCGTAATGTTCTGGCTATTGTCGCGCTTTGGAAGTACCTTCATGGTATCGAAAGTAAGTGCTAAAAAGAGTAGGAAGAAGAAAACCCCACCCCCGTAAAAAACGTTTCGCGCCATCGATTTGGTAAATGTTGCGCTCATAACACTGCTCCTTTAAAAGTTAAAGAGTAAATAAATTACAGTGCCAAGATAACAGAGCGTCGATTGACAGTTCTTGATTCGAATCAAGTTTTGAAAATTAAGTAAATTAGTAGACAATGAATGGCTTGTATTAATCAGAGGTCATTCAAGATGGATAAGACATTTATTGCTCAGCGATTATCTGCGTTTTATATGTTCTCAGAACTTCAACCAGCTCAGATTGACCAGTTAGCTAATGGAACAAGGTTGTTAGATATTGCCCGTGGTGGCATTTTATTCAACCGTGGTGATAGAGCTCATGGCTTTTATTTACTGCTAGAAGGACAAGTAAAACTTGGTGTTATTTCGCCACAAGGTGATGAAAAAGTCATAGGTTTAATTCAAGCTGGGCAAAGTTTTGGTGAAGCCGTCTTATTTTTAGAGCGATCTTTCCCAATCTATGCACAAGCCACTGCAGACTCTAAATTATTGCTCATCACGAGAGAGGCGATTTTTGACATTCTAGATAATGATGTCACTGTAGTAAGGCGTATGCTAGCGGGAATATCTGCCCGAAATCGTCAGTTGGTTAATGATATTGAGTCTATTTCCTTACAAAATAGCACGCAACGCCTGATTGGTTA
>JAIPCR010000089.1 GCA_021738125.1 Sulfuritalea sp.
ATTAGCATACTCACGAATGGCGCGATCTGATGAAAATCGACCCATGCGTGCTACATTGAGTATAGACATGCGAGTCCACTGTTCTGAATTGAGGTATTGAATACCTACTTCGTCTTGGCAGTCTAAGTAAGCGCGATAATCAGCACAAACCAGATAAGGGTCTTGCTCCCTAAGGTTATTAATAAAGGGTGCAAAAAGTTGCCTATCTCCATGTGAAAATATGCCAGAACTAATCAAATTCAATGCATTCTCTAATTCAACATCGCCTTCAATGACCATTCTAGGATGATACCCACCAATCATTCGATCTTGTACTTGAGACGCAGTTAGACCAAATAGAAAGAAGTTTTCTTCACCAACTGCTTGGCGTATCTCTACATTCGCCCCATCCAGCGTGCCAATAGTCAAAGCACCATTCATAGAAAACTTCATGTTACCAGTACCGGAAGCTTCTTTGCCTGCCGTAGAAATTTGCTCGGATAAATCTGCTGCGGGATAGAGATGCTGAGCATTCTTAACGTTAAAGTTAGGTAGAAATACGACTTTCATTGTTTGGTTAACTTGCCTGTCGTGATTAATCGTTTCAGCAACAGCGTGGATCAGCTTAATGATTAATTTAGCCATGTAATAGCCTGGAGCCGCTTTCCCAGAAAAAATGAATGTACGCGGTGCAATAGACAAATTAGGATTACACTTTAAACGGTAATATAAACTGATGATGTGTAAAAGACTAAGGTGTTGACGCTTGTACTCATGGAATCTCTTGGCTTGAACATCAAACATTGAACTTGGATCAACGGCGATATCACTAGTTTGATGGATGTAATTTGACAACTGAAGTTTTGCAGTAAACTTAACCTCACGCCAACGCGACTGAAAATTTGTATCGCTGGCCAAAGATTCTAAATGCTTTAGTAAATCCATGTTATTCAGCCAGTCGCCACCGACAACATCATCAATCAATTTTGTTAGTGGTCTATTAGCCAAAGCAATGAAGCGCCTTGGAGTAACGCCATTGGTCTTGTTACTAAATCTCTCTGGCCATAATTCATAAAAATCTCGCATCACAGTCATTTTTAGCAAATCAGTATGAATCTCTGAGACGCCGTTGATAGCTAAACTTCCAACAGCAGCCAGATTTGCCATTCGGATTCTTTGGTTTTCTCCATCGCTAAACAATGAAATATTTTTAATAAGTTGTACATCATCAAATACTCGCAAACGCACCTCATCTAGAAAATGCTGATTTATCTCGTATATAATTTCTAGATGGCGCGGTAAAATGCGTTTAAACATGTCTAAAGGCCATGTTTCTAGAGCTTCTGGTAGTAAAGTATGATTCGTGTATGCAAAGCATTTGCGTGTAATATTCCAAGCTAGTTTCCAATTAATGGCATGCTCATCTACCAGTAAGCGCATAAGTTCTGGTATTGCAATAGCAGGGTGGGTATCGTTGAGTTGTGTTACAAATTTCTCTGGGAAATGAGCTAGATCACCCAATTCGCTTATAACAATTTGAACCATATCCTGTAATGAGCAGGAAACAAAAAAATATTGTTGCTTTAGTCGCAGTTCCTTGCCAACTTCTGACGCATCATTTGGATACAGTACTTTGCTGAGATTCTCAGCAACTACTTTTTCTTCCACTGCAGCGCAGTGATTACCCATGTTAAATACTTGAAAGTTAAATGCGCTATAGGCTTCTGATTTCCAAAGTCGCAATAAGTTGGTATTGACAACACCATAGCCGAGAATAGGGGTGTCATAAGCGACACCATAAACCGTGTAATCAGGTACCCATGTAGTTCGAGAATGACCATTATCAGTGTGATATTGGTTAGTGTGGCCACCTATTTTAACCGGATAGCGCCGCTCCCGATTAGGTAGTTCCCACGGGTTACCATTACGCAACCATGAGTCGGTTACTTCATCCTGCCACCCATCCTTGATAACTTGTTGAAACAAACCAAATTCGTAACGTATGCCATAACCAATCGCTGGAATTTGCAGTGTAGCAAGAGAGTCCATGTAACAAGCTGCCAATCGGCCTAAGCCGCCATTTCCTAAGCCAGGCTCAGGTTCTTCTTGTAAAATGGTTTCCATGTCAACACCTATATCTAACATGGCTTGCGTGAAATTGTCCCATAAGCCTAGGTTAAGAATATTGTTGCCGAGATGTGGTCCTAGCAGGTATTCCGCAGAAAAATAGCAAACTGTCCTAGAATTATTCGATTTATAAGTTTCTGCAGTAGTAATAAATCCCTCTAACATACGGTCGCGTACGGTGTAGGCTAATGCTGTATATAAATCATTTGCAGTGGCTTTTTGCAAGGAGCGACCGGTTATGTAAAACAGATTATCAATTATTGAGCGTCGCAATGCACTTACTGAACGACCAACGCGAGTATGTAATGCTCTTTCAGCGATATCAGACATGATATGCCCCCATATTTTTAGTAAAATAAGGTAGTTCGATCATAGTTAATCAACTACCAGTGCAAGCGCCTCAATAAGGAATTCTTCTTATTTTGATGACCTTGCATACGTTGGAGTATGTCATCTAGCATCTGGATAGCTTCCAATATGTGGGGGCCCTTATTTAGCATCACACACTCTGCACGCTCTCCCATGGCTGCATCGGTAATCTCAGCTCGACTTGGTTTACCATCTTTTGCAAGACTCTCCAGCACTTGCGTTGCCCAGATTAATGGCAGATGCGCAGCTTCGGTCAGCCACATAATCTCTTCTTGGAGCTCTGCCAGACGTTCATAGCCACACTCCACTGCCAAATCACCTCTCGCTATCATTACACCCGCGTTAGCTGAGCGTAACAAGGTGAAAAGCAACTCAGGGAGATTCTCGAAGGCAGCTCGTGTTTCAACTTTTAGGACAATGCCTAATTGAACAGCATTGAGTCGCTTTAGGTGTTGTTGCAATAATTCTATATCTGCTGCACGGTGGGCGAAAGAAAGACCAACAATATCTGCATGATGCACAACAAATTCTAGATTTTTGATGTCACTCTCTGTTAGGCCATTTAGATCAATTTGGCTATCTGGTAGGTTTATTCCTTTGTCGGAGAGTAGCTTTTCTCCACCATCGCGCGCCTGAGTAATTTCAACCATAAGTTCATCAGCCTTGACGCTACGAATAACACCGCCGATGCGACCATCATCAAATAGGATACGTTCACCAGATTTGACCATTGCAAAAACCTCCGGCAAGGAACAAGCAATACTGGCAGCACGCAATAAATTGCCACTTTCATCATACTGTTCAGGAATTCCTGGGATAGGGGATCTTGTAAGAATTAATTTATCCCCACGATATAAGCGGATCGTCTCAGGTGATTGTGGTAAAGCGCCAACGGATCCAGAGTTGCCAATTTGACTAAACTTTTTAGTTTTCAAACTTCTGGTTAAGTGCAACTTCATGTCTGAAGTCAGGTATGAAGTTTGGCTAGATTCAGCCCAGAACCCATCTCCCACTTGCTCAGCCAATAGTAATTTGCGCCGGGCCCCTCTAGCATCTGTAAATTCTATTTGGTCATGTTTTTTTGCATTAGACAGCCAGTCTCCCTGAATTGGGATGCAGGCGTCTGCTGATGCTGGGCAGGAAAAATTATCTTTCTCTTCATGTAGCCAAATCCTTGCGGGGGCAGTTACACGGCCATGATCATCACGCCTTGGTTGCCATTTAATCACAGGTGGGCCAAGAGCAATATCACCCGTCCGTAATTTTGGCCCAGCTAAATCCATCAATATATGGCAGTGGCGTCCTGTCTCACGCCGCGATTGTTTTATTTGCTCAATAATCCGCAACCAAACTGCAGTGTCATCATGAGCACAGTTTATACGTGCACAATCCATACCTTTCAACAGCATGTCCTTGATAAGTGTGTAATCGTCTGCAGCCTCTCCTGGCAAAGTAACCATGATGCGTACTTTCCGATGCGCTGGGAGCTTACCAAGAAGGTTTTTGGCATTGGATTGCAATAGTACTGAGCCTGATACTGAATCTTCGACACTATTGTCTACATCATTATGAGATTTTAGTTGCAGGGCATGTTGCAACAATGTGATGATAGCTTGTATGTTTGGCAATACATGTGATTCTGCTCGTCCGAGTGATGATAACCCAGCCGCTGCTAATTTTATTTGTAATGGACGCACATCTTTACGCCGTAGACCTAGATAATGGATTAGGTTGATAGCACCAGTTAGGTGTTGAGGGTTTACTTTTTTTAGGCTATCTGAAAATCCATTTTCGGATTTCACAAGACCATCTTGCAAGGCTGTTAATTCATCATGCAAGAGTTTATAGCTTGCTGTTTCTTCATCTAGGATGGCACGCTTAAGCATGCTTTGGTCATGATGTTTCATAACACTATGTTTACAATTTTAATTTTACTAAAAAAGTATTATCAATCATTTTGATTAAGAAAATATGACAATTGATGAACTCGAAGAGGGTGATTTTTTAAACCTAGAGATATTCAACTAGATACAAATTAGACCTAAATTTTCTGAGGTCATAGCTATCTGGTTTTCTTATAGCGTATGTATGTGCGTAAAGTTTGCTCTTGCTAGCTATTGTGAGCTTGAATTAATCTTAACCAATGGCGGTTTGACTAAAAATAAATGATTTGGCGTTTAAAGAGAGGCTTTGCTAAATTAATTAAATGTAAGACATAGGCGATAAATCATTATCTCTTCATCAGCAGGGATAATTAAAACAGGCTTAGCGTTTTGCCGCTCAATTTTAGTGGCATTTGCCGCGTTGGCCTCTTGGTTAAGAGATATGCCAATAAAATCAAGTGGAGCGCATATTTCCGTGCGAATTTCGGCAGAATGTTCACCAATGCCGCCAGTAAAAACAAGAGCATCAATTCCACCGGCTTTTGCTGCAAGGCTAGCAATGGCAGCTCGCACTTGACGACAGAAATAAGTTATTGCAAATTTTGCTTTGGCGCTACCACTAGCAAGTAACAAGTTCATTTCGCTACTTTCGCCATCAGATAGCGCAATCAAACCCATATGATGGTAGATTAGGTCACTTAATTGTTCGGTGTCGAAGCGATTTGCCAACTCCAGCATTACGCCAGGGTCAAGGTCGCCACCACGCGTGCCCATAGGAATGCCGCCTGCCGGGGTATAACCCATGGTGGTATCAGCTGATTTTAAATTTTCTAGCAAGCATAAGCTGGCGCCACTGCCAAGATGTGCAACAACAACCTTACCTTTTGCAACATCACCCAATTCATCAGCAAGCCGTGATGCAACATAGGCATAATTTATACCGTGAAACCCAAAGCGACGCAAACCAAGGGTTTGTGGAATAGGTAAGCGCTTAGCTAAATCTGGCAATGTAGCGTGGAAGGCAGTATCAAAGCATACAATTTGTGGCACATCAAAACGTTGTAGACACAAATCTAAACCCATTAAGTTTCCAGGCAAGTGTAATGGTGCCAGATTAACAATGCTATCAAGCCTTGTACGCTCATTAGTATCCACTAATCGTGCTGGGTCGGTGACTTCACCACCGTGCACAAAACGATGACCGACAATATCGGGTATATCGCCTGGTAATGATTCCATTAGTTGATCAAACGCCTCATGATGATTACATCGGTGTTCAATGCGAAAATCTCGCCGTGAGCCATCTTCAGCAAACCAACTTGCTTTTAGCGACGAGGAACCGCTATTAATGGTGAGTACAGTAGTCAATTTAAGTGTAAATATATAGCTAAGTGATTAGCAACCATAGTCGATTAATACGGCCAAGTCCAGCCATCAACTTCTGGTGAATCAATGCCATGTTCATAAGCATAATTACAGCATTCGATTTGATTGTCTCGCATCTTTTGTTTGACATGTGCACCAGACACTTGTAAAGCAGGGATGCGATCAATCACGTCAATCACCAAGCTGTATCGGTCGATCTCGTTCTGAATCGCCAATTCTAAAGGCGTATCAATACTACCTTTCTCTTTATAGCCACGTACATGAAAATTCTTATGGTTATTGCGGCGATAAGCAAGGCGGTGAATCAATAACGGATATCCATGGAAGTTAAATATGACTGGTTTATCCAGCGTAAACATACTGTCAAAATCCCGATCCGACAAGCCGTGTGGATGTTCTTTAGACGGTGAGAGCTTGTATAAATCAACCACATTGATGAAGCGAATCTTCAAATCAGGGAAGTTTTCACGTAGCAAAACTACCGCAGCTAACGCCTCTTTAGTTGGAATATCTCCTGCACAGGCCATCACTACGTCTGGCTCAGATCCTTGATCGTTACTTGCCCAGCTCCAAATGCCAATACCTTTGGTGCAATGCTTAATGGCAGCATCCACATCTAAAAATTGCAAATGTTTTTGTTTATCACATACGATGACGTTTATGTAGTCTGTGCTCTTCAAACAATGATCGGCCACTGACAGCAAGCAGTTAACATCTGGCGGCATATAAATACGGGTAACGGTTGGACTCTTATTGACCACTAAATCAAGAAAGCCAGGGTCTTGATGCGTAAAACCATTATGATCTTGACGCCACACAGTTGAAGTAATAAGTAAGTTCAGCGATGACACTGGAGCCCTCCAAGGGACAGCTTGTGACATTGCTAACCACTTGGCATGCTGGTTAATCATTGAATCAATCACGTGCACAAACGCTTCATATGTAGAGAAGAAGCCGTGGCGGCCAGAAAGCAAGTATCCTTCCAACCAACCTTCTAGCGTATGCTCAGAAAGCATTTCCATTACTCGACCATCTGGTGACAATTCTCCGCCATCGGCATCTTCTGGCAAGTAATCTGCCAGCCATGTTTTTTTGCTCACTTCATACACATTATCCAGTTTGTTCGAGCTATTTTCATCAGGCCCAAATACGCGGAAGTTGTTTATATTGTCACGCATTACATCGCGTAAAAATTTACCTAACGGACGGGTATTTTCAGCTAAAATTGTGCCAGGCTTTGTCACGGTAATTGCATAATCCTGCCAGTTTGGCATGAGTAGAGCTTTGCGCAGTAGGCCGCCATTTGCATGTGGATTGGCACTCATGCGACGGGTTCCTTTTGGAGCCAATGCTTTCAACTCTGATAATAATGCACCTTGCTCATCGAATAATTCAGACACCTTGTAGCTTTGTAGCCACTCTTCTAATTTAGCCAAATGTTCAGGTGTTTTCACATCACCTAGCGGCACTTGGTGTGCGCGCCAAAAACCTTCTACTCGCTTACCATCCACTTCTTTCGGACCGGTCCAGCCCTTGGGTGAGCGCAATATAATCATCGGCCAACGTGGACGTGTTGGTTTGCC
>JAIPCR010000010.1 GCA_021738125.1 Sulfuritalea sp.
CGCCTGCTGCAAAACCAGCACCTGCAGCAAAGCCTGCACCTGCAGCTAAACCGGTAGTAGCAAAAGAAGTTAGCAAAAAACCAACAAAACCAGAGTAGTTCTACATAGCGAAGTATTTAGAATAATCTATTGATTATCTGGATGCTTCGCTTTTTTTTAGAATGACACCCTCCTAGCAATACCAACCCTCCCCCTTGCGCTTAGTAGTAACTCGCATGCTATAGGCATTACATAAATAGTTTTTAAACTAGATTGCCGCCTATACTATTAAAGAGTATGATTCACACATGTTTACGGTGATTGAATCTAGCATTTTCATCAAATACGCTAAAGATGTATGGGCGGATGAAGAGCGTATTGAATTTATTAATTGGATAGCGATTAATCCGTTAGCTGGGGATGTCATCCCTAATAGCGGTGGATGCCGCAAAGTTCGTTGGTCTCGCCGAGGCGTAGGTAAACGAGGTGGCACTCGCATTATTTACTTTAATCAACTGGAAGTTGGGAAAATTGGCTTATTGATTGTTTACTCAAAGTCTAAATTTGATAATTTACCCGCTGAATTTTTGGTGCAACTAAAAAAGGAATTTAATCATGACTAAAGATCTTGAAATGGAAAAATTTAAAGCTGACTTATTAGCTTCCGCACGTGAATTAAAATCAGGCAAAGCAGCGCGTGTCACTCAAGTGGCTATACCTGAAGTAGTCAGTGTTCGCAACAGTATGGCACTTTCACAAAGCCAGTTTTCCAACTTGCTAGGTGTCTCTATTCGTACATTACAAGGCTGGGAGCAAGGTCGAATTATTCCATCAGGTGCGGCTAGAACATTAATTACTGTAGCTACCAAGCATCCAGAAGTATTGCGCGAATTACTAGTCGCATAGGGGCCGGTCAGGACATTCGACCAATCATCCACCAGGCGCTTTGAGAAAATAGATAGCCCAATACCTAGCGCTATTTATAGCGCATAAGAATTACTAGAAGTGAAAAATTTGGATGGATAAATCAAAAACTGCGGTCAGCAAAGTATTGCTGACCGCAATGACCTGCTAGCACATGTGTTGACCGCCATTGATAGCGATATTAGCGCCGGTAATAAAAGCTGCATCGTCTGAAGCTAGATAAGACACCAACTTAGCAATTTCTTCTGGCTTACCTAAACGACCGACTGGAATACCTGAAACAATCTGATCACGCACTTCTTGCTTGATCGCCATGACCATTTCTGTACCAATATAACCCGGTGAAATGGTATTAACGGTAATGCCTTTAGCCGCAGTTTCTTGCGCCACGGCTTTAGTAAAACCATGCATCCCTGCTTTTGCGGCAGAGTAATTGGCTTGGCCGAACTGGCCTTTTTGACCATTAATCGACGACATATTAATAACACGGCCCCAGCCCGCTGCCAACATATCATCAATCACTTGGCGCGTTACATTAAACACACTGTTTAGGTTAATGTTTAGCACGTCCATCCAGTTTTCTAATGGCATTTTTTTGAACATACCATCTTTAGTAATGCCTGCATTATTCACTAGCACGCTTACTGGGCCTACATCAGCTTTCACTTTAGCAATCATTGCCACGCATGATTCATAATTTGACACATCGCCCATAGCAATATGCATATCACGGCCTGCGGCACGTTCAGAAGCCAACCAGGCTTGCGCCTTTTCTTCTTCCGGCGCTATGTAGTTGGCCACAACAGTAAAACCATCGGCCGCTAGCTGTCTGCAAATGCAGCTACCAATACCACCTGTACCACCTGTTACTAATGCAATACGTTTACTCATGTTGTTCCCCTTGATCTTTTATTCAGTTAATTCGTTTTATTTGAAAATTGCTTATCTCTCAACCGCAAGCGCCACACCCATGCCGCCGCCAATACAAAGCGATGTCAGGCCTTTTTTAGCATCTCTGCGTTGCATTTCGTGTAACAAAGTCACCAATACACGTGCACCACTTGCCCCAATTGGGTGGCCAATGGCAATCGCGCCGCCGTTTACGTTGACCTTAGTGGTATCCCACGCTAAATCACGATTCACCGCAATGGCTTGTGCTGCAAACGCTTCATTAATTTCTAATAAATCTAAATCTTTTACACCCCATCCTGCAATTTCAAGGCAACGTTTGCTGGCAGAGATTGGGCCAACACCCATAATGCTAGGGTCTAAACCAGTAGATGCGTAAGCCTTAATAGTCGCTAATGGTTTTAGCCCAAGCGCCTTAGCTTTACTTGCTGACATCAGCATGACCATCGCCGCACCATCATTAATACCAGAGGCATTACCGGCTGTGACTGTGCCTTCTTTGTCAAAAGCCGGGCGTAGGCCAGCTAACATCTCAAGGGTAGTGCCGTGGCGTGGATACTCATCGGCATCCACTATGGTGTCACCTTTTTTACTTGCAATGGTAAACGGCACGATTTCATCGGCAAACTTATTGGCTTTTTGAGCGGCTTCAGCTTTGTTCTGAGAAGCACAGGCGAATTCATCTTGGTCTTGGCGAGTGATGCTATATTTTTTTGCTACGTTCTCTGCCGTCACACCCATGTGATAGTTGTTATAAACATCCCATAGGCCATCGACGATCATGCTGTCGACTAGCTTGCCATCGCCCATGCGCAAACCATTACGTGAGCCATTTAGTACGTGAGGCGATGAACTCATGCTTTCTTGCCCACCTGCAATGACAATCTCAGCATCGCCACTTTTAATGGCTTGTGCGCCCAACATCACTGCTTTAAGGCTAGAGCCACACACCATATTAATAGTTAACGCTGGCACTTCTTTAGGTAAACCTGCTTTTATTACAGATTGACGTGCAGGGTTTTGACCTACTCCCGCGGTTAACACTTGACCTAAAATGACCTCATCTACTTGGTCGCCCGCTACGCCAGTACTTGCGAGTAAGCTGCGTATAACTGTTGCCCCTAAGTCTGCGGCAGATATGTTATTAAATGCGCCGCCAAACTTTCCTACGGCAGTTCTTTTTGCTGCAACAATCACTACGCTTTCCATAATTTTTCCCTTAGATTTTCTAAATTGGTTTTTTACGAAATCATACTCACTAGGTTACAGTCAGATTTATAACATAGCATTATTTAATAGTCTAGTGTTTTATGTCTTATATAAGACATAAGATTTTAATGGCAATAAACTGACGGGTTTTATTGTGTGCGTTTGTAGTTGCTGCCGAAGAACTCCATCATCATAAAATCCTCCAGGCCGGCATTATCTTCTGGGCGCGCTGACTGAACTACGACGCGGGCTAGGCGCTGTGAATCCCAATTAAAATCACCCTGATAATGCTGCCGTATCAACCAAATCATTTTTCTAATCATCACCAACCTCACATCTTGCCCAACGCCTGCTTCTACTTCAAAAGACTCTCGCCTCGCATTGCTATAATCATTGGTCCAGCCTCTAAATGCAAAAGCTGCATGCCGACTACTTAAGCTGGTAATTTCAAATATGCCATTGGTGCCATTTTTAAAATTGTTTTTAATTCTTTCTTCTCGCACCTGCTCGGCAGACGGGCCTATTTCTCGCGCCACCGCTTCGGCATTTTGTTTGGCCGCATCGGCTTCTGATGCCTGCCGCTGGGCGCGTTTGGCATTCATATAAGCCATCATATCAACCGGTTGCTCTTTTATTGGCGCTGTTTCTGAGCTAGGCGCTGGCGTGGCAATCACGTCCGGCACACTAAAAGAGGGTTTGGCATTTGTATTAGGTTTTTGCGTGATGACTTTTGGTTTAACTTTTACGGGTTTAGGTAAAGGCTTTTCTGGCTCGGGTGGCGGCTCTACAATTTGAGGGCGAACTGGTGGCGCTAAACTCACCTCGATTGTGGTTGGTGGTGCTAATGAACTTTTATCTACCTGCAACTGCGGTAAAGCCAAAAATAGCACAAACGCATGTACCACGAGTGAAAAAATAATCGCAATTAAAGTATTGCGATTAATGTGGATGCGTATCAGCACATCGCGACCATGCCATCGCGCAGGCGATTTCTGCAAAAACTCCTCAAACGTTTGATGGCCTAATTGATGTGTTTCTATAGCCAATTAATACCCCATATCTGTCCAAGTTTTCTCTAAGCGCTTAATAGAGATTGGAAATGGCGTTTTAAGCTCTTGTGCAAATAATGACACGCGTAATTCTTCTATTAACCAGCGGTAGTCTTGCAATGGCTGTGGAATATCAAGGTGTGCCTGATTGAGTGCGCTGATTTTATCTTGCCATTTTTGCCACAGCAATCCTACGCTTGCTGCGTTCTTACCGTCACGGTCTGGGTTGGCAGGCTGCTTATCTATACGTAAACGCAGTGCTTTTAAATAGCGCGGCACATGTTGTAATTGCTCCCACGGCGTTTGGCTAAAGCAGTTTTTATAAACAAGTAAACTTATTTGCTGTTCTAAATCACGTTTCAATCGATTCACTGTCGCTGGCATTTTAGCCTGTTGCGCTATGAGCAATTGATATTCTGTGGCTATGGTTTGCGCTTGTCTGGCCACCGCCTGACTTACCGCAGGCAAACGCGTACGGGCACGCGCTTTTAACTTCATAAAATCGGCATTGGTGCGAGGTAAGTCATCTTCACCAATAAAAGCGCGGTCTGCAATGGTGACAATTAAATCTTCGCGTAAATCTTCAGGCGACACGACGTTACGCAAAATGAGCGCGTACTGATTAAAGTTAGGTAAACTTTTCTCTAGTTGTTTTACTTGCTCTTTAAGCTCAAAACGCATCAATCGGCACACGCCTTTGCGATGGCTTATATTCGCTTCTGATTCAGTATCAAACAACTTCACAGAAATACTGTCTTTGTCATCTTCTAGCGCAGGATAGCCAGTAATTTGTCTACCCTCGCGCTCAAAACTGAGTGTGGTTGGCAAATCACCAAAATCCCACTGTTTTAAACCGGTTTTTTCAATGTCTGGTGATGTGTTTCTAAAGGTGAGTTGGGCAGCAGAACCCAATTGTTTCTTAAGTGCATTCCAATCGCGTCCCATGGCTAGCTCTCGTCCAGCATCATCGACTACACTAAAATTCATTAGCAAATGTGCAGGCGTTTCTTCGGTCCAATCTTCTGCCGAAATTTTTAAGGTAGTAACACGCTGAATATGCGCCGCTAACACTTGCTTAATCAAGCCTTCGCCAATATTGGTTTGCTCTAAGAATACCGTGACAAATTCAGGCACCGGTACGCACACTCGACGGAAAGACTTAGGCAAAGCTTTAATTAAATACGTCAGCTTTTCACGCAGCATACCTGGCACTAACCATTCTGTCTGCGCATAATTAAGTTGATTTAACAAAGCTAATGGCACGGTAGCCGTTACGCCATCAAGGATATGGCCGGGTTCAAAACGATATTTAAGCGGAACCTCAACCCCATCTAACAGCATCTTCTCAGGAAACTGCACAGCGGTAATGGCATCAGCCCCATGACGCATTAAGTCATCACGCGTTAAATACAATAATTTTGGATTAGCTTTTTCTGCGCCTTCTCGCCATTTTTCAAAGCTTGCCGCCTGAAAAATATCCGCCGGTATTTTGCTGTCGTAAAATGCAAATAACTGATGTTCATCTACCAACACGTCTTGGCGACGCGCTTTATGCTCCAACTCTTCAACCTCAGCAATTAAGCGTTCGTTCGCGATAAAAAATGGTGCTCGGGTATCAAAATCACCATTCGCTAAGGCTTCACGAATAAATATCTCACGCGATTGTTTAGGGTCTATCGGCCCAAAATGCACACGACGTTTAGGAATAATCGTTAAGCCATACAAAGACACGCGCTCCCACGCGTTCACCATGCCCATTTTTCTATCCCAGCGCGGGTCAGAATATTGACTTTCGGTTAAGCCTCGCGCTAAGGGTTCTATCCAATCAGGTTCAATCTTTGCAACACAGCGCGCATAAAGCTTACTGGTATCGACCAGTTCTGCTGCAATCACCCATTTTGGGCGCGTCTTTTTAAGCGCAGAACCGGGTGCTACAAAAAAGCGTATGCCACGTGCCCCTGCGTAGGAATCATTATCGCCATCTTTAAAACCAATATTACCGAGTAAACCAGCTAACAAAGCTTTATGAATCTGATCGAAGCTCGCTTCTTTTTCATTCAGCTTAAAATCCATCTCGTCAGTAATTTGTTTAATTTGCCCATGTAGTTCACGCCACTCTTTTAAGCGTAAAAATGATAGAAAATTACTGTGGCACTGGTTTAATAAATCTTTATTAGACTTTTTAGTTTTTAGTGCATTGTCAAAAAAGTCCCACAGCTTGAGATAACTCATAAAGTCTGAGCCTTCTCCGGCAAACTTAGCATGTGCATTATCGGCGGCTTCACGCTTATCCATCGGCCTTTCGCGTGGGTCTTGTATGCTCAATACGCTAGCAATAATCAATATTTCCGCCAGGCAACTTTCACGTTTAGCGGCTAAAATCATACGGCCTACACGTGGGTCTAGTGGTAACTTGGCAAGTTGCAAGCCGATTTCGGTGATTTGACGGCGACTATCGACCGCACCCAGCTCTTGCAATAACTGATAACCATCCGTGATTAATCGACTGCTGGGCGCTTCAATAAAGGGAAAGTCATTGATATCGCCTAAGCGTAAGGCCGCCATGCGTAATATGACACTGGCAAGTGAACTACGTAAAATCTCCGGCTCGGTAAATTCTGGGCGGCCATCAAAGTCTTGCTCTGAATACAATCTCACGCAAATACCATTAGAGACACGACCACATCGACCGGCACGCTGCTTAGCTGCTGCTTGGCTAATCTTTTCTATCTGCAACTGCTCGACTTTGGCGCGCGTGCTATAGCGGTTCATCCTTGCCAAACCAGCATCAATCACATATTTAATGCCTAGAACGGTGAGTGACGTTTCTGCAACATTGGTCGCCAATACGATACGACGGGTGGAGTGGCTTTTAAATATTTTCTGCTGATCTTCAATACTTAAACGCGCAAACAGTGGCAACACTTCAATATGTTTAAGTTTGGTTGATCGCCCTTGATATTTACGGAGATGCTCGGCCGTATCGCGAATTTCACGCTCACCTGGCAAAAATACCAAAATATCGCCATCACCTTGCCGCAACAAATCATCGGCGGCATCTAATATGGCTTCTTCAATCGCCTCTTCTTCGTCATCTTCTTCTAGCCAGCGCGCCTCAGTTTTAGCTTTTCTGGCAATACCAAAGATAGTGTCATCATCCAAATCAAACTGCGCATTATCAGCTTCAGCGATTTCTCTAGCGCGAAAACCTGCTTTACCTAATGGGCGATAACGCACTTCAACGGGGTAAGTGCGCCCTGAAACCTCAATCACAGGTGCGCCATTAAAATGATTAGAAAATCTATCTGCATCAATCGTTGCAGAAGTCACAATAATTTTTAAATCAGGGCGTTTGGGTAGTAACTGCTTGAGGTAGCCAAGTAGAAAATCAATATTTAAGCTACGCTCATGCGCCTCATCGATAATGATGGTGTCATAAGCATTAAGAAACTTATCGCCTTGTGTTTCTGCCAGCAAAATACCATCTGTCATCAGCTTGATATAGCTCGACTCTGTCAGCTTATCGTTAAAGCGCACCTTATAGCCGACCACCTCACCAAGCGGACTCTGCAATTCTTGCGCAATGCGTGTTGCAACTGAGCGCGCGGCAATTCGGCGTGGCTGGGTGTGACCAATCAAACCTGAAACACCACGACCCAATTCAAGACAAATTTTAGGAATTTGTGTGGTTTTACCTGACCCCGTTTCACCACAAATAATCACCACTTGGTGGTTGGTAATCGCGGCGGCAATTTCATCCTTTTTGCCAGATACGGGTAATTCAGGCGGGTATTCAGGCTTAGGTAAATGCGTGTATCTAGCGGTAAACTTTTGTTGAGGTGTGCGTATTTTTTGTGAGATTTCGTTAAGCAAACGCTGCGCTTTTATGGCAGATTTATCGTCTGTTAACTTTTGACTTTCCAATGCCTCTCTTAATTTGCGACGCAATACAAAGCGGTCCGCTATCATGCAAGTTTGTAGCGCAGATTCTAAAGTGGCTGACGTTAGCACTTTAGACTTAAGGTTTTCAGGCGGACTTAGATTCATATGCGGGCATTTTAACATGCCGACGTTGTTGCTTTGCTTACTGGATTAAAACTAGCTAAAGTCGCAATCAATCATTGTGCTCAGCCTCGTTAATCGTTAAAAACTGCTTGCCATAGTGCTTTTACCGCCAATACATGTGCACTGACTGTGGATGCTAGCACCTGCAAATGCGCCGCACCCTGTAACTTCAGCATATGCTGTGTATGTCGATAATCCCGATAGGCTAATACGACCTTTTCAGCCAATGCACTTTCAATGATATTCAGTGAGGCTAGCAACTTTAATAAGGCAATATTGCCAATGTTGGCTGTCAATTGTGGATACTGTTTTGCATGTGCAAGTACTAAATACTGCACTAAAAATTCCACGTCTATAATGCCGCCCGTGCTATGTTTAATGTCAAAAATATCTGCCGCAATATGTAGGGTTGCGCGCATTTTTTCTCGCATGGATTGCACGTCTAGCTTGAGCTGTTTTGTTTCGCGCGGCAAGGTCATCACCTCAATGCGAATCTTATCAAACGCTTTTCCTATGTTGGCATCGCCTGCTACAAAACGTGCGCGACTAATGGCCTGATGCTCCCATACCCATGCTTTATTGAGTTGGTATTCTCTAAAAGCAGTAACGCTACTCACCAGCAAACCGCTATTGCCATCTGGGCGTAATTGCAAATCCGTTTCGTAAAGCAAACCCGCAGAAGTCAAACTGTTAAACCAGTTATTAATGCGCTGTGCAAATCGCGCATAGACTTCTCCCGCTTCTGGCGCATCATCATCGTAAAGAAAAATAATGTCTAAATCAGAGGCATAACCCAATTCTTTACCGCCTAGTTTGCCATAGCCAATGACTGAGAATTTTGGCACATCCAGATGCTTACCACGCACATGAGGCCATATGTAAGTCAGGCTTACACTCAAAACCAATTCAGCCAATTCACTTAAATAATCTGAAAGTTTTTCAGGCGATAACTCACCGTTAATATCTTGAGCAGCAAACCTAAATACATTGGCATGTTTGAAATGACGCATCAAATCCATTTGCTGCTCAATGTCGCCCTCTGCCGCATTAAGCCGCTTTTCTAATTCAACCCGCATCGCTACAAAATCTGGCGCTGCATATAAAGTACGCGTGTCGAGTAATTCATCCAACAATATAGGGTGCTGAACCAAATAATTACTCAACCATGGGCTACTACTGCATAACTTCATGAGCAAATGCATCGCCTGTGTATGTTCTGCCAGTAAGGCCAAGTAGCTCGCGCGACGGCAAATGCTTTCTAGTAAATCTGTAACCCGCAACAACGCAATGTCTGCATTAGGCATGTCGGCCGCTTGTGAAATGACCAATGGCATGAGCGCATCAAAACGTAAACGGCTTACTTCTGGTAGTTGTAAATATCGACTACTTTGATGCAAAGCAACTAGGCGACGCAGTGTTTCTGGCGCTTCATCAAAGCCCATTTCTTGCAATGCTTGAATCGCTTCTGGCTCAATCAGCGCGCCATTCCAAATAGATTTTTCTAGATCTAATGCTTCTTTGCTGGTATTAGCCTCACTAAAAGTGGCGTCAAAATGCTGTTGCACTTGGCTGCGATAAACATTTAATTGTGCTAAAAAAGCTTCCCAACTATCAAACCTCATCGCTTTGGCAATTCGTGCTTTTGTCTCTTCTGATTTTGGTAGCTCTTGTGTTTGCGCATCTTCAACGTACATGAGTCTGTGCTCTAAATTTCTTAAAAAGGTATAGGCACATTTAAGCTCAGTCACGGTTTTTTCTGGTAACAACCCTTTTTCTTTTAGCAAATCGAGCACCATCAAGGTGGGCTTGATTTGCAAACTTACATCTTGACCGCCACGAATGAGCTGAAATACTTGCGCGATAAATTCAATTTCTCGGATACCCCCACGACCCAGCTTAATATTGTCGTGCATACCTTTGCTATTCACATCACGCTGAATTTGAATTTTTAAATCACGCATACTGGAAAATGCGCCGAAATCTAAGTACTTACGAAATACAAAAGGTTTCAACAATTTTGAAACATGATTGCCACCTGTCACTTCATGGCCTTTAATCCAGGCATAGCGCTCCCACTCGCGCCCGTTGTTTTGATAGTAATCTTCTAGTGCATCTAAATTTGAAACCAGCGCACCTTCACTGCCAAATGGCCGCAAGCGCATATCCACCCGAAATACAAAACCATCTTGAGTGATTTCATCAATGGCTGCGATGAGCTTTTTGGCTAAGCGTGTAAAAAAATCTTGATTGCTAATCGGCTGGTCACCCTGCGTTTCACCTTCTGCCACATAGGCAAAAATTAAATCAATATCAGACGAAACATTCAGCTCCCCGCCACCCAACTTACCCATACCAATGACTATCAAACTTTGTGGGTTGCCATCAGCATCTTGTGGTTGTCCGTGTACCGCAGCCAACCATGTATGGAGAAAATGAATCGAAGTATTAATGACACACGTTGCTAATTGGGTTGTTGTACTCATCACCTCTTGCAAATCTGCTAGCCCGTTTAAATCTCTAACAATAATGCGAGCCATAACTTGCTGCCGCAATACACGTAACGCTCGTTTTAATGTGACTTCATCAAAAATATTTTGTTGTGCTAAAAAATTCTGCATGTCGCTTAACTGATACGCAAGATGATGATTTTCTAGCAAATCATTCATCAAATCAGCATTGTTTGTAAATAACCTAGCAAGAAATGGGCTACAACTAATTGCATGACGCAAAGCGTCCTCATCGTCAGACTTGGCGCGGTTTTCAGATAATAAATTATTGAGTGTTAGCATAAGATTTTTAATGTACTATGGCGTTTACATTTGTGTTACAAATTGTTTTGAATTAAATAAAATTATAAATATGTATTAATTCTAGGAGATTTAGTATGTCTATTAATTCAGTTCTTCATGAAACCCGTATTTTTGAGCCAAGTACAGAATTTGTAAAATCCGCAAATATCTCAGGTATGTCAGCCTACAACGCTTTATGCCAACAGGCAACAGACGATTATGAAGGATTTTGGGCAAAATTAGCGCGTGAGTTATTAGTGTGGCACAAACCTTTCACCAAAACACTAAATGAAGATAATGCGCCGTTCTACAAATGGTTTGAAGATGGTGAACTGAATGTATCTGCCAATTGCTTAGATAAACACCTTAATACTATCCCAAATAAAACAGCCATTATTTTCGAAGCGGATGATGGCAGCACAATCAATGTAACCTTCAAAGAGCTTTATCACCGCGTTTGCCAATTTGCCAATGGCCTAAAAAAACTAAACATCAAAGCGGGTGATCGCGTAATCATTTATCTACCTATGGGTATTGAAGCTGTTGTTGCCATGCAAGCTTGCGTGCGCATTGGTGTCACGCACTCAGTCGTATTTGGTGGATTTTCAGCGAAAAGTATCCATGAGCGCATTATTGATGCGGGCGCTGTGGCTGTGATTACAGCCGACGGCCAGCATCGTGGCGGTAAAGCATTACCCTTAAAAAATGCGGTTGATGAAGCGATTGCCATGGGTGGCTGTGAGTCAGTTAAAAACATCGTGGTTTATAAAAAAACTGGTTTGGCCATTGAATCTCACGCTAATGAAATATGGTGGCACGATTTAATTGCCGATGTTGCAGATACCTGTGAACCGGTCATGATGAGTGCAGAACATCCACTATTTTTACTCTACACCTCTGGTAGTACAGGTAAACCTAAAGGCGTTCAACATTCATCTGCAGGCTACTTGCTTCACGCAATTAATACTATGCGTTGGACATTTGATATTAAAGATAATGATGTTTTTTGGTGTACGGCAGATGTAGGCTGGATTACTGGCCATACTTATGTTGCCTACGGCCCATTAGCCATGGGTGTAACGCAAATCATCTTTGAAGGTATTCCTACTTACCCAGATGCTAGTCGCTTCTGGCAAATGATAGAAAAACATAAAGTCACTATTTTCTACACAGCCCCTACCGCTATTCGTTCGCTCATCAAAGCGTCTGACACAGTAGAAAGTACACATCCAAAAAATTTCAATTTAACTAGCTTGCGATTACTGGGCTCTGTGGGCGAGCCTATCAACCCTGAGGCATGGATGTGGTATTACGAAAATATCGGTGCCAGTCGTTGTCCGATTGTGGATACATTCTGGCAAACTGAAACTGGTGGCCATGCGATTACACCACTACCAGGCGCAACGCCATTGGTGCCAGGCTCTTGTACATTACCTTTCCCAGGCATCGCCATTGATGTTGTCGATGAAACTGGCAAAGACGTACCATGGGGAACCGGTGGACTACTCGTGATTAAAAAACCATGGCCATCCATGATACGTACTATCTATAACGATCCTGAGCGCTATAAATCTAGCTATTACCCGATTGATCTAGGTGGCACAATCTATCTAGCGGGGGATGGTGCAATTCGCGATGCTAAAACAGGCTTCTTTACCATTATGGGCCGGATTGATGATGTATTAAATGTTTCAGGTCACCGCTTAGGCACCATGGAGATTGAATCTGCTTTAGTCGCTCATGCACTAGTAGCTGAGGCGGCAGTGGTCGGTAAGCCACACGATATTAAAGGTGAATCGGTTGTAGCTTATGTCGTACTCAAAGGCGCACGCCCTGAAGGCGAAGAAGCGAAGAAAATCGTCGCACAATTACGTGACTGGGTAGGTAAGGAAATTGGTCCTATCGCTAAACCAGATGAGATTCGCTTTGGTGATAACTTACCCAAAACCCGCTCTGGTAAGATTATGCGTAGACTTTTACGCAATTTAGCTAAGGGTGAGGAAATTACTTCTGACTTATCAACTTTAGAAAATCCAGCAATTTTGGATCAATTAAAAGAAGTCATCCGCTAATCAATAGTAGGCTTGCTAACAATGATCATGTTAGCAAGCCTAGTTTTTTGATGGAAATGTATTTCTAAATTGCCCAGTTCCCATAACCTTTAAACTGTTGAAATACTGCACGCATTTCCTCTTCTGTTAATAAATTCGGCGCACCGACTTGTAAGGTTCGCCAATATTGCTCACACAGATTTTCTACTTCCTGACACACCGCTAGCGCATCCTCTAAATCACGACCAAGCGCAATCATGCCATGATTTGCCAATAAGCAAGCTTTGCGTTCAACCAATGCGGCTAAAGCATAATCCGATAATGCTTGCGATCCAAATAATGCGTAATCTGCACACCGTATGGTATCTCCTCCAGCAATCGCAATCATGTAGTGAAAAGGTGGGATCTCTTTGTGTAAACAAGCCAAAGTTGTGGCAAACATGCTATGGGTGTGAATCACTGCGTTTATTTCTGGACGACTTTGCATAATATCGCGATGAAAACGCCATTCACTGGAAGGTTTTTTGTTGGCTTCAAAACTACCATCCCATTGCATTTTTACCATACTAGTGGATGACATCGCCTCAACCTTCATGCCTGAAGGCGTTACTAAAAAGCCACTATCACATCGCACACTAACATTACCAGAAGTACCCTTATTAAGGCCAAGTACTAAGAGTTGCTGACTAGCGACAAGTAATTGTTCACGCAATGCGAATTCAGATAGCTGCTGCATTTCAATATTGCCCTTATATCAATAATTCCGTGGAGGAAATACCCATTTAATATTGCTGATTAAGATTTAGCTTAGCTGGTGTAAAAATACCATTTTCAGTAATAATACCTGTGACTAAGCGCGCCGGTGTCACATCAAACGCTGGATTAATCGCTGTTGATTCCGCCGGGATGACACGTACACTTTGCAGGCTACCATCTGCCGCCAAACCTTGCATATACGCCACCTCATCAGCATGCCGATATTCAATCTCAATGTGAGCTAAGCCATTTGTGATGTTCCAATCTATGGTCGGACTAGGGACAGCAGCATAAAATGGCACTTGGTTATCAAAAGCCGCTAATGCTTTTAAATAAGTGCCAATTTTATTACACACATCACCAGTACTGGTGACACGATCCGCGCCAACAATCACCAGATCTACCAAGCCCTGCTGCATTAAATGTCCGCCCGCATTGTCGCTAATCACCGTATGTGGCACGCCATGCTGGGCTAACTCCCATGAAGTTAAACTGGCGCCTTGATTGCGTGGACGAGTTTCATCTACCCATACATGCACATTCATCCCAGCGTCATGTGCCGCATAAATAGGCGCAAGTGCGGTACCAACATCAACAGTAGCTAACCAACCCGCATTACAATGCGTAAGAATATGAGTCACAGCGGCTTGGCCTTTAATTTTTACTGCACGTTGACTTGCATGTTCAATCAAACTTAAGCCATGTTGGCCTATTGCTTGGTTAAGCAACACATCTTCATCACAAATCTTTACCGCCTCAGCCCAAGCAACTTGATTACGGCTTAATTCAGGGAGCGGTGCTAATAGTTTTAGCATGCGCTGAACTGCCCAATTTAGATTAACTGCTGTTGGACGACTTTGAATAAGCTGGTCAGCGGCAGCTTGTAAAAACTGGTCACTTGCGTCTTCTTGCATAGCTAATGCTAAACCATAAGCAGCGGCAGCACCAATTAAAGGTGCACCACGCACTTGCATGGTTTTAATAGCCACTATCATTGCTTGTAAGTTTTCAATACGCTTAATTTCAAAGGCATGCGGCAACTTTGTCTGATCAATAATTGACACAGTACCTAAACCATTGGCTAAAGGTTGTTTTGACCATATGGTGCGATAGTGTTGAGATTTTACTAACATAAAAAACAATTTGCCCTAGCAAGAAAAACTTAAATTAAGTAAAAAAATAAATAATAAAAAAGTTGACTTTAAAAAAGTTCCCTAAACTAAAAAATACTCTCCACAATATCTGTGGATAACTTTGTGAATAACTGTGACATCAAAATGTAACACCCCAATTTATAAGGGTTTTTTAAAATCGCTTATTTTTTAACCTAATATTTTATTATTAAAAATCAACAACTTACAAATTCACCGTTGATTGGTAAAGGTTTTTAGCAAAACTTAAAGTAGCACATGAGGTGGTGTGCATAAGTCCGTCAATTTTGGTATCACTTTCAAGGCATTGGCACTAGTAATATCAAGCACTTGCGCCACATTGACCTGTCTTAATTCAGCCAAAACTTGAGCAATTCTATTGAGTTCCAGCGGCGTATTTCTGCCTGCCTGCCCTAACCATTCAGGCGGCATGTCAGGTGAGTCTGTTTCTAGTACTATGGACTCAAATGGTAGTTTACTAGCAAGTTCACGAATCTTTAAAGCTCGACTATAAGTCATGGCGCCACCGAACCCTAATTTAAAACCCAGCGCGATAAACTGCTCTGCCTGCTGCAAGCTACCATTAAAAGCGTGAGCGATACCACCCTTAACTTCAAAGCGACGCAAGTACTTTAATATATCATCTACGGCTTGACGTATATGCAATATCACCGGCAAATCATACTGCTTGGCAATTTTAAGTTGTTCCGTAAAGAAATATGTTTGGCGCGCAATATGTTCTGGGTGACTTTTTAAATTTTTTACAAAATAATCGAGGCCGATTTCACCTATAGCGACAGGATCGTTTTCTTCAATATATGTTTTTAATGTTTCGATGTCATCTACATCAGCCGAATCAACATACATAGGATGAACGCCAAGGGCATAGGCGCAATTTTTGTGTTGATTACATAGCGCAATGACGGCATCAAAATTTTGACGCGCTACAGAGGGTATTAGAATTTTTGACACCCCTTGTTGCAAGGCTTTTGATATGACAAAGTCTCGATCGAGATTAAACTCCGCTGCATCAAGATGACAATGGGTGTCTATTAACATTTGGCAGATAAAAGAAAATTACTTTGGCGGAATTGGCATCGCACGCAGTCGAATGTCTGAGCCTATGTGTCTGACATCCAATATCTGTAAATCTGTCACTTGTTGCATTTGCGTTAACTCAGGAATAGCAAACATCGCTTGGGCATCTGCGCCCATCAGTTTTGGTGCGTAATAAAAAATAAACTCATCAATCAAATTCGCCTGTAAAAATCCGCCGTTCAACCCTTGCCCGGCCTCAAGCAACACTTCATTGACACCGCGCTTAGCCAAGTTCGCCAATAATGCTCGCAAATCAACACGCCCATGCGCATCTGGCAACTCCACTAACTCTGCACCTGCGGCGCTTAGTTCATGCGCTTTGTGGCTCAAGTCTTTTGCATAGGCAATCACAACAGGGCTGCTTTTCAAGATACCGCCATCCAACATTTTGCAATCTACCGGCGTTTGCAAATGACTATCAACAATCACTCGTAATGGTTGCCGCACAGCATGAGTTAGCGGCAAATTGTCTAAGCGCACCGTCATGCTTGGATTGTCATGCAGCACTGTGCCGATACCAGTAATGATAGCGCAAGACTGCGCTCGCCAATGTTGCACATCAATTCTTGCGGCTTCGCTCGTGATCCACTGACTTTTGCCATTTTTAAGCGCAGTCCGACCATCTAGACTAGCGGCAACTTTACTACGGACATAAGGCAATTGACGTGTCATGCGAGAAATAAAACCTGCATTTAGTGCGCATGCTTGTTTTTCATACAAACCTATTTCAACTAAAATACCATGCGATTGCAAGCGTTTTATCCCTTGACCGACCACCAATGGGTTGGGGTCTTGCATTGCCACTACCACGCGTTTAACACCGGCATTAATTAGTGCATCCACGCAGGGTGGTGTGCGTCCATAATGATTGCATGGCTCTAAAGTTACATAGACATCTGCATCTTTTGCTTCTGTCCCTGCTATGCTTAGAGCTAGCACTTCAGCATGCCCTTCGCCTGCTTTAATATGGGCGCCTTGACCTATGATTTGATTGTTTTTCACAATAACGCAACCCACTCTGGGATTTGGTTGCGTCGTGTATAAACCCTGCTCTGCTAGTTGCAGTGCGAGCGCCATGTAGGTATGGTCAGCAGTTGAGAACACGATAAGGTTGGGTAATTAAACTAGCCGTGGTATTAAATTAATGCGATGAGATGCGACTATTGATTAAATTGTTATTTTCATCAAAGAAAATAAGTAAGCCATGGTAGACATGCATACATTGGCCTAAGTCATACTCCACACTGTTACCATCTTCATAACTTGGGCGGCCTAGCAAAATACCAACCGCTGACTTAGGTGTACCTTTTGTCAGTATGTGCTGCTGCAAATCGTAAGCCATATCGCCGCGCTTACACTCATTCTGTAGATTAGCTTGAGCTTGCATCCATTTCACTTGGTCAAACTTTTCATTGCCAAAAACAATGCTGTCTTTCATCGCCCACCAGCCAAAAAAAACAATGGTTAGCAATACGGTAAACACCGTAAATGCGATTGTTGCCCAGTTAATAAATTTCATCGCCTACTCCTAAAATAACTACGATAGACTGAATGTTACTTCGCTTATCTTATAAATCTCTAATGGCATCGTTAAAATCACCTACATCTGAAAAGCTACGATATACCGAAGCAAAGCGTATATAGGCCACCTTATCCATCAACTTAAGTTCATGCATCACGCTCTCACCCAGCTCGCGCGCTGGAATCTCACGCTCACCTAAACTCAGTAACTTTTGTGAAATCCGATCTAAGGCCCGGTCGACATATTCAGTGGGAACTGGTCGCTTATGCAAAGCACGAGAAAATGATAAACGCAATTTTTCTCGATTAAATTCTTCGCGCGTGCCATTAGTTTTCACCACTTGTGGCATGTGAAGCTCAGCTGTTTCATAGGTCGTGAAGCGCTTATCACAAGCACCACATTTACGGCGACGGCGAATAGAGTCGCCTTCGTCATTCACCCTTGAATCTATGACTTGCGTGTCGGCATCACCACAAAAAGGACACTTCATTATTAAATATGTTGCCTAGTTTTGGTAGACAGGAAAACGTGCCGTTAATGCATGCACCTTAGCTTTAGTTGTTGCAATCACCGTTTCATCATTTGGGTTATCTAGCACGTCTGCAATTAAATTAGCCACTAGCTTAGCTTCCTCTTCCTTAAAGCCACGGGTGGTGATTGCCGGCGCACCAATACGTATACCTGAAGTGACAAATGGGCTTTCAGGGTCATTAGGAATAGAATTTTTATTGACGGTAATATGCGCTAACCCCAACGCAGCATCTGCCGCTTTACCCGTTAAGCCTTTTGGGCGCAAATCAACTAGAAACATATGCGATTCCGTGCGGCCTGAAATGATGCGCAAGCCTCGTTTAGTCAGAGCCTCAGCCATTGCTTGAGCATTTTTAATTACTTGCATTTGGTAAGTTTTAAATTCTGGCTGTGACGCTTCTAGGAATGCCGTTGCTTTTGCCGCAATCACATGCATTAATGGACCACCTTGCAAAGCTGGGAATACGCTTGAATTGAGTGACTTTTCAAATTCCGCTTTGGCTAAAATAATCCCACCACGTGGACCACGCAAGGTTTTATGTGTAGTAGATGTTACAAAGTCGGCATGCGGCACAGGGTTAGGATAAACACCACCCGCAATGAGCCCCGAGTAATGCGCCATATCCACCATAAAATAGGCGCCAACTTTTTTGGCTATTTCTGCCATGCGCGCCCAATCAAAGCGAAGTGCGTAAGCAGAAGCACCACCAATCAGTAGTTTAGGTTTACATTCAACAGCAATGCGCTCCATTTCATCATAATCAATTTCTTCTTGATCATTTAAACCATAAGGTACGATATTAAATAATTTGCCAGATAAGTTGGCAGGTGAACCATGGGTTAAGTGACCACCATGTCCCAAATTCATACCCATCACTGTATCGCCTGGTTTTAAAATGCTGAAATAAACTGCTTGATTAGCTTGAGAACCAGAATGTGGCTGCACATTGGCATATTCTGCACCGTATAGTGCTTTCAAACGATCAATCGCCAATTGCTCAACTTGGTCTACATATTCACAGCCACCATAAAAACGTTTGCCTGGATATCCTTCAGCATATTTATTAGTTAACTGTGAGCCTTGCGCCTGCATTACTGCTGGACTAGTATAGTTTTCAGAAGCAATTAATTCGATGTGCTCGTGCTGACGGACAACTTCATGTTCAATCATGCCCCATAAAGCAGAATCAACTTGGTTTAAAGTGTTGGCGTAGTTAAATGGTGCTTTCGACATATTATTTAGTTTCCAAATACTTGAATAAATTAATGCGGCATTTTACCATGCCCAACCCTTAAGATTAAAGCCAAAAGATTTAGCGGCGACATTCTGTCGCGCTATAATGAAACTCACCAACATACCACTGGAGTTCCCCATATGAAATGGACTGATAGCCTAACAATTGCTGAATCACTCTACGACAAGCACCCTGACGTTGATCCTCGTACCATTCGTTTTACCGATTTAATGGACTGGGTCATGGCACTTGATGGCTTTAATGACGTACCCGAAAAATGTGGCGAAAGAATATTAGAAGCCATACAACTTGCTTGGATAGATGAGTCAGCATAATCTGACTATCGACCACACACCAAGTTCACCATGTCTAAAAACACTCTAGCTATTAGCTTAATATGGCTAACACTTGCCGGCGTCATTCTTTATTTAGTCGACAACATTCAAAATCCAAATAAACTCAATCAGTTGGGCGAAACCAGTACAGTTGTATTGAAGCGTGGATTAGATGGTCACTATCGTAGTGAAGCGCTCATCAATGGAGAAAAGGTGAATGTTTTAGTGGATACCGGTGCAACAGGTGTCGCTATTTCACAAAGTATTGCGGATAAACTTAATCTTAAAAGTCTAGATGCAATACGCACCAACACCGCTAATGGCGACAGTGTTGGCTACATGGTGCGTTTAGAATCAGTCAAAATGGGTGGCGTCACAGCCCGTGATGTAGCCGCAATGATTGCACCTGGCTTAGATGGCGATGTACTGCTAGGCATGTCATTTTTAGGACGCATGGACGTTAGATTATTTAAAGGTGAAATGACCATAAAACAAGTTGAGGATTAATTTCAGCTTACTAACCCTATGTAATCACCGTAGGTGCATCTCGACCTGTTTTTTCTTTAAGTTGCGAAATGCGTAAGGCAATTTTTATCATGTCAGCTAAAGCCAGCTGCGCATCTAGATGATGCTTACTACTATCCGGCTCAAATGCTTCTAAATAGATGCGAATGGTTGCCCCCTCGGTGCCTGTCCCTGAAAGCCTAAAGACGATTCGTGAGCCATCCTCAAACAAAATACGTATCCCTTGATTATTGCTAATAGAGCCGTCAATTGAATCAAGATAGCTAAAATCATCGCAAGTATTAACTTTGTACGCGCCAAAACTTTGGCCTGGTAGGCTTTCAAACTGCGCTTTAATGTGTTGAATCACACTATTCGCCGCCTCAGTAGGAATCGTTTCATAATCATGGCGAGAATACACATTACGGCCAAACTCAGCCCAATGCGCCATCAGAATATCTTCTACACTCTGAGCGTGACCAGCATGATGAGATTTAGCTGCAAGCACATTTAACCAAAATAATACCGCCCATAACCCATCTTTTTCACGTACATGGCTAGAGCTAGTACCGAAGCTTTCTTCACCACATAGCGTTACCTTGCCAGCATCCATTAAATTACCAAAAAACTTCCAGCCTGTTGGAGTTTCAAAGCAAGGAATGTTTAATTTGGTCGCAACCCTATCCACCGCGCCACTGGTAGGCATAGAGCGTGCAACACCAGCAATGCCAGCCGCATAAGCTGGCACTAGCGTGGCATTAGCGGCAAGCACAGCCAAGCTATCAGAAGGTGTAACAAAGAAATTTTTACCCAATATCATGTTGCGGTCGCCATCACCATCTGATGCGGCGCCAAAATCCGGTGCACTGTCACCGGCATACATAATTTTTACTAAGTCTTCGGCATAAGTTAAGTTAGGGTCTGGATGCCCACCATTAAAATCTTCTGACGGTACACAGTTCATTAAACTGCTTGATGGCGCCCCAAGTCGATTAACAAATATCTCTTGCGCATAAGGTCCCGTCACCGCATGCATGGCGTCAAATTGCATTTTGAAATTGCTAGCCAGTAATTTTTTAATCGCTGAAAAATCAAATAATTCTTGCATTAAATCAGCATAATCTTGCACCGCATCAATGACTGTTACAGTAAATTTACCGTCAGCTAAAACTGTTACGCCCAATTTATCAATATTAATTTCTGGCAAATCTGCAATTTTATAGTGTGTAATTAGTTTGCTTTTTGCAAAGACTTCATCGGTAATTTTTTCCGGGGCTGGCCCACCATTACTAATGTTATATTTAATGCCGAAGTCGCCATGAATGCCGCCCTGATTATGACTGGCTGACAACACCATGCCCCCATAAGTATGGTATTTGCGAATGATATGAGAAGCTGCGGGCGTGGATAAAATGCCAGCTTGCCCCACTAAAACCTGAGCAAAACCATTGGCAGCAGCCATTTTTATAATAGTCTGAATCGCTAAACGATTGTAATAGCGCCCATCTCCACCCACGGCCAATGTAGCCCCAGCCGGCACAGTAAGCGTATCAAAAATACTTTGTACAAAGTTTTCTAAGTAACCCGCCTGCTGAAATACTTTCACCTTTTTTCTTAAGCCAGATGTTCCTGGCTTTTGGTCGTTAAACGGGCTGGTTGGCTTGCTAATGACTTTCATCATTTTTCTCTTTAATTAATAGTTTTAAATAATATGATTGATGCTCAGTGAACATGTGATAGTTACGGCCAAGTTAAATAGCGTTTATATTCCCAATCACTGACGGATCGACAATAATCAATCCACTCAGGTTGTTTGGTTGCTATATATTCTGCCACATAGCTATTACCCAAAGCATTTGCTAGCACCCTGTCATCCTCCAGTGCGACTAGCGCTTCACCCAAACTTTGTGGCAGCGTTTTAACCCCATGGGTTTCAAAATCAGTAGCTTGCCACTCATACAGATCTTCATCGATAGGCAGTGGTGGATTAAGCTGATGTTCAACACCATCCAGCATTGCAGCAATGACCGAGGCGAGCGCCGCATAAATATTACTACCACCATCTGTCAACCGAAATTCTAAGCGCCCTGCCACTGCTCGTACCACTGTGGTCCGATTGTTATATCCCCAAGCGATATGGACTGGCGCCCAGGTAGTGCCTGACAGGGATTGACCTATGACCAAGCGCTTATAAGAATTGACCGTAGGGGCATGAAAAGCTGCTAAAGCAGGACTATGTGCCAACAATCCAGCAACACAATGACGCCCAATGTTTGATAAGCCATGTGTATCAGACGCATCGGCCATGACCGCGAGTCCTGCTTGATTGGTCAACGACAAATGCAAATGTAAGCCACTCCCCGGTCTATCTGCAAAAGGTTTAGGCATTAGGGTAAAAGTTAAACCCGCTTCTTCGGCAATAAAATCTGCAGCCATTTTAAATAAGATAAAACGATCCGCCGCTTTAAGCGCATCACTGTAATGATAGTTGAGCTCATATTGACCACTGGCATCTTCATGGTCTATCTGAAAAACGTCAAAGCCACAGGCTGTTAGGCCAACCTCAATGCGATGCAACACCTCTCGGACTATTGCCAACGCTTTAAGGTCGTACGAAGGCTTATCCAAATTGTCTTTAGCTTCTGGAACAGGTCTACCACTAGCATCTTGATTCACCAAGAAAAATTCCGGTTCTATCCCCACGTTGAGCGTATAGCCTAATTGATTAAGTCGCTCAATTTGCTGCATTAATACACGGCGCGAACAGTCACTAAAAGGCTGTCCATCAACTAAACCACTACAAACAATACGTGCGTAGCCAGGCATCCAAGGCAGCGCTTGCAAAGTAGTCAAATCGCCTTGCCCATAAAACTCAGAACGCGCACCATTTCTTGGTAAGCCTGTACCCCATATCGATGGACCAGCAAAACCAGCACCATTTTCAATCACATCTTGCAAATGTGCGAGTGGAATATACTTGCCTTTGGCAGATCCATGAATATCAACAAACTGGGCAATGATTGTATGCACCCCCTGACTTGCCATCTTCGTTTTGGCAGCTTCAACCGCTTTAATTAATTCAGGTTTCATGAGACCACTTTCATTAAGGCACGATCAAGAATATCCAATGCTTCATCAAACACAGCGTCTTGAATCGTCAGTGGATACAAAAAGCGTAAAGCATTGGTGTAGACACCACAAGTGAGCAGGATTAAACCCTCGGCCAAAGCAGCTTGTTGTACTTGCTTAGTAATTTCCATTGAGGGTTGGTCTGTGGATGGGTCATAAAACTCCACGGCAATCATAGAGCCTAATCCACGCACCTCTTTTATGGTTGGATTGTTTTTCTGTGCTTTTTTGAGTCTTGCTACCAGCCTATCACCCAACACATTAGCGCGCGCCACGAGTTGCTCTTGTTCAATAATATCAATTACCGCATGCGCAGCGGCAATCGCTAAAGGGTTGCCCGCATAGGTGCCGCCCAACCCGCCTGGGGCTGGCCCATCCATTACTTCAGCCTTACCGCATACTGCAGACAATGTGGTACCACCCGCCATACTTTTGGCCATGGTAATAATATCGGGCATCACATCAAAATGTTCGGCTGCAAATAGTTTACCTGTTCGGCCAAAGCCAGTTTGCACCTCATCATAAATGAGCAAAATACCATGCTCATCACACTCATTTCTTAACGCCTGCATCAGCGCTGGTGGCGTGACATAAAACCCCCCTTCTCCTTGCACAGGCTCTAAAATAATAGCGGCAACACGCTTAGGATCGATGTCTGATTTGAACAAAGTATGAATGGCTCTAATTGAATCTTCCACGCTAACGCCATGCAAATCCACGGGGAAAGGCGCATGATAAATCTCAGCAGGAAAGGGGCCGAACCCAATTTTATAAGGTGCAACCTTGCCAGTTAGCGCGCAACCCATCATCGTGCGCCCATGAAAAGCGCCAGAAAACGCAATAATCCCAGGACGGCCTGTGTAAGCACGGGCAATTTTTATAGCATTCTCAACGGCCTCTGCACCACTTGAAAAAAAGCAGGTTTTTTTAGCATGGCCACCTGGCGTTAATGCGTTAATACGTTCAGCCAAGGTGACATAACTTTCATAGGGCAACACTTGGTAGCAGGTATGGGTAAACCGTTGTAATTGCGCCTCTATCGCTGCCACCATTTTAGGATGTCGATGGCCCGTATTGAGTACGGCAATACCCCCCGCAAAATCAATGTAGCGCTTACCTTCTACATCCCACACTTCAGCGTTTAATGCGCGTTCAATAAAGAAATTCGCCATCACCCCTATGCCTCGAGGGGTGGCGGCTAGACGGCGGTTATGTAAATCGTGGTTGCCCATTGTTCTTTTTCCCTTTTACTGCACGCGCATATTTTGCTTACGTCAGCCGTATCCAAGTTGTTTTAAGCTCGGTATATTTTTCTAGCGCATGCAAAGATTTATCGCGACCATTCCCTGACTGCTTAAAACCGCCAAAAGGCACCGTAATATCATCTTCATCATAACTGTTAATATGCACCGTGCCAGCACGTAAAGCCTTTGAAACCAAGTGAGCTCGGCTTAAATCTTGCGTCCAAATAGCCGCCGCCAATCCATATTCAGTTTCGTTCGCTATCGCTATGGCCTCTTGTTCTGTATCAAAAGTAATAATAGACAGTACTGGCCCAAAAATTTCTTCAGTGGCAATCGTCATGTCATTGGTCACGCCATCAAATACCGTAGGACTCACATAAAAGCCACCGGTTTCACTCATTACACGTTCACCACCAGCGCACAATTTAGCGCCTTGCGCTTTACCACTTGCAATATATTTGAGTACATTTTCCATCTGCCCACAATCCACAATCGCCCCCATAGTCGTATTAGGGTTTAAAGGGTCAGCTGGCTGATAACTCGGCAAATGGGTTAATAACTTTTTAACAAATTCATCTTTAATCGAGCGCTCTACCAATAGCCGCGATGGCGCATTGCAACTCTCACCTTGGTTATAAAAGATTGAACCGACTGAGGCCTCAGCGGCTTTATCTAAATCTTTGCAGTCAGCAAATACAATATTGGGAGACTTACCGCCCAACTCACACCATGCACGCTTAAGATTACTCTGCCCGGCCATTATTTGTATTTTCTTACCTACGCCGGTTGATCCCGTAAAAGCAATACAATCCACATCCATATGCATGGCTAATGGCGTTCCCGCCTCCAGACCGTAGCCTGGCACTACATTTAACACACCTACTGGAATCCCCGCTTGCAAAGCTAAATCGCCCAGTCTCAAAGCCGTTAATGGTGATTTTTCTGAGGGTTTCAGCACAATACTATTACCAGAAGCCAGTGCCGGAGCAATCTTCCAGCAAGCCATTAAAATTGGATAATTCCACGGCACAATAGCCGCCACCACACCGATAGGCTCACGTGTAATCATAGCTAAGGTGTGGTCTGCAGTGGGGGCAATTTCGTCATAGACTTTATCAATTGTCTCACCAAACCAACGCAGACTATTAGCCGCTGAACTCACATCAACATTAAGACTGGCAGTAATCGGCTTGCCCATATCTAAGGTTTCTAACAAAGCCAACTCTTCTTTGTTGGTCATGAGTAAATCAGCAAAACGAATCATGGTTTCTTTACGTTCACGTGGCGATAAACCTGCCCAACGCCTATCGTTAAATGCCGCTCTTGCAGCAACCACTGCACAATCAATATCTGCAACTTGGCAACTTGCAACATCCGCTAGCTTACGGTTATCTATCGGAGAAAAACATTCAAATGTTTGACCCCCAATCGCAGCCACACGCTCACCATTGATAAATGCTCGACCATCAATTTTTAAATCTTTAGCACGCTGATGCCAATTAATTATAGTTTGCGTCATGATCATAACCCTGCCATACAAACATATTTCAGCTCTAGATACTCATCAATCCCATGATGTGAACCCTCACGCCCTAAACCAGACTGCTTTACACCACCGAAAGGTGCTACTTCATTGGATATCATGCCAGTATTCACCCCGACCATTCCGTACTCTAATGCTTCTGCCACACGCCAAATTCGGCCGATATCACGGCTAAAAAAGTATGAGGCCAAACCGAATTCAGTTCGATTAGCTAGCTCAATCACTTCGTCATCTGTTTTAAAGCGGAATAAGGGCGCTACTGGCCCAAACGTTTCTTCACTAAAAATTAAGGCATCCGTACTTACATTAGCGAGTACCGTAGGTTCAAAGAAAGTACCCCCTAATGCATGGCGCTTACCCCCTTGCATGAGCTTCGCACCTTTAGCTATGGCATCGGCAACGTGGCTTTCAACTTTGGCAATCGCGGCATCATCAATCAGCGGCCCCTGCGTCACACCCTCTTCACTACCCACCCCGACCTTTAATTGCGCTACTTTAACGGCTAACTTTTTAGCAAATTCATCAAACACTGCATCTTGCACAAATAAACGGTTAGCACACACACAAGTTTGTCCCGCATTGCGGTATTTACTGATCATCGCGCCTTCAACGGCTGCATCTAAATCTGCGTCGTCAAACACTATAAAAGGCGCATTACCCCCCAGCTCTAGTGACAATTTTTTAATGGTGTCTGCACATTGACGCATTAAAATTCGACCGACCTCAGTAGAACCCGTAAATGAAAGCTTAGCCACGACTGGACTTTCACACAGTACAGCGCCAATTTGTCTCGCATCACCCGTTAGGACTTGCAAAACACCAGCAGGAACGCCGGCCTCTTCAGCCAACACCGCTAAGGCAATCGCACACAGTGGCGTTTGTTCGGCAGGCTTTATAATCATGCTACAGCCCGCCGCTAATGCAGGTGCGGCTTTTCTAGTAATCATTGCAATGGGGAAATTCCAAGGCGTAATAGCCACGGTTACGCCAATGGGCTGCTTTAAGACTAGTAAACGCCGGTCTGCCATAGGCGCTGGAATTACTTCGCCATAGACACGCTTGGCTTCTTCAGCAAACCATTCGATAAAACTTGCGGCATAATTCACTTCGCCACGTGCCTCAGCCAGAGGTTTACCTTGTTCAGCCGTCAATAGCTGTGCTAAATCTTCTTTATGCAAAGTAATAAGATCAAACCAGCGCCTCAAAATCGCTGCACGTGCAGCCGAGGTAAGCATCTTCCATGACTTTTGTGCAACTTCTGCGGCCACTATTGCACGTGTAGTTTCAGCACGCCCCATTAATGGCACTTTTGCAAACTCTAAGCCGTTAGCTGGATTAGTCACTGCAATAGTTTTGCCAGAGTCTGCTGCAACCCACTGACCAGCGAGCAAAGTGAGGTTGTTTTTAAGAAGTGCGCTATGTTGTAATTGGAATAACATTGTATTGTCTGCTTGAATTAGTTTGATTGTATAGGCAAAAACTTTGCTTAGCGGCCCAAGGCCACGCCTACATTATTTATTGGTATCACTATAAGCTTGCGCGACCTCTCTTCTACGTTTGCGCTCTTGATGCGAGGTGTAAAAGCTTGAGGCAATCACAGCAAAAGTCACTACTACAATGGTCACAGTGGCAACTGCATTAATCGTTGGATTTAGGCCTAATCGTGCGCGAGAAAAAATGACCATGGGCATCGTTGAATAGCCTGGACCAGATAAAAATGATGACAGCACCACATCATCAAAAGACAGCGTAAACGTCAATAAAAAGGCTGACACCAAAGCAGGCAATAACAAAGGCAGCGTCACCAGCCTAAATACTTGAAAAGGCTGGCAACCTAAGTCCATCGCCGCTTCATCTAGCTTGCCATCCATTTCGCGCAAACGTGACGTCACGACCACTGTGGCATAAGCCGTACCTAACAAAGCGTGTCCTAGTAATATAGTAAACAAGCCGCGCTCAGGATAACCTAGCCAATGTTGCATTGAAACTAGCATTAACAATAATGATAAGCCTACAATTACATCCGGCATAACCAGTGGCGTCGTAGCCATAGAAGACAATAAAGTGCGGCCAGAAAAACGCTTATAGCGATTTAAACAAAAAGCAGTAAACACCCCAAAAAACACTGAAATCAAGGCTGAGAAAAAAGCAATTTTCAGCGACAAAGCCACAGCTGCAATCAAATCACTATCGTTCATCAACGCAGCGTACCACCTCATACTGGCATGACTCCATACTGTCACTAATTGCGAATCATTAAAGGAAAAAATAACCAAAGTCACAATGGGCATATACAGGAAAATGTATACAACGACCATCCAGCTTTGGCTAAACCACTTAATCATGTTGGTATTCATGATTTAAGCTCCGCTTGCTCAGATTGATATTTGTTATAGATTGCCATTGGCAACATAATGAGCAATATCATGACCACAGCTACGGCTGAAGCCATAGGCCAATCATTGTTGCTAAAGAATTCATCCCACAATACACGGCCTATCATAAGCGTGTCAGGTCCCCCTAGTAATTCCGGAATAACATATTCCCCCACCGCAGGAATAAACACCAACATAGAGCCAGCAATAATGCCTGCTTTTGATAATGGCACTGTAATCAACCAAAAAGCTTTAAATGGACTGGCGCCAAGATCGGCAGCGGCCTCTAGATAACGCATATCTAATTTAGATAAATTGGCGTATAGCGGCAATATCATAAACGGCAGGTATGAATAGACCATGCCAACCATCAGTGAAAATGGGGTGTTCATCATTTCCATAGGTGCATCAATGACACCAAGACTCATCAACACATTGTTAATCACGCCATTATTGACTAGTAGCGTTTTCCAAGCATAAATACGCAATAAAAACGAAGTCCAGAATGGCAGCATAATTAACATCAACAACATAGGCTGTAGATGTTTAGGTGCGCGTGCCATGAAATAGGCGAATGGATAGCCAATACTCAAACAAATGACTGTTGTTAATAATGCATACTTCAGTGAAGATAAATAAGTCTGCACATATAGTTCATCAGAACCAATGAACACATAGCTGGCAAAATTAAGCTTAATTGCTGGCCAACCCTCACTCCAGCTAATCATACTTGAAACAGAAGTAGACTCCATTTCAGACACGCTAATTTTAAGTACGATCAATAACGGCACTAAGGCGAGCATTAAAAACCATAAATAAGGAACGCCAATTACGACATGGCGGCCATTAAAGAAGCTTCGCATGTAATTAGTAAATTTATTCATTACATGCATCCTATTATTGAGTCAATACGACCATCGCGAGATCGCTCCATTGGGCAAAAGCGCGATCACCCCACGTTAAGCCGCAACTTAAATCACGGGTATTATTTAGCTCTTGCGCCTTAATGACTTTGCCACTATTAAGCTTAAGGTGATAGGTTGTATAAGCGCCAAAATAAGCAATTTCCGTCACTTCACCTTCACACCAATTGTATTCCCCCGTTGGCTTTTCTTTGGTCAATAAAATCTTTTCTGGCCTTAAAGCCACGCCAACCGACATCCCGGAATTACCACTAATACCATGACCTACATAATGCAAACAATCATTACAACGTACCGTCACATGATCAGATTCATCCTCTTCTACCACGCCATCAAATATATTAACATTACCAATAAAATCAGCCACTTGACGACTATTAGGCATTTCATAAATTTCATCTGGCGAACCTACTTGCAGAAAATATCCTTCACTCATCACTGCAATCCGCGACGCCATGGTCATCGCCTCTTCCTGATCATGCGTCACCAAAACACAAGTAACGCCGACTTCTTCAATAATATTGACCAGTTCTAATTGAGTCGTTTCACGTAATTTTTTATCCAGCGCCCCTAATGGCTCATCAAGCAATAGGAGTTTAGGCCGCTTTGCTAAACTTCGCGCTAATGCAACGCGTTGCTGCTGCCCACCAGAAAGTTGATGTGGCTTACGTTTGGCGTATTTAGTTAATTGCACCAAGCTCAACATAGATTCAACGCGCTCTACAATCTGCTCTTTAGGCATATGATCACGACGCAAGCCAAAAGCGATATTTTCCCAAACGGTTAAATGTGGGAAAAGTGCATACGATTGAAACATCATATTGATAGGTCGTTGATAAGGAGGCAAATTAGTAATGTCTTCGCCTGCTAAGAAAATTTTACCTTTGGACGGCGCCTCAAATCCGGCAAGCATGCGCAACAAGGTTGATTTTCCGCATCCAGAACCACCAAGCAACGCAAAAATTTCACCTATTGCAACTGTCAGCGAAACATTATCCACCGCTTTTACAACACCATCAAAAATCTTAGTAACACCCTCAACTCGAAGTAAATCTTCGCGGACTATATTAGCCTTTGGTGCTATCGCCATAAATACCCCTATACCCCAGTAGAATGTGACTTAATAATGATACGAATGCAGTGAAAACCACCACATTGAGCACCTCTGATCAATTTAAATTGATCAGAAGTGCGATTGTCGAGCGTTACTTACATCCCCGTTTTAAAACGTGTAAACAGACGCGTCATGGTACGTCGCGTATTATTATCTACATTACCTGGGGGAATTAACTTGGCAACATCTGCCGGAGGTAAAAAGATCGTTTTATTATTCTTAATTTCTGCATCTACAAATGGTGTCGCCGCTTTATTTGGGTTTGCGTAAGTCACAGCATTGGTAAGCCCTGCATGCACTTCAGCTTTCAAGATGTAATTAATAAACTTATGTGCATTGCTTGGATGTGCGGCATCTGCGGTAATTGCCATGGTATCCATAAATAACAACCCGCCAGTTTTAGGTACCAGCGCAACGATATTTTGCGCTAGTTTATTTTCAATTGAGCGTTTACGCGCTAAGTTGAAATCCCCAGCCCAGCCTAACGCCACACAGACTTGGCCACTAGCTAAATCCTCAATCTGACCACCAGAGTTAAACCGTTTGATATCTGGACGTACTTTTTTCAACATATCAAAGGCTGCTTGGTAGTCTGCTGGGTTTTTAGTGTAGGGATTTTTACCCAAATAATGTAACGCAATTGGGAATACTTCTGAGGAAGTGTCTAGCATCGTAATACCGCAAGATTTTAGTTTGGTCGTGTATTTTGGATCAAATACTAAATCCCAAGCATTATCTGGCATAGGTGTTGTGCCTAGGGCTTTTTTAACCTTATCAACATTAATCCCTACTGTAGTGTAGCTCCATAGCCAATCCACCAAGTAAGCATTACCCGGGTCAAATGCTTCCATTTGTTTCAAAATGCCTGGATCTAAATTTTTCCAGTTAGGGATTTGCGATTTATCTAGCTTTTGAAATAAGCCACCATCAATCTGTAACTTAGCCCAGTTGGACGAAGGTACAACAATGTCATAACCCGTTTTTCTAGCCACTAATTTTGCATGTAAAATTTCATTGCTATCAAAAATATCATAGCGAACTTTAATGCCTGTTTCTTTTTCAAAATTTGGAATTGTGTCTGGCGCAAGATAGTCTGACCAGTTATAAATATTTAAAACTTTTTCTTCTGCTGCAGCATGACTTGTAATAGCGCCAAAACTGACAGTCAATCCCAACAAAGTGCTCAACACATATTGGTTAAGTAAAGGTTTTTTAAATAGTGCACTCATCAAATCTCTCCCAAAATAAGAATTAAAAATAAACATCCAAAACTGACAACTCATACAGATAAAACATCATAATGAAATTATTCTAACATGTACAAAATCACATGTTATAAAACATTGCCTAACTTATTAAGCATGCATCAAACCAAGCGCTTGCAATTCATCTAGCGTCGCATCTAAGCACTTATTAATTAAATGCATCATGTCATCTATTTGTGCTTTAGTGATGACTAGTGGCGGCGCAATAATCATTCTATCGCCCACTGCACGCATAATTAATCCGTTAGAAAAACAGTGGTTGCGACACATCATACCTACGCCCAATAATTCATCAAAAGCAATGTGCTTGGCTTTATCTTTCATTAAAGCTAATCCGGCGACCAGACCACAACTTTCCGCATTACCTACCAACGGATGATGCGTTAATTCTGCAAATCTTTGTGCAAGATACGGCCCAGTCTCATTTCGGACATTATCGACCAAGCCTTCGTGTTCTAAAATATCAATATTAGCGAGTGCCACTGCACAAGCAACTGGATGACCAGAATAAGTATAGCCATGATTAAAGTCACCACCCTGCTCAATCAAAACTTTGGCCACTTTCTTGCCAATCACCACACCACCTAACGGAATATATCCTGAGGTCACGCCCTTAGCAAAGGTCATTAAATCTGGCTTACAGCCCAATAATTGTGAACCAAACCAATAACCAAGACGGCCAAAACCACAAATCACTTCATCACAAATCAATAAAATGTTGTACTTGTCGCAAATGCGCTGAATTTCTGGCCAATAGGTTTTAGGTGGAATAATTACCCCACCTGCACCTTGCACTGGCTCACCTATAAATGCAGCGATTTTTTCCGGACCCACTTCCAGAATCTTCTGCTCAAGCCAACCCGCAGCCTCAATACCAAAAGCATCTTTATCTTGTGTGGGCGCGAGGCCGTAATGGTAGGGCTGTTCAATATGGACAATATCGGGAATAGGTAAGCCGCCCTGCTCATGCATATAGCTCATGCCACCAAGCGAAGCGCCGGCCATCGTCGAGCCATGGTAGGCATTTTTACGGCTAATAATCACTTTACGCTCTGGCTGACCTAAGGTAGCCCAGTAGTGGCGGACCATACGGATATTAGTATCATTAGACTCGGAGCCTGAACTACTAAAAAACACATGCGAATAATTGTCACCCGCCAACTTCACAATACGTTCAGCCAGCTTTACCGCAGGCACATTGGTCGTTTGAAAAAAGCTGTTGTAATAAGGCAACTCTTGCATCTGTTTAGCCGCAGCATCCACCAATTTTTGGCGGCCATAACCTATATTGACACACCATAAGCCCGACATTGCATCTAAAATTTTCTCACCATGAGAATCCCAAATATAAATGCCTTCAGATTTTGTGATAATACGTGCACCCTTTTCTGCCAAACTTTTATGGTCAGTAAATGGATGTAGATAATGGGCTGAGTCTATTGCCTGAATTTCTTTAGTAGTCTTCATATTGCTCTCGGTTAAAACATCGATACATTTTTATAAGCATAAAACATGCTAGTTAAACATGCATTAATAAATGTTCTCTTTCCCACGGGCTAATAACGCGCATAAATTCATCATGCTCAGTTTCTTTTACCGCCAAATAGACATCAATAAAATCTTTACCCAACACTTCATGTAGCGCTTTGGCATTTTCTAACTCACGAATCGCTTCTGATAAACCGCGTGGCAATTGGTAATCTGAGGCATAAGCACTGCCAGTCGTCACTTCAGTAGGTTTTAATTTTTCAACAATGCCTAAGTAACCACAAGCCAATGTGACAGCCATAGCCAAATATGGGTTTGCATCTGCACCCACCACTCGGTTCTCAACACGTCGACCTGTCGGGTCGGAAATTGGCACACGAATACCTACAGTACGATTATCGTAACCCCATTCGATGTTAATCGGCGCAGCACCGTTACGCACAATACGGCGATATGAATTTACATAGGGCGCTAACAATGCCATAGCGGCCGGCAAATACTTCTGCAAACCGGCTATGTAGTTAAAAAAGATAGGGGAAGCACTACCATCAGGATTGCTGAAAATATTTTGCCCCGACTTAGCATCAATCACACTTTGATGAATATGCATGGCTGAACCTGGTTCATTTTGCATAGGCTTTGCCATAAAGGTGGCATACATGCCATGGCGCATGGCAACTTCACGCAAAGTGCGTTTAAAGAAAAATGTTTTATCCGCCAGCAACATAGGCTCATCGTGCAAAAAGTTAATTTCCATCTGCCCTGCGCCAAACTCATGAATGAGCGTATCCAACTCCAAACCCATCAAATCACAATAATCGTAAATATCTTCAAATAAAGGATCAAACTCATTCACCGCATCAATACTATATAGCTGACGGCTAGTTTCTTTACGGCCACTGCGCCCCACGGGTGGACTCAAGGCAATGTCAGGATCGATATTACGCTCTAGTAAATAAAACTCTAACTCAGGTGCCACAATGGGCGTCCAGCCTAAATTCTTATACAAATTAGTTACCCGACGTAGTACATTTCTAGGGGCAAAATCTATCGGCTTACCTTGGTGATCAACGCAATCCATAATCACTTGCGCTGTAGGGTCTATCGCCCAAGGCACTACCCTGAGTGTTGTGGGATCTGGCAATAACACCATGTCTTTATCTGTAAAACCAAACACACGATCGTAACCCTCATAACCC
>JAIPCR010000090.1 GCA_021738125.1 Sulfuritalea sp.
TTGCGGTTTTGCAAATTAGGTAAGAAACGGCGTTTTGTTCTGTTGTTAGCGTGAGAAACGTTGTTGCCCACCATTGGCTTTTTGCCAGTTACCATACATACACGTGCCATGGTTAAATCTCCAAACTTCTGCTTTTTTCAAAGGAGCGCAATTATAGTATAGAAAGCAATCTAGGCTCAAGGAAATTTTGAATATTTTAAGCTTATATCACTATTAAATTAACTTGCTAAACAATATCTTAGTAATATGTGCCTTGTAATTCATATCATTTTTACTGAATGATAAAATTCTCCATTTTACGAGATGGCACTATTCGTAAAAAACCTGCCCCTTCAAATCCCTCTGCAGAACCTTAAAGAATGACAGCTTTTCTGCTACCTTTTCTGCCCCACAAACATGGCTAGGGTTGTCTGATTGGTAGCGCCTAAACACTTCTAGTTTATTGCCGGTTAATTTGTAGCTTGCTTGGTAGCTTATGCTATTGTTTTGGTAGTTTACATCAGCGGGAATACGGGTGATTTTTGTGGTGTTGGGGTAGGTGAGGCTGTAGCGATCTTCCATAATGTTCGCATAGCAGGCGTATGGAAAATTTAGATTAGCATTCATTTTATAGCGACCTAATCTGGCTATTTCACCATTTGCTATGCCCACCGGGATGGTCATTGCCCCAGGGCCTGGAAAGTTAGCTGCGGGGTCTACAGTGAAAGTAGCCTTTTCTTCAAAGGGAACGCTTAAATCAAATGGATCGGTTGTCGTGATTTTGCCGGTGCCAGTTTCGTTTGCAGGTGCTAAGCGACTTTTCACCAAATCGTTGTCATCGTAATCTAAGTTGCCAGCGCCTTCGATACGGTAATCTATGCCTACTGCGCCTGTGGCATAAGTGTGGCTGGTGCCTTGCATGCTGCCGTCTTCATTAATCAGCATGTCCACCTTGCTTACCATCCTGTTGTCTTTAGCCTGCATAGCGGGCGTATGGCCTAATCGGTTTAAGGCGGTGAGCACCACCGGTTTGTCCATCACTCCTATGGGCAAGGCGCCAAAGGGGGCAAACTGCGCGGTGGAATCCAAATAAAGATCCAAGCTGGGGATGTAGTTGATGACATGGTTAAAAGGCGTTTGCACGGCTAAATTAGGCAATTTGTAAGCGTCTCTGGAGTTAATCAGAGCGGTGCTGCTTTTAATGCCTTTGGCTTTAAGCAGCGTTTCAAGTAGCACAACATGGTCTTTGCAATCGCCAAAGCGGTTTTTATAAATGCTTTGTGCGCTATGCGGGACCACGCCCCCTTTGCTCAAATAAATCGCCATGTAGCGGATGTTTTTACTCACCCATTGGTAGAGGGCCTCCACCTGGGCTTTTTCACCGGTGAGGCCAACCGTGAGATCGTCGGCCAAGGCTTGCAACTCTGGGGTGACATTGGTTTTGTTTTTAAGGCCGGCTTGGTAAGCCCGACCTAATTCCACATGGTCTTTAAAGCTGCTGGCCATGAAGTAAGGAGCAAAGTCTGAATACGCATTTTGACTGTCTTCTGGAGGCAGAACTTGGTCTTGCTTAAAAGTGTAGCGGTAATGCTTGTGGGTTTTTGTTGCTTTTATTAAGCCCCCTTGCATGCCTTTGGTGTCGATTTGGATGGGCAGCTTGTTGTTGGTGATAAGGTTAATTTGGGTGTCTTTATAAACGAAATGTGGGCTAAAAAATTGCCCGCTGATGAAGTGGCCTGTGTAAAGCGGGCTGCGTTCTTCATCACGGTATTTTAAATACAGCCGACTGCCCACTTTTACATCGGGGTAAATCAGCACCTTGTGTTTGGTTTCACTAAATTTGTTTCCGCTACCACCGCCAGTGTTGCGTATGCTCGATTGTGGCACTTTGATCTTTTTGCCATCGGCTTGAAGGGTGTAGGCCTCAATAATTTGCACGGTCTCGGTCTTGCCGTTGTAGGGGATGTCGATGTGGCCGTCATCTTCTACCGCTGCTTGAGTTTCTATTCGGGTTAGGCTTTCGTAGATGCTCACGCTGCTGCCATCGGCATTCACATTGGTGGTTTCTATGCTGCGCTCATCGGTGGTGGCGGGCTTGTAGTCTGCCCAAGCCATTGGTGTGTAAAAGAAGGCGAGGATTAGGCTGAGTTTTAATAGGCGCATGGTCTAAGTTATTTTCTTATCGCGCATTCTTTTTCGGAATGCGGCATTAGGTTCGGGTTCATTATGGATTTCTTCGTAACTTCTTACCATGCCTAAACTCATGATTACCCTATCGCTAGTCTGCTTGTCCTCATTGGATATTAGCTTGATGGCCACGCAGCGGTTTAGGCCGACGGCCTCAGAGAGCTCAATTGGGTTCTTTACAAAATAAACATCTTTGGCGCACTCACGGCAAAAGCGCACATCAGCGCGTGAGGTTTCGTCCATGGTCTCCCAGTTTTGTGCACAGCGAAAGCCAAACACGCAATTACGGATTTTTATTTTTATTTCAGTTAGATTAGCCATCGGATAATCTTTCGATTTTATTCCTCAATGGATTTTTGACGGCTGCAGCATACTTCAAAGCGTATTGGCAAAAGTCGCAATCTTCCGTTGCCTCAGGCGCGTTGTCTGAATCTAGACAATGTTTGATGTTGTGTAAGGTAGGTTCCACCCAGCTGTCGTCGCCCGTGTAAGGTAGCATGCTAATTTTAAAATCCAATTGCTGATTAAAGGAAGGCTTGTCTTTAATGCCGTTGCAATAAACAAACCAACCTTGGACTGCGACTTTGTAGCCGTTTTGCCTAAGCAGCCATTGGTAGAATTCCATCTGGCGTTTGTACCCAATTTGCCAATCGGCATCAAGCGAAACGTCATCGGCCTTAGAAGTAGCTTTGTAGTCGACCACGATGAGTTCTTTGCTGTCAAGATCTAGCCACAAATCATCGACCGCACCAAAGGTTTCAAAGTTAGTGGCTGCATGCAAGTGCGCCACGCCTTTGAAGTTGCTTCGCCAAGTGTCTAGTTCGGCATTTTGGTAAGGTATGGCATTGATTCCGGCGTTGATGATGTAAGGGTGGGGCAGGCTTTCTGCACGGTATTGATCAAACTCGTTTTTGAGCAAAGCATCAACAGCACTGTTTAAATTAAACGGAAAGCCCGGTGGGCGTTTTACCCCCAAGCGCACATCCAGATAAAAGCAGCACGGGCAATTGAGGAATAAATCCACCTTGCTCCGGCTGATGCGAAATGGGGCGGCTTGCCCCGGGTGGTAGCTGTATTTTCTAGCCATGAGGATTAAGCGCCAATAAGTCTGTGATAATTGTTGAAGAAATGAGTTTTAAGGTTTTAAGAGAGTATTGCGCGCTAATAACTTTGTCACCTTTTTGGTAGATTACCGATAAGGTCGAAGCGTCTATAGCGTCACTGGATATAAGGTGGTCAAATCCATTTAAAATCTCAACGCCGCCACTTCCGTCGGCGTAAGCCAGCCCCATGGTTTGGCTATCTTCTTCGTTAAGCTCTTGGTCTTTATTGGTATCGGCTTTAATGAATTGGTATATGAAAGCCCGAGCAGCCTCGCCTTCGTTATCGCCGAATCGGCCGCCGATAGTCACTGTGCCTGATGAGAGGATAAGGTAATTGGAATGCGGAAATAACAAATGCGCTTTGTTTTCTTTGGTGGAAATGAAAATCACATTTTTTACTTTTTCATTGCTGGCCCTTTCATAGGGGCCGATTGATGCTTGACGCTCAGATATATCAGCTGTCATGACATCGGTGCCATTGATGCGGTGGAATCTGCTAAAGGATAAGATCTTTTTATCCGCACTACCTTGTTTTTCTTCTGATACGGCTATTTCACCAGCCTTAGGTTTTCGGCTATCAAGTAACTCACTCCCTAGGCCAAATATCAACAACAGGATCAAGCTTAAAATAAACAAAAAAGCGGCACTTTGATTAATGCGGCTTATGTAACTAAAGGCTTTGTCGAATTTCATGCGGAGTGTCCTTCGGTTATTAAATAGAGTTTAAGAAATGCTAAGACGATTAGGTAAAAGGTAGTTTAGCAGGTGCTTCACGAGCGTTGGATTTTTGCTAGGCTTGGGCTGTTTGCTTAACTTAAAGAACAAGTCCATGAATTGCGCCGCTGCCGCTTCTGGCGATAAAGGTTTAATGCGGCGGCTTAAGGGCGTGATGTTAGCAATGCAAGACCAATCGGCAGTATCCATAGGCATTAAGTCGCGGCGCTCAGTAGCTAATACAATAAGGTCGGCTTGGTGTATGGCAGGATTAGGCTGAAGGTTGACATTAAATCGCTCACCTAGCACCTTACAAAAGTTGGCTTCGATAGTTTGATACTCAGGCAGCAGTTCTTTTAAGGGTTGCACAATGTCGCCTAGATAAGCTTCGCTGGCATCATGCAACAGACCGGCCAGGCGTAATTCACGCGGCAAAATAGAGGCGACTAAAACACTGTGCTGAGCTACGGAATAAAATTTATTGGTTTGGCCATTGAAGCGGCACTGATGAGCAAGTCCATGGGCAATGTCGCCGATCACAATTTGCGCTGGGCTTGGGTTTAGTAGTGCTACGCGGCGACCGCTACGGGTTGAAACAGCAGGTACATTCATTGTTTTTTCTCTTTCACTGGTTAGGTTGAATACGATTATGCACTTGCATAAGCTCACAGAATGAGCCAGTATCATTTTTGTGAACTAGCTCATTATGTGAGCTTAATTTTAATTACCATAATCAAATAAATTACATCGCCACGGGGCTAAGTATGAGCATCAACGAACGCGTTTATTTAATCGACCACTTGCTAAACGAGCGGCGCAGCATATCATTTCAAGATCTACTAACACGTCTAGAAGTATCGCCAGCTACCTTAAAGCGTGACATTGCCCACATGCGTGATCGACTTAATGCCCCAGTGGTTTTTGATAAAGAATTGGGTGGATACCGTTACGGCGAACAAGGGCCAGGCATGAAATACGAGTTGCCAGGGCTTTGGTTTTCTGAAAGTGAAATTCATGCGTTATTAACCATGCAACACCTACTTAACAATCTTGATGGTGGCGGTTTATTAGGGCCACACATCAAACCCTTGCTTTCACGTTTAATGGCTATATTAGGCACTGCTAATAACGATGCTACTGAAGTGCAGAGACGAATTAAGGTAGAAAGCTTAGGCGCTAGACAAATGCATTTAGAGCAGTTTCAAGTAGTTGGCTCTGCCTTATTAAACCGCAAACGCTTACTCATTGAATATCATGCTCGAGGAACAGACGAAATCAGTAACCGTGAAGTGTCACCTCAACGCTTGATGCACTATCGCGGCAATTGGCATTTAGATGCTTGGTGTCATAGCAAAAATGCCATGCGTAACTTCTCGGTGGACATGATCAAAAAAGCCGAGATCACAGAAAAAACAGCAGACGATGTAGCTGAAGCATTGCTAGATGAAGTTTTGGCGACTGGCTATGGCATATTCTCTGGCAAAAATGTGGAGTGGGCTACTCTGCATTTCACCCCAGAACGCGCTCGATGGGTGGCTGATGAACGCTGGCACTCTAAACAGAAAAGTAAGTTTTTAGATGACGGCACTTATGAATTAAAAGTCCCATACTCTGATCATCGTGAGCTAATTATGGACATATTAAAACATGGTCAATACGCTACCGTAGTTGCCCCTGAATCGCTAAGACAGTTAGTGACAGAAACGCTGCAGGCCGCTATGGGGAATTATCAAGGACCTACAAGCTAAGATGCCTTTTACACCTTTTCATTTGTTAGCTATCACCCCGGTTAAAGCTTTGGCTCAACGTAAATTTAGCTGGACTATGTTTGCATTGGTGAATGTCCTGATTGATCTAGAGCCGATAGGCTTTTTGTTAATTACCTTGAGTCCAGAACACCACTTTTTTCATACGATTATAGGCGCCACACTGATTGCATTATTAGCGGCTAATTACGGCAGGGGGTTGTGTGAAGGAGCTATTAAAATTTGGAATGACGAGATTAAAAGTCCTAGCGTTATATCTGAGACCAAGATCAGTAAGCTGGCAGCCTGGAGTGGCGCCATGACAGGGGCGTGGTCACATTTATTGTTGGACAGTTTTATGCACGATGACATCAAGCCCTTAAGCCCGTTTAGCGATAGCAATCCGTTGCTAGGCACCTTACCTATAGCCACCTTGCATACGGTTTGCGTGGCCTCTGGTTTTTTAGGCTTGTTGGGCATGGCCTTTTTAAAGGCTAAACCCAGTTCGGCGATTAAGGCCAACCAACGGAGGGTTAAGAAGTGACCGCTGTGCAAGCCGTTATATTTTTAGCCCGTTGCCGCAACGCTTATTACGCTAGCCTACACAATTCTTGGGTGAAGTTTTTGTTGGGCTTGATCAAGCACAGCGTGCTGTTTGTTCTGACCGTTTATTTTGCAGTGGAGGGCGCTGACCCTTATGCGCCCATGCACATTGTTTTGGCGGACATGATTTGGGTATACAGCGTGCTGTTTTATTATTTGGATAAATTTGTGCGCTATGTGTGGCCTGCCGCCAAAGCCTGGATAGAAAAATATAAATACGCCGTTTGGTTTGATTGCTGGGTCACTCAGTGACCTTTCGCTAAGTTAATAATGAAGCTCGACTAATAGGAGAGCTTTATGAAAACCCCATCCATGATCACCGCTATTGTTGCATTATCCGTTCTGCCTGGTTGTGCATCCATTACCGGCCAAAAAACTCAAGCTATCTCAGTTCAAACCCACACCCGTGGCACCCAAGTGGTGGACGCTAAATGCGTACTCATTAACGACAAAGGTACGTGGTTTCTTAGCACCCCAGGCAGCATCATGGTGCAAAAATCGTATGGCGACATGTCTGTTAAATGTGAAAAAACCGATATGTCACCAGGCATGGCTTACTACCAATCCAAATCCAACGGTGGCGTTTGGGGCAATCTGTTATTAGGTGGCGTAGTAGGGTATGCCATCGATGCAGGTAGCGGTTCTGGGTTTGATTATCCAACGTTAATGACTGTTGAAATGGGCATCATTCAAGCAGCGCCGCCAAAAAGAGAAGAACCTAAACCCGCGAGCTCGCAAGTAATGGGCGGTCACTAGACCTGCTTAAAGAATGGTCGGTGCAGCAAAGGCTGAGGCCAGCTGCTGTTGCCCAGCTTTAATCTTCTGCCTAGCCTTTTCAGCCTTGATGGCTTGCTGTGTGGTCTTAACTTGATTTTTCATGCCTTGGATTCTCGCCTGATCAGGCGTTAAAGGCTTTTTAGGTTTGATGGTTG
>JAIPCR010000091.1 GCA_021738125.1 Sulfuritalea sp.
AATTACGGCACCGTAGCAGAACCCGCGGTACGCGCTGACATGAAAAGTCAGCGCTGGGATTTAGCCAGTGAATTTAAAGACCTAGGTAATATTATCAATCGCGTAAAAGCGCGCATGGCTTATACCGACTATCAGCATCAGGAAATTGAAGGTGTTACCGTTGGCACAACCTTTAAAAATAACGGGGTAGAAGGTAGCGTTGAACTAGGCCACGCTAAGTTTAGTAGTATAGAAGGCGTGGTGGGGTTTCAGTTTCAAAATACCCGCTTTGAAGCATTAGGGACAGAAGCGTTTGTGCCACCAGTACAAACGCAAAATCATGCTATTTATGTTTATGAAGAAATGCCAATGAATATATGGAACCTAGAAAAACTTAAGCTTAGCTTTGGCGGTCGTGCCGAACACACGACTTTAGATGCCAGCCCTTGGGCAAAATCACCCACGGCTCAAGCCGCTAGTTTCAATGCATACAACTATGCGCTAGGTGGGCTGTATACACTCAGTCCCAACTGGTCGGTGGCTAGTAACCTTTCACACAACGAACGTGCGCCCAGTTACTTTGAGCTGTATGCAGATGGCGCCCATTTAGCAACCGGGCAATACGAAGTAGGTAATGCGAACTTTAGCAAAGAGCGTTCCAATGGCTTAGATGCACAAATACGCTGGAAAGATGCTAAAAACTCCTTCAGTTTTGGTGCTTATTACACGCGCTTTAGTCGCTTTTTAGGCTTGTTAGAAACGGGTAGTTTTGACACTCCTGGCTCCGACTTACCCATTGCGCAATTTAGCGCTTTCGCCGCTAGTTTTAAAGGCCTAGAAGCAGAAGGTAAATTTAACTTAGTGGACAATTTGGATTTAACCCTGCGTGGCGACTACGTGCGTGCCAGCAACCTTGACAATAGCCAAGCGTTGCCGCGCATCACACCGCTGCGCTTAGGGGCTGGCTTGCATTATCAAAAGAATGCTTTAGGGGCTAGAATAGATATGTTGCATGTCTTCAAACAAAATCGTACGGCTGAAAATGAGTTAGCAACAGACGGCTATACTGACGTCAGTGCATTAGTGACTTATAAATTACCCGTCAAACTGAACATGGAGTTATTTGCCAAAGCAAATAATTTACTGAACCAAGAAATACGTGAACATAGCTCGTTCTTAAAAGACATTTCACCTGCAGGTGAACGGTCTGTGTTAATCGGTATGCGGGCAGATTTTTAGATTCCTTAGTAGTGACCAATTAACTAGCATTTAGCTACAATAAAAAGGCCGCAATCGCGGCCTTTTTACTTTAATAAATTCCTATTAACCAAACAATACCAAACCCCAAACACTAATGACAATGGTTAGTGCAACAATCACCGATGCGCTGGCAATGTCTTTTGCACGTTTGGCAAGCGGATGAACATCAATAGAGGTATGATCCACAGCCGCTTCAATTGCAGAGTTAAATAACTCAACAATCAACACAAGTAACACCACCGCTACCAATAAAGCTTTTTCAACACCGGTTTTCCCTAAATAAAGGCCCAATGGCACCAGTATCGTGGCTAAAAACAGCTCTTGGCGGAACGCATCTTCATTTTGGAATGCCGCCTTAAAACCGTCCACTGAATAACCAAACGCATTAATCAAACGACGTATGCCCGTTTTACCTTTAAAGGGACTTTCCACAGTGTTTTTCATATTTTTAGACTTTATAGTTCAATAATTACGCAATATTAACATGCGCACTCGCGCCTCTTAAAGTCATGCGTTATCATAGTGCTTTATTCAGTTAATTAAGGCATTACAAATGGCACGCACAGTAAATTGTATTAAATTAGGCAAAGAAGCCGATGGCATGGACTTTCCTCCGTATCCAGGTGAACTTGGCAAACGCATTTATGCGAACGTATCAAAAGAAGCTTGGGCAACATGGCTAAAACAGCAAACCATGCTGGTCAACGAAAATCGTTTAAGCTTGGCTGATCCATCCGCACGTAAATACTTAACCGAGCAAACTGAAAAATACTTTTTTGGTGAGGGTGCAGACACCGCGACTGGCTACGTGCCTCAGTAGATAAAAACACACTTTAGTCTAGTGAATAAACTACCAAATAAAAAGCGCTGTACATCAGCGCTTTTTATTTATTATTTACAGTTTTTCATCCTCAGGCCGAAAGCTTATTTTTTATAAGTTTTCACACCTTCAGAAGTTGCCAGCAACAACACATTAGCAGGACGTGCTGCAAATAAACCGTTTGTGACCACGCCAACAATCTGGTTGATTTTAGCTTCCATCGCTATTGGGTCGGTGATATTTAAACCATGCACATCTATAATCACATTACCATTATCAGTTGTAAAGTTGCGCAATGCTGGTTGGCCACCAAGTTTAACAAGTTCACGCGCTACATAACTTTTTGCCATCGGCAACACTTCTACTGGCAACGGAAACTTACCCAACACCGACACGTATTTAGTCTCGTCACAGATACAAATAAATTGTTTGGCAACAGCAGCAACAATTTTTTCTCTTGTTAATGCGCCACCACCACCTTTCAACATGTGCAGATGTTCTGTAATTTCATCTGCGCCATCGACATAAATTTCCATGCCATCTACGCTATTAAGATCAAACACCTCAATACCATGACTACGCAAACGTTGTGCTGTCGCTTCAGAGCTTGCAACAGCGCCATCAATTTTATGTTTTACTTTTGCCAGTTCTTCAATAAAAAAGTTGGCGGTTGAGCCTGTGCCCACACCAATAATGCCACCTTTTACATAATCAACCGCGGCTTTTGCTACTTGTTGTTTTAATTCGTCTTGGGTATAAGCCATTTTAAGTAAATCCTTTGCAAGTTCTTTATAATACAAACAATTCAACATAATACACTGCGCCTGTTAATTTCTAAACAAGCAAGGTTTAAAAATAGCTCATGGCCATAAATTACACAGAAAAAATACAAAACTCACACGTCTACGATGTGGCAAAAAAGACGCCTTTAGAATTTCAGCCTAACTTATCTGCCCGTATCAATAATCGCGTGTTACTTAAACGCGAGGATATGCAACCGGTATTCTCATTTAAGCTTCGTGGTGCCTATAATAAAATGGCAAGCTTACCTAGCGATGTGCTGCAACGTGGCGTTATTGCCGCCTCAGCTGGCAACCATGCGCAAGGTGTCGCTTTGGCAGCACAAAAACTAAAATGCCGCGCAGTCATTGTCATGCCAACCACTACGCCCGCCATTAAAATCAATGCGGTGAAAGCGCGTGGCGCCGAGGTAGTATTGTTTGGCGATAGTTATTCTGATGCTTATGTCAAAGCGCTTGAACTAGAACAATCTAAAAAACTCACTTTTGTGCATCCTTATGACGACCCTGACGTCATCGCTGGGCAAGGCACCATCGCCATGGAAATCCTTAATGCGCACCCTGAACCTATCGAAGCAATATTTTGTTGCGTAGGTGGTGGTGGGTTGTTGGCGGGCATTGCAACCTATATCAAAGCGATACGTCCCGAAATTAAAATCATTGGCGTTGAAGCCAAAGATGCTGAAGCCATGACCGAGTCGCTCAAACAAGGCAAGCGCGTGATGCTAGACCAAGTGGGCTTGTTTGCTGATGGCGCAGCGGTTAAGCAAGTGGGCGAGCATACCTTTGCATTAGCTCAACAGTACGTAGACGAAATGATAGTGGTGGATAATGATGCAATTTGCGCGGCCATTAAAGACGTATTTGAAGATACTCGAAGTATCTTAGAACCAGCAGGCGCACTCGCAACAGCTGGCCTTAAAGAGTACGTCGAACGCAATCACTTAACAGGTAAAACCTTAATCGGCATTGCTTCTGGTGCCAACATGAATTTTGACCGCCTACGCTTTATCGCCGAGCGCGCCGAAATTGGTGAAAAACGTGAAGCTGTATTAGCTGTCACTATCCCAGAAAAGCCAGGCGCTTTTAAGGCATTTTGCCGTCTGCTGGGCAACCGCAACATTACAGAGTTTAATTATCGTTACTCTGACCCAAAGTTTGCACACATCTTTGTCGGGGTGGCTATTGCCGATCCCGTGGAATCTGCCAAACTTGTGCTAGATTTACAAGCACAAGACTTACCCACCTTAGACTTAACCGATAATGAAGTAGCTAAACTACATTTACGGCATCTTGTCGGCGGCCATGCACCCCAAGCTGAACATGAAGTGGTGTTTAGATTTGAGTTCCCAGAAAAACCAGGTGCACTAATGAAATTTTTAGATACCATGGGACATGACTGGAATATCAGCTTATTCCATTATCGTAATCACGGTGCAGACTTTGGACGAGTATTAGTCGGCATGCAAGTGCCACCCGCCGACACTGCCGAATTTGAGAAATTTTTAGCAAATTTAGGTTACCCATACTGGGATGAAACACACAACCCTGCCTATAAGCTCTTTTTAGGATAACTTTCTTTTGAAGTATTCGTTACAGCAAACTAACACTCTGTTTTGTATTTAATCTGCCTTCAATTTACCGACTATAAACTCCCACTCTTTAGGGTCTACAGGCGTAATTGAAAGTCGATTGCCTCGTTGCAATATGCGCATATTAACCAACTCAGGGTACTCCCTCAGTTCTTTAAGACTAAGTAGCCGTGTTTTTTGCACAAGCTTTACATCTACATTTAACCAGCGTGGATTCTCTGGTGTAGATTTTTCATCATAATATTTATGGCCTTTTATAAACTGCAGGCGATCTGGGTACGCCAGCGTACTAACCTCAGCAATGCCTGCAATACCAGGCACCTCACAATTAGAATGATAGAAAAATACCCCATCCCCGACTTTCATTTGATCACGCATGAAGTTTCTAGCCTGATAATTACGAACACCATACCAATCTACTGATTGATTTGGAAAACTAGCTAAGTCGTCAATCGACACATCAGCGGGCTCAGATTTCATTAACCAATAACGCATATTTTTTACCTTATTCAAAAGACTAATTAAGCCTTATGATAATCTATAACTTAAAAGTTAAAACTGATTTCTGATAGGAAACATCGATGGCAAAACAACAAAATAAAAACGTTCTCGGCACTGCGTTACAAGTTTGCAGCACTTCACCACTCACTGGGTTTACTCGAAGCGGATGCTGTGAAACAGGGCCTGATGATACTGGGAGTCATACTGTTTGCGCGCAAATGACCGACGAGTTTTTGGCATATTCCATTTCACGAGGTAACGATTTAACTACACCTCAACCACAATATGGATTTAGTGGTTTAGTGGCAGGCGATCGCTGGTGCGTTTGCGCAACCCGCTGGCTTGAAGCTTCTGAAGCAGGCTTTGCTCCGCCAGTAATATTAGAATCGTGTCACGAAAAATGCTTAGAAATTGTAAGTCTGGCTGATTTAAAATATCACGAGCTGAGATAGATATTGGCAGAACCAATATGGGAGTTCTCCACGGATACAGCCTAAGCCAGCATCCTGAACCAAAAAGGCTCAAGTGGTAACAGCCTAGAATGCATTAGGTACACCCACCAAGAGGTCTTAAAAGAGCACTCAACTTAGGGCGCGCGCACAACACTCGAATGACTAAAACCGATGCTATAAACTAGTTCAAGGAATTATTAGCTTAAACCGCACCGCAGAGAACAAACTTTAAAACTTTGAATTTAATATACCAGACGTTTTGTGAGTCTTTTAAAAACTTTAGTAACTCTAAACGATTGAAATGATTTTACTCTAAATTGCGCAATATTTTTATGAGGCTTTAACTATTTACTAGCACAGGCCTTATCAATCTGATCTTGCATTTGTGAGATTCTGCGTTTGATATCACCCACATCCACATTGCCACTTTTAGCGTTAAGCAATTCGTGAGATAAATTAAGTGCCGCCATAATTGCAATCCGCTCAACACCAATAATTTTGCCGCCGTCACGGATATCGCGCATTTTTTTATCTAAAAAATCAACTGCATTCATTAGCCCAGGACGCTCTTCCTCGGTGCAACTCACCGTAAATTCACGTCCCATAATATTGACATCTACCGCTTTACTTTGACTCATTGTAATTTACTCAAAATCTATTCAATTCTGCGTTACGGCAGAGTCTCCATCAAAGCTTCAATTCGCTCACTGGCTTTAGCCATATTAGTTTTCAATAAAGTAGCATCATTTTTTGATGCGCTTAAATCAAGGCGCAACTGAGCATTCTCATTGCGTAAATCACTACACAATGAAATTAAGCTCGACAACTTTAATTCCAACGCTTTTAGGTCTGCATCCATGTGCCCACTATAATTGAAAAAAATCATTATAGTCAATAGCTAACGTGTAATTTTCAAAGTAATACAAGACATTATAAAAAAATTGCCAGAAAGTTAGCGCGTGCTAACTTTAAAATAAACGCTATAATTTTGTCTTGTTGTTAGGTGCCAAGTTTGTTTTCTACAAACAAGGTGAAACTGGGAAATAGGTGCGTTTTTAAAAAAACAATGCCTATGCTGCCCCCGCAACGGTAAGTGAGTTTTTGATTCATTCAAAAAGTTTTGCAATATGCCACTGAGCTAAACCTTAGAAAAAGGTAAGGCTTGGGAAGGCGCAAAACACTAGGCTTTAAACCCTAACGCTCACAAGCCCGGAGACCGGCCTAAAAACAACGCCTTATTTAAGGCACGCTAGGAAATGCCGCGGGGTGACGGTAAACAGAGGCTGCGCTATTTGCGTCGATAAATTGACCGCGCTTTCTTTTTTTATTCATTCCTTTAAGTATTCCCTAGTTTTTAGAAATCTACATGCGGGGCCGCATGTAATTTAGGGAAATAATAATGAAAAAAATAGTTTTATTCGGGCTTTTTATCAGCACGTTATCCTCGCTATCATTTGCAGATAATATCGAAATTAATCCAGTTGTTGTAACTAGCAGTCGTCAGGAACAAAGACTCAGTGATGTAATGACATCGGTAAGTGTGATTACTAGAGCAGATATCGACAGACTAAATCCTCAGGATATTGTTAGTGCTATACAAGGTGAGCCAGGCATTGAATTTGTTAGATTGGGTGGATTAGGCTTACAAACCTCAATATTCATGCGCGGTTCAAAATCTAGTCAAGTTTTGGTCCTGGTCGATGGCTTAATGGTAAGTGATGAGTTCACCAATTCTATGCCTATTCAAAATATCCCAATAGATCAAGTTGATAAAATAGAAATTTTGCGCGGTAATGCATCTGCCCTATATGGTCCCAGAGCTTCCGGTGGCGTTATTCAAATTTTCACCAAAGCT
>JAIPCR010000092.1 GCA_021738125.1 Sulfuritalea sp.
TTGAAATGTAGTAAGCGTTTACAACACCACCGATGTCTAAAGTCCAATCACCAGCTACGATACCACCAGCTGCTGATGCTGTTGAAGCTGCAGCTAATAAAGCTGAAGCAACTGCTAATTTAATTGTGTTATTCATATAAATCTCCTAATTAAGGTTACTGCTATTTGTACTTCTTTAATTAATCTCACCTTACGGTGAGGAAGTTTGCAAACTTCCTCAATGCCGAACATCAAAAGACATTCTTTATCGAGAAGGTGAGTAAGTATGCCTAAACCAATTCTGTGAGACAACACTTATTTGGTGTTTTTGTTACAAATAATTACATTTGTTGTAAATTTACAACAAAAATAGCATTTTTTTAAGTGAAGTGGGCTGGAAAGCCTTGATTGGCAAGGATTGGTGACTGATGTGACGTTATAAATATTCTTCTACAGTAAACAGTTTTCGGTGTTCACGAATAGCAAAGCGGTCTGTCATGCCGGCGATGTAATCCGCCACCGCCCGGGCTTTATCTATTTCGGCGTAGATTTGAAACTCATCGGGTAGTAAACCGGTGTTTTCAAAAAAGCCAGTGAATAGCTCACGCACGATGCGTGTGGCCTTGGCGCTCATGCGGTTCACTTTGTAATGATGGTACAAATGCTTGCGTAAAAATTGTTTGAGCTTTTGGTTTTGTTCGGCAATCTCAGGGCTAAAACCGATTAACTGCGGCAACTGACGAATGTCACTGATGTTTTTTGGGGTATGTTGGGCAATGTTGTGTGCGCTATGGGTACATAAATCGACCACTAAGGTATTAATCATGCGACGTATGGTTTCGTGTATCAGCCGTTTTTGCTCTAGCTTAGGATATTTGGCTTGCACGATGGCTAAATTATTAGCAAATAATTCCACCTTGGCTAATTGCGAGATGGTAATTAGCCCTGAGCGCAGACCGTCATCAATGTCATGGTTGTTATAGGCAATCTCATCAGCATAGTTGGTAAGTTGCGCCTCTAGGCTAGGGCTGGTTTTATCTAAAAAGCGTTGTCCCACTGCACCTAATAACTTGGCGTTTTTAATGGCACAGTGTTTGAGTATGCCTTCGCGCACTTCAAAACTTAAGTTCAAGCCATCGAAATCTGCATAGCGTAGTTCTAGCTTCTCTACCACTCGTAAGGATTGTAGATTATGCTCAAAGCCACCAAAGTCACGCATGCAAGCATTCAAGGCATCTTGCCCCGCATGGCCAAACGGCGTGTGGCCCAAATCATGCGCTAGGGCAATGGCTTCAGTTAAGTCTTCATGCAGGTTTAAAGTGCGGGCAATACCGCGCGCCATTTGCGCCACTTCTAGGCTATGGGTTAGGCGGGTGCGGAATAAATCACCTTCGTGATTCACAAATACTTGGGTTTTGTATTCTAAGCGCCTAAAAGCGGTAGAGTGAATAATGCGGTCACGATCACGCTGAAAGGCATTGCGCGTGTTAGAAGGTGGCTCATCAAATTCACGCCCTAATGAAAGTTCAGGGTTAGCGGCGTAGGGGGCAAGGTTTAACATAGACTTAATGTCGCTGTTAATTTTTCAGCATCGTAGTCACTGCTAATCACTGCCTTACCAATGCCTTGCTGTAATACTAGGCGGATTTTGCCATTTTCAACTTTTTTATCTAAACCCATTAAATCTAGATATTTTGTAGCCCCTAATTGGGGTGGATTAATCGGTAAATTGGCCGCCACTAGGCTATTTTTAATTCTGGTTACTTCATTGGCAGTTAACCAAGCCATGCGTTGCGATAAGTCAGCTGCCATCATGGTGCCAGCCGCGACAGCTTCACCATGCAACCAAACGCCATAACCCATGGCATTTTCAATGGCGTGACCAAAGGTGTGGCCTAAGTTAAGTAGTGCACGTTCGCCTTGCTCATGTTCGTCTTTCGCTACCACATCGGCTTTGTTTTGGCATGATCGGTAAATGGCTTCGCTCAGCACTTGCTCATCTAAGTCCATGAGCTTGGTCATATTCACTTCTAACCAATCAAAAAAATCAGCATCACGAATCAAACCGTATTTAATCACTTCTGCTACGCCGGCTGAAAATTCCCGTGGTGGCAGCGTTTGTAGGGTATCAATATCGGCCAAGACTAATTGTGGTTGATAAAAAGCGCCTATCATATTTTTACCAAGCGGATGATTGATGCCGGTTTTACCACCCACAGAAGAATCGACCTGTGAAAGTAAGGTGGTAGGAATTTGAATAAACGGCACACCACGTAAGTAAGTGGCGGTGGCATAGCCGGTTAAATCACCTATCACTCCACCACCGAGTGCAATTAAAGTCGTGCTGCGCTCACAGCGATTTTGCAACAACACATCGTAAATGGTGTTGAGTGTTTCAGTATTTTTATAGGCCTCGCCATCGGGCAAAATAATTGGGATGACCTTCACGCCGGCAGTCTCTAAAGTTTGAGTGAGCTTAGCCAAATATAAAGGTGCCACGGTGGTGTTGGTGACAATCGCTACGTGTTTACGCTTGAGGTGCGGCAGTATCAGGCTGGCATCTGAAATGAGATTCCGCCCAATGTGAATGGGGTAACTTCTATTGGCGAGTTCTACTTTAAGTGTTTGCATGGGGTGTTTAAGTATTCTTAATTTAATAGTGTTAATTACGCAGATGGGTCTTCGGCGTTTAATTTTTGTAGCTTTTGCTCGATGAAATGCGTAATGTCGGCCGCTGATTGCGGGCCAGTATCGACAATGCAATCGGCCAGTGCCGTGTAAATAGGGTTGCGCTCATGATACAACTGCTCTAACTTTTTCTTTACATTAGCGCCTTGTAATAAGGGGCGGCTTTTATCGTTGCGGGTGCGTTGCCATAAATCGTGCACATTGGCGCGCAAGTAAACCACTTTGCCATTATTTTTTAGTATTTGACGATTCTCTGCAGATAATACTGCGCCACCGCCAGTGGCTAACACGATGTTTTTTAACTGACTCAGCTCTTCGATGACAGCGGTTTCACGTTTACGAAAGCCTGCTTCACCCTCTAATTCAAATATCAAGGGTATTTTAACACCAGTTTTGCGTTCAATTTCATGGTCAGAATCATAGAAATCCATGCCAAACTGTTTGGCAATTAGGCGGCCTATCGTGGTTTTACCTGCCCCCATTAATCCTATAAAGAAAATATTTTTCAAAACCTCACCTAATCTTAATAAACAAAATGCCCATCACGATGATGGGCATTTTATGACAATCTTGACTATCTGTCAGATTTTCTAGTTTGAATCGTCTTAATATTAAGCGTCCTAGCGCAAGTTTAAGCTGTCATCCATAATTTTGGGTGTCACAAATATGAGTAGTTCTGTTCTGTCATTTTGTGAGGATTTGCGTTTAAACAAATTACCCAAAATTGGTAGGTCGCCAAAGAAGGGGACTTTTTCAACATCATTACGCGTGGTTTGCTCGTAAATGCCGCCTAGTACAGCAGTTTCACCGTTACCTACCAGTACTTGTGTATTGATGTTTTGTGTTTCAATAGAGGGAACCCCAGAATATATTTGCCCTACCCGATCTTTTTTCACGTCTAGCTCCATGATGATTTTGTCATCCGGGGTAATTTGTGGCGTCACTTCTAGACTCAGTACGGCAGATTTAAAGGAGACTGTTGCGGCACCACTGCTACTAGCCTCTAGATAAGGAATTTCTGTACCTGAAGCAATTTTAGCTTTATGTTGATTGGCGGTCGTCACACGTGGACTAGAAACCACTTTACCTCGACCATCTGATTCCATGGCGGTGAGCTCTAAATTAAGCAATAAACCTGCGGGCAATCTAAAGAAACTAAAGGCAAAACTACCCGATGCACTGGTTAAGCCTAAGTTAGATTGCAAACCATCGGTACTGCCCGATGGGCTTGTCGGACCGCTTACGCCGGTGGTCGATGCGAGTGATGAACCCACTGTTGAAGTTTGTGCCAGGTTGCCACCAATCGCATAACTATTATCGCCGGTAGTGTTTAGTTTATTCACACCAAATCTAGCGCCCAAGGCCTTGCTGTATTTGTCATCCGCAATCACTAAGCGCGACTCAATCATCACTTGTCGAACTGCCACATCCGTTTTGTTAATAATGGCTTGTACTTGCTCAAGGTATTTAGGCGTATCTTGAACAAACACGTTGTTGGTTCTGGCATCTGGCACGGCAGAACCGCGTTTTGATAGTATCTTTTGTTTGCTATCGGTGATGATTTTAACTAAGTCTTCTGCCTTCATGTATTTCAAGGTAAATACTTCGGTACGCAAGGCTTCTAGGTCTTCAATTTGTTGCGTGGCCTCTAGCGCTTGTTTTTCTTTAGTGGCTAATTCGTCTGCCGGCGCTACTAAAATAACGTTACCGGTTTTGCGAACTGCCAAGCCCTTACTTTGGGTAATGATGTCCATGGCTTGATCCCAAGGCACATCTTTTAAGCGTAAGGTGAGATTGCCTGTGACAGTGTCGCTTGTCACAATATTGAGCCCAGTGAAGTCGGCAATCACTTGTAACACTGCGCGCACTTCAATGTTTTGGAAATTTAAGGACAGTTTTTCACCCGCGTAGCCAGTTTTAGCACCACGCACTAGTTTGTTAGGGTCATCGGCAATTGGTCGTACATCGATAATGAATTTCTTATCGGCTTGATAGGCTGATTGTTCCCAATTACCTTTAGGCTCGATAATCATGCGCCCATTTTTGCCTTGCTTCATAGTGTCTACAAAAATGACGGGGGTATTGAAATTAGTCACATTCAAGCGACGTTGCAAGTTATCCGGCACATTGGTATTAATAAAATCGACAACAATGGTTTTGCCTTTTTGTTTAATGTTGATGCCCGCAGAAGCGTCTGATAAATCAACAATGATGCGACCTTCGCCATTTTTACCACGCGCAAAATCAACATTTTTGAGGGAGAATTGTGCTTGGCCAAGGCTGGATTCAGCAAACTTGGTTTCAACGCCTTGGTTGGCATTGGCTTCACTGCCTTGTAAGGTAATGGTAATTTCATTACCAGTTAGGGCTGCGTTGTAGGCCACATTTTTAGATAAATTGAGCACCATGCGTGTGCGCTCTTTACCTTGAGCAAGCGTAATGCTTTTTAGTGCGCCTTGCTCTGCTGGGATATTACTTTTAGCCAGACCGTTAGCCACATTAGGAAAATCTAAAGCAATACGCGCTGGGTTATTTAAGGTGAATCCAGCCGGTGGATTAGTCAAGGCTTCTGTGGTCTTAATGCGAATCGCTACTCTGCCACCGGGTAAGGTTGAGAAATCTATTGCTTCTATTTTATTGCGTAAATTCGATTGCTCTTCAGCGGCACTTAAGCCAGAAAGCACCATTAAGCCTAGTAGCAAGCAAGCTTGTAAAAATTTTGATATGCACATAGTTTTTTTCATTGTTTCACCCTGATTCTTAATCCCAGAATTATTAATTTCTAAAGAAATTGTAAACTCCGATTGCTACTCATCATTCTTGCAACGCTAAATTAGAAACGCGTTCTATCCAATCACCTGAAAGGTCATCTTGCACGATTTCTTTTAACACCACCTCGCGTTCAGTAATCTTTGAGACTAAGCCAAAATTCTGACCGACAAAATTGCCAATTTTGACTTGTTGTACGGCATTATCAGGTGTTCTTAGTAAAGCAAAAGTCAGATTACTTTTTGAAATCATGCCTACATATTTCAGGCTTTCAAGTGGGTACGCTTCCATTGCCTCTTTTGGACGTTTTAAATTAGGCTGCAAAGCGCCAGATTTACGCGTCACTTTACGCACATGAAATGGATCACCCAGCGTACCATCCGCATTGTATTGTAAGGCAAGATAAGGTTTTACTTCGGGTAGCGGTTTGATTTTAGGCTTCATATCATTGCCCGCATTATTCATAAACCGATCTAAATCGTCGCCCTCGCTACCGCCGCATGCCACTAGTGCCAAGCTCATTAAGCCTATCAATAGGCATTTAATGTTATCAGTTACTGCATTTGAAGTTAATCGCTTATTCACTTGACCAATTAACCTTTCTTCGCTGATTTATCTTTGGCCATTTTTTCTGCTTTTCTCTTTTCTGCAATTTCATCCTCATCTAAATACCGATAAGTCTTTGCCACGGCTTCCATGACTAATATGGCATCTTTGCCGGCGGTTTTAGCGTCTTTATTGCCATCTTTGCTGGTTGTTGTAATGGCGATATTATTCAAGGTAACGATGCGTGATAATTTAGAGATGTCAGTGGCAAATGCGCCTAAGTCATGATAGGTGCCGAGTACTTTAATGGAAATGGGCATTTCTGCATAAAATTCTGCCTGTGTTTCTTGGCCAGGTTTAAACAGCTCAAACTCTAAACCGCGTGAAAGCCCCGCTTGATTAATATCCGTTAACAAACCATCCATTTGCGATTTATCTGGCAACTGTCTTAACATTGCACCAAAGGTTTTTTCAATTTCAACCATTTGTTTTTTATATGCTTTTAGGTTAATCGCTTGCGCTTTTTTAGTTAAAAATACTTGGCGCAATTCTTGTTCTTTGGCTTTGGCTGTATCAAGAGCTGTAGAAGCTTCAGTCCATAAGAAATAATAACCCAGTACCAATATGATGAAAAATATAAGCGCCAACAACACTGCCTTAACTGGCACAGGCAAGCTACCCGCGTTATTAAAGTCTATATTGTTAAAGTCATCTAATTTCATGATGCACTCGCCCCTTTATTTGTCGCTTCAGGAGTGGTTTCTTCGTCCTTAGGGGCTTTAATGTTGACCGTAAGCGTAAAGGCATTTTGCTTAAGGGTATTAATAATCACAGACTTTATCTCCACTAAATTAGGCATTTCTAGCCAATTAGATGTGGAGAGACTTCTGACTAAAGTGGCGACACGGGCGTTAGTATCAGCAACACCTTCAATAGAAATGAGCGCATCTTGCTGTTTAATACTTTTAAAGTACATGCCTTCGGGCAATTGTCTACTGAGTTCATCAAGAACGATGACCGATTGACTGCGATTGGTTTGTAGGTTCTCTACCACACGTTTTTTTTCCAACATGATGCTAATTTTATCTTTTAAGTCTTTAATATCGGCAATTTCTTTATTTAAACTGGCTATTGCTGCATCTAAACGGTTATTACGTGCCATTTGAGCATCGATTTGACTGTTGATGAAAGTGTAACCTAGGAAAATAATAGCTGACGCGGCGATTGCAGAGAATGTGGCCAT
>JAIPCR010000093.1 GCA_021738125.1 Sulfuritalea sp.
CTGGAAGTTTTAGAAGTGGCATTGAAGGGATAGATAAAGGCCAAATGGAAGCAGGCATTGCGATGGGCTTTAATCAATTAAAAACCTTTATTTATATCATCCTTCCACAAACAGTAAGACGCATTTTACCCATCTACAAAGGCGAGTTTATTTCCCTCGTTAAAATGACTTCAATAGTCGGCTATATTGCCGTGCAAGATTTAACGAAGGCCAGCGACATTATCAGAAGTCGCACTTTCGATGCTTTCTTCCCCTTGATTATGATCGCCATTTTATATTTCTTGATATCTTGGCTATTAATGCTGGGCATGGACTACATTGAAAAAATTACCGATCCAAAATACCAACGTCAATTGAGATCTAAATCATGATAAAAGTTGAGAACCTATCAAAGAAATATGGCGATCTAACCGTACTAAAAGGCATTTCAACGGAGATCCAAAAAGGGGAAGTTGTCTCGATCATCGGGCCTTCCGGAACAGGGAAAAGTACATTCTTGCGCTGTCTCAATCTTCTTGATCAGCCAAGCGGTGGCTCTATCACCATTGACAGCAAAAACATCTTAGACAGCCAAACGGATGTCGCGAAAATACGTCAGCGCATGAACATGGTGTTCCAGTCCTTCAATTTATTTTCTCATTTGTCTGTTTTGGAAAATCTAACTTTAGCGCCAATAAAGCTTAAAGGGATCTCTAAAGAAGAGGCTGAAAAGAAATCGATGGATTTACTTCGTTTAGTCGGTCTTGCTGAAAAGGCAGATAATTATCCAGATGAGTTATCTGGCGGGCAGAAACAACGAATTGCGATTGCAAGGTGTCTAGCCATGGAGCCTGAAATTATTCTATTTGATGAGCCAACCTCAGCACTCGATCCTACGATGGTCAGTGAGGTGCTTTCTGTTATCCGCAGGCTTGCCAAAGAAGGCATGACCATGGCCATCGTGACCCATGAAATGGCCTTTGCAAGAGATGTATCAAACCGAGTTTTTTATATGGATCAGGGTTTGATTTATGAAGAGGGAACCCCTGCTCAGATATTTGATGCCCCGCAAAAAGAGAGAACCCAAGCATTTATTAATCGCGTGAGGAATTTAGTATTTACAATTAACTCTCAAGATTTTGACCTATATGCACTTAATGCCGAGTTCGAGCTTTTTTGTGAAAAACAGTTCTTAACAAAGAAGTTAAGAGACAATGCGCTGCTAGTGATTGAAGAGCTTCTTATGATGTATAAGCCGTTTTTAAATGGTTTAGCCCTTCGATTGACAGTGGCTTATTCAGAAAAAAATGAGTTATTGGATTTAATATGCGAGACTGAGGGATCTCAATTCAATCCCCTAGAAAACGCTCAATTACCAGATGAAATAGGTTTGAATCTCATTAAAAGTTTTACTTCAAATATAGACTTCGTCTGGTCAAACAATATTAATAAATTAAAAATTACCATTAAAAAATAATTTTTCTGCTTCCAAATTTTATTTATCTTGTTACCAATTAAGCTATAGGGGAATTCCCAAGCTTTGTAACACTAATTCTTTATCATAAGAAAAATTTATTATCTTATGCAACTACCAATTAAAGACGGCGATGAGTAAAAATATTAATTTAAGTTTGAGAAAAAATATCATTTCCTTTGCTCTGACCTGGGCAAGCCTACTAATCTTTTTAGGTATTATTTCTCTTTTTTCTATATGGGAAATGCTGAGGACTTTTGAGAAAGGAGCAGATTCTGCTTTCGCAATAAGTACCCTTAAAGGTGAATTGTCTTCTGCAAACGTTTCATTTAAAGTTGAAATCCAAGAGTGGAAAAATATTTTGCTGAGGGGAAAGGATGATGACGATAGGCTTATCTTTGAGGCAAAATTTATTAAAGAAAATAAAAAGGTTAAATCTTATTTCAATAATGCATCAGTGATTTGTTCTCAGCTTAATTTAAATGCACCCTGCCAGGAAATAGAAACAGTCAAACTTGAACATGACCAATTGATGGATCAATACAATAAAAATCTACTTAATGCCTCTTTAAAAACTTATGATTCCATGCATTCGCTGGATGAAAGTGTGAGAGGATTAGACCGACAGCTTGCAAAGAAAATGGCCAACCTGACTATGATTTTTTCGATACTTGAAAATACAAAACGCTTGGAGACTAAAGATTTAATTCATAGCAAGTATGATGTGCTTAAGAATTTTATTTTGATAAGTATGTGCTTAGTACTACTCATTATTGGATTCAGCCTTTATCGCTCCCTTAGATCTCTGCAAAACTGATTTTAGATATGTTTGAATATGCATCAGCAATCGCTGGCTTAGGTTTGTTCCTGTCAGGTCTTCATTTTTTATCTGCAAGCATGAAGCCGCTTGTAGGTAAAAGAATGCGGTTGGTACTTTCTAGAACGTCTGGCGCTTATATTACTAGCGCCCTCTCTGGCGTAATGCTTGGCGCAATCACTCAAAGTACAAGTGGGGCCACATTTGTATGTATGGGCTTAGTCAATTCAGGCGCTATTCAGTTTAAAAAAGTACTCAATATTTTGGCATGGTCTAGCGTTGGTGGATCACTGCTAGTTTTCTTAGTTGCCATTGACATTCGTTTAGCCGGTTTGATTTTTATTGGGATAGTAGGTGTGTCGCACCTTTTCAATGTAGACCGCATCGACCAAGTTAAATATCTAGTTGCCATCCTTTTTGCACTCGGCATCATGTTTTTAGGCTTGGGAATGATCAAGGAAAGCTCACATCTTTTAAGAGAATCTCAATGGATTAGAGATTTTATTGAGTTCTCGGCTGAAACGACAACGATATGTTTTTTGATAGGCATTCTTTTTACCTTAATCACACAATCCGCATCAACCTCCACCATCATTGGTATCACGCTTGTAATATCTGGCATTATTCCTTTTTACGCAGCAATTATTTTAGTGTTGGGGTCAAATTTAGGATCTGGATTAAGTCTGCTGTTTCTTACATCGCATTTGAATGGCACACAAAAGCAAATATCCTGTTATCAGTTTCTTACAAAACTGAGCGGGGTTTTAATCTTGATGCCCCTATTTATATTGTTACCAGGCATCTTTGAAATATTTTTCGGTGGTGCTGGGTCGATGGCGAGTAAATCAGAAATTGCTTTTCAAGTATCAATCTTTTACCTTGTATTACAAGTGACTGGTGCTTTTGCAGTTTCTATCTTTCAATCAAAAATAGCTACAGTGCTCAAAGATTTATTTCCTGACAGTGAGCATGACTCCCTGTCTAAAACAAAATATATTTATCCAGAAGCGGTCGATAATCCTGATATTGCGATTAATTTAATTAAGAAAGAACAAGATAGACTCATTTTCACGCTATCTCTTTACCTTGAGCCCCTTAGAGAAAATGAGGGTGATTTTATGCCAGTTAAAGACAGATATGAGGCGAACATCAAACTTGCGAATGAGATTAAACAATTTATTGATGATCTTTCTCACCATGAATTAGGTAAGGAAATGTCTAGCATTTTAGAACTGCAAAGCCGGAATGAAGCCATTATTTCTTTATTAAATTCGCTTTATACATTCACTAGCACGGTAAGTGAAACTGAGAACTACAAAGAAGGCCTATCAGGCTCTATTATAGAAAGCCTCCATCTCATTCTAAGCTTAATGGAAGAAACGGCTGAAAGTGATGAAAATATAGATATGCTCATAGATTTGACTTCAGATAAAAGTCAGCTCATGGACACCATACGAAACTCCTTACTCTCAGACACCTCAAGCAATGTCGCTAACAGAAAGTCAATGTTTGTAAGCACTAGGGTGTTTGAAAGAATTATATGGCAGCTTAGACAGATGTTAGGCTCAACGCAGCAAGTCCTTTAACAAAACAGCTAAGAATCTTTAGGTATTAAACTCTTGATCATTTTTATCTGATTAAAATCACCTACTCGGTGGTACTCAACATGCTCTGTGAGCGTCTTCACGAAGAATACGCCGAGCCCACCGATGGTTCTATCATCCAGACTAAGCATTAGATCAGGGTCGCCTATATCAAGTGGGTTAAATGCGATACCGTTATCTTCAAAACAGATCTCAAGTTGATGATCAATCACTGAAAGCGAGATCTTTACCTGACCGTCATCAATTCCTTCAAAGCCATAATTAGCGGTATTGGTATAAAGCTCTTCAAGAATCAGATTCACTTGATTTTTAACCATATCCCCTAAATTCTCCCGCTCACAAAATTGTTCAATCGCGCTAGCTAGATGAGCGATCTCCTCCGCACCTCCTGTTAAATTTATCTGAAGCGTTTTTTTTGAGAGATTATTCATCAAAACTCTTTGTTGAGTTGGAATTATTTAAATCATAACATGCGCACAAATCGAAATTAGCATATAAATTTTTGGGCAACCCATGGGTTTGTAGACACCTAGCCTTGTTTTTGCCAGCCCCCTTCAAACGCTATAGATCATATCCCATATAGGTGGACTGAACTTTAGCCAAAATACTGACAAAACCTTAACATGGCGGGAATTGCTAGTTTTACAGAGTAAAAGACTCAATGATGCATACCGCCTCAGCGGCAATGCCTTCGCCACGACCAGTAAAACCTAACTTTTCAGTAGTCGTTGCTTTCACATTCACTTGGTATCTTTCGACGCCACAATCACTCGCGATATTCACACACATCGCTTCAATATGTGGCGCCATCTTAGGTGCTTGCGCAATGATGGTCGCATCCACATTACTCAGCTCATAGCCATGTTGCTTTAACAATGCCACAACTTGACGTAATAGCTTCCTTGAATCCGCACCTTTGTAATTTGCATCTGTATCTGGGAAATGTTTTCCGATATCTCCCAAGCCCGCCGCGCCTAGCATTGCATCGCAAATAGCATGTAACAAAACATCGGCGTCTGAATGACCTAACAAGCCTTTTTCATAGGCGATTTCTACGCCGCCGATGATGCACTTACGGCCTTCGACCAATTGATGCACATCATAGCCATGTCCGATTCTTATCATTATTTTGCCTTTGAAAGCGCTGCCTGTTGAAAATCTGCCGCAATAATGGCTTCAGCCAAGGCTAAATCTTGCGGGTAAGTGATTTTTAGATTGCGTAATTGGCCCGTCACTAATTTTGGACTCAAGCCCATCGCCTCTACCGCTTGCGCTTCATCGGTAGGCGCGCCACCGGATTGCGTTAAGGCTTCTTTCAAAATCCCATAACGGAACATTTGCGGGGTTTGTGCTTGCCATAAACCTTCCCGCGGCTCAGTAATTGCAACACGTTGTTCTTTGTTCGCCCGCTTCAATGTGTCAGCCACTGGAATTGCCAATAAACCGCCCACCTCGTCGTCTTGCACTTCATCAAGTAAATAATCCAAAAGCGCATGCGTCAGACCTGGGCGCGCAGCATCATGCACCAACACCCAATCTTCAACATCAACACTAAATACATTTAGGGCATTAAGCACAGTTTCAGCACGCGTTTCACCACCGCAATGCAATATAGATAATTTTGGATGATGAATATTGTGTGCTTGCCAATGCGAGTCGTTAGCACTTAAAACAAGATGCACTGAAGCAATCCGTTCACACGCCAAAAAAGTGTCTAGCGTCCAAGAAATAATGGGACGTTCTTGTAAAGGAAGATACTGCTTAGGTAGAACGGTTGCCATCCGACTACCTGAGCCGGCGGCGGGAATGATCACGTGGAATTTTGCCATGCTACTTTAGTGAATTAATGGCAAGGAAAATAAGTACAATTAATTAAGCAAGCAGTGCTTGATGCTGAATAATTGCTTCTTTAACGATAGGCTCCAGGCCTTTGCCTTCTTGCTGGACATGCTCTATCAACTGCAAACGCATACTAAGCGCCCAAAAACGCTTGAGGTGCATCACAATATCTTTCTTCGCCTGCTCTTGATCAGGGGATGACTTAAAAAATGTGCCAATTTGGTTGGCCATGGTAATCAACTGCTCGACATTCATTACTTTATCCTTGGACTATCTTTTATTTAAACCAAACGCTCTGGATGGGCATACACCACAAATTGCTCAAAACGCGCAAAACCCACCAATGTCACGCCACATTGTTCAGCCACGCGAACTGCCAAACCAGTTGGCGCTGAAATCGCCACTAACATTGCTACGCCAGCGACAGCCACTTTCTGAACCATCTCATAACTCGCACGGCTTGTGGTCAACACAAAGCCTGCTTCGGTTACCTGCTTAGCTCTAGCGCCTAGCAATTTATCTAAAGCGTTGTGACGGCCAACATCTTCTCGCACCATCGTAACATCACCATTGGGGTGCACCCAAAAGCTCGCATGGGTAGCACCTGTTTCTGATTGCAGCACTTGCTGACTCGCTGCATTTTTAAGTGCTTTAAGCACAGCAGCTTTATCAAACACATCTTTTGTGATATTAACGTCATCTGGCAAACGCAATGCTTGCTCCAAACTCTCTGCACCACAAAGCCCACAGCCAGTCCTACCTGTCATGCTTCTGCGTCTATCTTTGAGCTGAGAAAATCGCTCACTGGCGATTTCCATTCTAAGCTCAATGCCAGATGCCTGCTGAACAACTTCAATCCCATAAAGCTCTTTGGGACTATTTAAGATCCCTTCGGCTAATGAAAAGCCTAAGGCAAAATCTTCTAAATCTTGCGGCGTTGCTAACATCACCGCATGAGAGATGCCGTTGTAAATCATCGCAACCGGCACTTCTTCAGCCACACAATCTTCAAGCGACTTAAGCTCATCCGCTTGCCACTTCTGCACCATCAAACGACTACTCTCCGTTTGCGCAATCAATGGCTGTTTAACATCAGGCATTAGAATACAAGCGGATTATGCGTTTACTTCGTTTTTTGGGTGCTGCATAAAACCAATTTGCTCTTTACTAAACACTTTGTATTCACGTTGCCATTCAGACAGTTGGGTGACTTTAGTTAATTGCACCGCCGTCACCTTAAACTCTGGACAGTTAGTCGCCCAGTCTGAGTTGTCAGTGGTAATCACGTTAGCGCCAGATTCAGGATGGTGGAAAGTGGTGTAAACCACACCCGGTTGAACACGCTCGGTAATCTTTGCGTGAAGTACAGTTTCACCAGCGCGACTGCTAATGCCT
>JAIPCR010000094.1 GCA_021738125.1 Sulfuritalea sp.
AGTGAAAATTCAATATAAGCATCGTGTGAAAGTGCGCCTCCCCAAGAATCAAATATCATCACCGCTTGCGCTCCAGCAGTAATTTGTGCGTTGAGGTACTGTATTACCGTTTGTGCGGTTGTCTCTAAAATGTGATGTAATAAATCAGGTCGGGCATAGGCCATTTTTTTGATAGTTAAAAAGTCCGTACCGCCCTTACCTTCCACCATGTAAGTGGCTAGTGTCCATGGACTACCTGAGAAACCAATTAACGGTACTCGGCCATTAAGTGTTTTGCGAATTTGAGCAACTGCATCAAATACATATTGTAGTTGTGCCATATCTGGCACAACTAACTTTTGAATTTCTGTTTCTTCACGTAAGGTTCGCTCAAATTTTGGACCTTCCCCTTCTTCAAAATATAACCCTAGCCCCATAGCATCTGGAACCGTCAATATATCTGAGAACAAAATAGCTGCATCCAATAAGGGATAACGATCTAATGGCTGCATAGTGACTTCTGTAGCAAAGTTTGGGTTTTTACATAACTGCAAAAAACTCCCGGCAGTTTTGCGACTTTCTCGATATTCTGGAAGATAACGACCCGCTTGACGCATCATCCACACTGGAGTGTAGTCAGTTGATTGACGCATTAAAGCACGTAAGAAAGTATCGTTTTTTAATTGACTCATTGTTTACCACAGAGGCACGGAGATAGTAATACAAGCAAAAATAAATCTGCTTTTACTAAAAATACTCCGTGCTTCTGTACCTTTATGATGAAGCTTTTGATTATCTGGGTAACGTAGAACTACCCATTAAGAATGTATCTACTGCTTGAGCGGCTTGACGACCTTCACGGATAGCCCAGACTACTAATGATTGACCACGGCGCACATCACCTGCCGCAAATACCTTAGCTTTGCTAGTTTTGTAACTATCAACACCTTCAGTGCTAGCCTTCGCATTACCGCGATTATCTTTTTCAACGGCAAAAGCATCGAGTAACTTTTGTAATGGTGAAACAAAACCCATGGCTAGTAAGACTAAATCTGCCTTAATAGTAAATTCCGTACCTGGCACTTCTTGCATCTTGCCATCTTGCCATGTCACTTTTGTACCTTTTAGGCCAACGACTTTGCCATTTTCACCAATGAGTTCTTTAGTAGTAATTGACCAATCACGATTAGCCCCTTCTTCATGTGAACTTGAAGTACGCATTTTTAATGGCCAATTTGGCCAAACTAATTGCTTGTCTTCATGCACGGGCGGTTGTGGCATCAACTCAAATTGCGTAACAGACAATGCACCGTGACGATTAGAAGTACCTACACAATCTGATCCTGTATCACCGCCACCTATCACTACTACATGTTTATTAGTCGCTAACACTTGGTTAGCCACATTATCACCGGCGACCACTTGATTTTGGGGAGTCAAGAAGTCCATGGCATACATGACCCCAGCTAAATCTCGACCTGCTACAGGTAAATCGCGCGGTTGTTCAGCGCCAGCCGCTAATACCACAGCATCAAAATCAGCTAATAGGTCATCCACTTTGACGTTCTCACCTACGTGCTGATTCACTCGAAATTCGACGCCTTCGGCTTGCATCTGCTTCATGCGTCTATCTATATGCGTTTTTTCCATTTTGAAATCTGGAATACCATAGCGCAATAAACCGCCAATACGGCTATTTTTCTCTAGCACGACCACTGTATGCCCCACTCTTGCCAATTGCTGAGCTGCAGCCAAACCAGCTGGGCCTGAACCTACTATAGCCACTTTTTTGCCAGTTTTATGGCTAGCAATTTGTGGTGTCACCCAATCATTTTCCCAAGCTTTGTCGACAATTGCATGTTCTATAGATTTAATACCGACAGCATCAGCATTGATATTTAAAGTACATGCCGCTTCACAAGGGGCAGGGCAAATGCGACCGGTAAACTCTGGGAAATTATTAGTTGAGTGCAACACATCTATGGCTGATTGCCAATCTTGCTGATAAACCAAATCATTAAAATCAGGAATAATATTATTGACTGGGCAACCACTAGTGCAAAAAGGAATACCGCAATCCATACAGCGCGCACCTTGCTGCTTGGCTTGATCATCACTTAAATGCAACACGAATTCTTTGTAATTTTTAACACGCTCAACCACTGGCAAATTTGCTTCAGTCAGCCTGTTATATTCCATAAAACCAGTTACTTTACCCATACTAAAACCTTTTCCAATAATTCTTTTATGCAGCTTGTTTTGCAGATGCTGCTGCTAATTCTGTCAGTGCTCGTTTATATTCGATTGGCATCACTTTTATAAACTTACCTCTGGAAGCGTTCCAATCTGCCAACAATTCACTCGCACGCACACTACCAGTATATTTAGCATGGTTTTCAATCAAGGTTTTAAGCGTCACTTCATCGGCTTGATTTAAGTGCTGCACTTTACCTATCGCTGCATCTGCCGCCTCTACTTTTTCCAAAGCAACCATACTCATGTTACAACGTTTAGCAAACAAGCCATCTTCATCATATACATAAGCCACGCCTCCACTCATACCTGCAGCGAAGTTTTGTCCAGTCAGACCCAGCACAACTACCGTGCCACCTGTCATGTATTCACAACCGTGATTGCCAACGCCTTCAACTACGGCTATAGCCCCTGAATTACGCACACAGAAACGCTCGCCAGCTACGCCTCTAAAGTAACTTTCACCGGTGGTAGCACCATACATCACCGTATTACCCACGATAATGTTTTCATGTGCTAAGCCACGGAATTCAACTGGCGGTTTAATGATAATACGTCCGCCACATAAGCCTTTACCTACATAATCATTGCCTTCACCAGTTAATGCAAAAGTAATGCCTTTAGCTAAGAAAGCCGCAAAACTCTGACCAGAAGTACCGGTAAAATTAATATGTATGCTGTCATCAGGCAAGCCCACATTGCCATAACGCGTAGCAATTTGATTAGACAACATAGTGCCAACAGTACGATTGGTATTCGAAATCGAAATATCTAACACCACTTTTTTACCATCTTCTAAAGCTGACTTAGCTAACGTCACCAACTTGTTATCCAGCGCATTTGCTAGCCCATGATCTTGCACGTCATTATTTTTACGTGAAACTTCTGCCGGCATTGCTGGCAAATGGAATACTTTACTGAAATCTAAACCGTTAATTTTCCAATGATCTATACCTGCTTGCATGTCTAACAAATCCGCACGGCCAATTAAATCATCAAATTTTGCTACGCCAATAGTTGCCATAAGTTCACGAACTTCTTCAGCAACGAAGAAGAAATAGTTCACCACATGCTCAGGCTGACCTGTAAAACGTTTACGCAATTCTGGATCTTGTGTAGCGACACCCACTGGACAGGTATTCAGATGGCATTTACGCATCATAATACAGCCTTCAACTACTAGTGGTGCTGTTGCAAAACCGAACTCATCTGCCCCCAGTAAAGCGCCAATGACCACATCACGACCTGTTTTTATTTGACCATCCACTTGCACCACAACGCGGCCACGTAATTGATTTAATACCAAAGTTTGCTGAGTTTCAGCAAGGCCAATTTCCCATGGCCCCCCTGCATGCTTCACTGAAGAAATCGGTGATGCACCAGTGCCACCATCGTGACCTGCAATTACAATATGATCTGATTTTGCTTTTGCTACACCGGCCGCTACTGTACCCACGCCGGTTTCAGCAACCAATTTCACTGAAATAGATGCCTTAGGATTTGCATTTTTTAAGTCATGAATCAGTTGCGCCAAATCTTCAATCGAATAAATGTCATGATGGGGCGGTGGTGAAATCAAACCAACACCAGGGACTGAAAAACGCAACTTGGCAATGTATTCACTGACTTTATGCCCTGGCAATTGACCACCTTCACCTGGTTTTGCGCCTTGCGCCATTTTAATTTGAATCTGATCTGCCGACGCCAAGTATTCTGCAGTCACACCAAAGCGACCAGAAGCCACCTGCTTGATACTAGAACGCATAGAATCACCTGCTTGCAAGGCGATATCTTTGACAATCACATCTTCACCAATAACTTTTGCCATGGTGGTGGCACTTGCTACTGGAATAAAGCGTTTGGCATCTTCACCGCCTTCACCCGTATTGGATTTACCACCTATACGATTCATCGCAATCGCTAATGTAGCATGCGCTTCAGTAGAAATAGAACCTAAAGACATCGCGCCGGTGGCGAAACGTTTTACGATTTCTTTAGCTGGTTCAACTAATTCCAAAGGAATAGCCGCACCCACGGATTTAATTTCAAATAACCCACGCAACGTCATATGACGACGCGTTTGGTCATTGATTAACTTTGCATATTCTTTATATGTAGCAGCAGAATTAGTACGTGTGGCATGCTGCAATTTGGCAATTGAATCAGGCGTCCACATATGCTCTTCACCACGGACCCTAAATGCATATTCTCCCCCTGCATCTAGATGCTTGGCTAATACTGGATCCTCGCCAAATGCTGCAATATGTAAACGCTCGGCCTCTTCAGCCACTTGATCTAAACCAATCCCCTCGATGTTGGTAGTAGTGCCAGTAAAGTATTGATTAACAAAAGTACTATTAAGACCAATCGCCTCAAATATTTGAGCGCCACAATATGATTGATAGGTAGAAATACCCATTTTAGACATGACTTTATACAAGCCTTTACCAATGGCTTTCACAAACTTTTTAGCAGCCTCTTTACTATCTTTTACATCCATATGCTTGATTGTTTCAAAAGCTAACCATGGACAAACTGCTTCTGCACCATAGCCTGCCAGCAAGGCAAAATGATGCACCTCCCGAGCCGAGCCGGTATCTATAACCAGACCAGCGCTAGTCCTTAAACCCGCCTTCACTAAATATTCATGTGTTGCTGAGCATGCCAGTAAAGCTGGGATTGCCAAACGATCAGCGCTTACATTTCTGTCTGAAAGAATGAGAATATTAAAACCACTTTGTACTGCACTTTGAGCCGCACTTGTAATACTTGCAACCGCTGCCGCCATGCCTGCTTTACCCTGTGTCACAGGATAAGTGATATCTAACACTATTGCTTTATATTGATCCTGTGTAAGAGAAGCGATTGCTTTCAATTGCTCCAGCTCATCCAACATTAGAACTGGTTGAGCAGCTTCCAAACGTATGGGTGGTGAGCCTTCATCAACACCTAGCAAATTAGGTTTTGGTCCAATAAATGTCACTAAGGACATCACCAGCTCTTCACGTATCGGATCAATCGGTGGATTAGTCACTTGAGCAAACAATTGTTTAAAGTAGTTATAAAGCAACTTAGGCTTTACGGATAACACGGGCAATGCCGCATCATTACCCATGGAACCTGAACCCTCTTCAGCGTTATCCACCATAGGTTGCAACACAAACTTGATGTCTTCTTGGGTATAACCAAAAGCTTGCTGAGTATCTAAAAGATTGGCTGCCATTGCTAGGTCGCCTTCCACTTTCGGCATGTCACTCAAAAAGTAGCGCGTTTTCTCTAGCCATTGCTTATATGGCTTAGCTGTTGCCAATGAATTTTTAACCTCAGCATCACCAATAATTCTGCCTTGCTCGGTATCAATCAATAGCATTTTGCCTGGCTCTAGGCGCCATTTTTTTACAATTTTTTCTTGTGGAAATGTTAATACACCCATTTCTGACGCCATCATGACTAAATCATCATCAGTCACCAAATAACGTGCTGGCCGTAAGCCATTGCGATCCAAAGTGGCACCTATCATACGGCCATCCGTAAAAGCTACCGCTGCCGGGCCATCCCATGGCTCCATCAATGCCGCATGATATTCATAGAAAGCTCGACGATCTTGATCCATCAAGGCATTATTACTCCACGCTTCTGGAATCAACATCATCATGGCATGAGGTAAAGAGTAACCGCCTGCCACAAGTAGCTCTAAACAATTGTCAAAACAAGCCGAATCTGACTGGCCCTCAGCAATGAGTGGCCAAAGCTTTTCTAAATCTTCGCCAAGCACACTAGACTTCATGGTCTCGTGACGCGCCGCCATCCAATTGACATTGCCCTGTACAGTATTAATTTCACCATTATGGGCAATCATACGAAATGGATGCGCTAAATCCCAAGCAGGAAAAGTATTAGTTGAAAAACGCTGATGTACCAACGCTAAAGCCGAGACTAAAGTCTCGTCATTTAAATCTTTATAATAGACGCCCACTTCATTAGCGAGCAACATACCCTTATAAACGATAGTGCGCGAAGATAAAGAAGGAATATAAAACGCCGCATTATCTTGCATATCAAGCGCACGAACAGCATGCTCAATACGCTTACGAATAACAAATAATTTGCGTTCGAATATATTTTGATCTGCAGTATTGTCGCCAATAATAAGCTGACGCATCGTTGGCTCAACGTCGCGCGCCGCTTGTGCAATATTGCGATTGTCTACCGGAGTATCACGCCAGCCCAGTAAAGTTTGATTTTCTTCTACAATGATTTTAGCGATTAACGCTTCACACGCTTGGCGATTTTTAGGTGACTGAGGTAAAAATACATTACCAACAGCATATTGACCTGCAACTGGTAAATTGATACCCAGCTTAGTAGCTTCTTTACGCATAAATGCGTCGGGCATTTGCATCAGCAAGCCAGCGCCATCACCTAATTTCGGATCATAGCCAGTAGCACCTCTGTGTGTTAAGTTGGTGAGTAACTCCAAACCTTTTTGCACAATATCGTGGGATTTTTTGCCTTTAATATGTGCCACAAAACCAACACCACAAGCATCACGCTCATTAGTGGGATTGTATAAACCTTGTTTAACTGGCTTGTTTGAATTGATATTGATTGAGTTGCTTAAACCTGATGCCATATTATCTAATCACAAAACATTTAGAGGAACCTTTAAGTTTACCGTTAAATGCCTATCTCTTCAATAAGATAGAGCCTAAAGTTGCTGAATATTTCGACAAATAACGGATTAAATAGAGGTTAAAGAGAATACTTAGCAATTAAAGCGATTGAAAAGCTTTTTTCGCCGCCGCTATAGTCAAAGCAATATCTTCATCACTATGCGCCGCTGAAACAAAACCTGCTTCAAAAGCCGAAGG
>JAIPCR010000011.1 GCA_021738125.1 Sulfuritalea sp.
TAGAGCACCATGCTGACATCTGCTGTACGTAATTCATCGACAGTAAATAATGGCGTGCTACCGAACTCGGTGATGTTGGCTAGCACAGGTACTTTGACTGCGGCAGCAAATTGCTTGTACATACTCAGTTCTGTCATAGCTTCTGGAAATATCATGTCGGCGCCTGCTTCAACACATGCGCAAGCTCTATCAATGGCTGATTGCAAGCCTTCTACTGCCAATGCGTCAGTGCGGGCCATGACAACAAAGTCAGCATCAGGTTTGGCATCGACGGCAGCTTTAACGCGGTCGACCATTTCTTCTAAGCTGACGATGGCTTTGTTAGGGCGGTGGCCACAACGTTTAGCGCTGACTTGATCTTCAATATGTACCGCTGCAGCTCCGGCTTTTGCAATACTTTTTACACTGCGAGCAATATTAAAAGCACCGCCCCAGCCTGTATCAATATCCACTAATAATGGCGTATCTACCGCATCGGTGATGCGTCGCACGTCAATTAAGACATCCTCTAAGGTGGAAATGCCTAAATCAGGCAAACCGAGTGAGCCGGCGGCAACGCCGCCACCAGATAAGTAAAGGGCTTTAAAGCCTGTTTGTGTCGCGAGCATGGCGTGATAAGCATTGATTGCGCCGATGATTTGTAGCGGTTTTTCTGCTTTAAGCGCTGCGCGAAAACGTGCGCCAGCTGAAGCTGCTTGTGTCATATTAAATACCTAAAAAAATAAACTGAAAATTAGCTAAAAAACGCCTGCATTGCATCGGCTTGTATCGTCACTTTGGTCAATTTGGCTTTTTGCAAAATTTCCCAGAAATAGCGGTAAGTGGCTCGGTCGTGTAGTTCACCATCGTATTGAATGGGTCCCCAATCTGCTTTTTGCGCGGCTAATAAAATGTTGGCGCCATCTTTTACTTCGTCAAAATTCGGCTTCATGGCGTCGACAATGGCTTCAATTTGCGTGGGGTAAATACTCCACATGCGTAAAAAGCCAAATTCATTGCGTGCGCGTGAAGCATCTGAATGGGTTGTTTCTACATTTTTAAGATCTAAGGTCACGTTATGGGCTGGCACTACGCCATTGGCCAGTGCCGCCGCCACGAGTTCTGCTTTAGCGCGGGCGAGTAATCGATGTTCAAATTGGCCAGGACTACGCATGGCTGATGCAGGAATTGCGCCATGATGACCGCTGACAAAATCCATTAAGCCAAAATCTAAAACTTGTAGCCAGGGTAATGTGGCGATTTCATGCACCGCTTTTAATGCACCATGTGTTTCAATCAAAATGTGCACTGGAATTTCACGTTGAATGCCATGAAAAGTCGCCACTTTTTGAATGTAGGCAATCATTTCGCTAGCTTGGGCATACGTCGTACATTTTGGGATAGTGATATAGCTTAAAACATGGCCAGCACCGCCGACTAAAATGTCTACATCTTGCTTCCAAGCAGGGTGCGTGTAATCGTGAATACGTGCGCCTGCCATTTGATGTTTGTTTTCAGCGCTCGTGAGCACACGCACTATCATGGCGGCATGGTCACGTTCTTGCCCAGCTTGCGCACCATCTTCACAGTCACAGGTGATGTCAAATACTGGCCCTACCGTATCTTGCATAGCCAGTGCTTTAAGAATTAATTTTTCACTGCCTGCAAAATGTTCGCAGGATGGAATAATCGGAAATGATTTTTCTCCACCAAATAAGGCTTCGCTTGGGTGAACTAACTGTTGTGTTGTCGCCATAATATCGTCCTAATACTGAATTAAACTGGTTTGCGTGGCATAAGCACGGTGTAATCTAGGTCTAGCACCACGTTGGGGTGATAGGATTTTTTCTCGCCATAGATCACATGTGTACTTGAGAGGGATGTGGCAGGAATGTTTTTGATGCCGACCATGCGCAGTCTTACTGCTGCAACATCTACCCGATTGGGGATGAGCCATTTGTCGAGTACTTCTGACCAGGTGAAAATAGTGTCGTCGCCAAAAGTAGGGTTGCAATGCGTACCTGCATTAATGGCCGCAATGGTGAGGGCATTTTCTAAGCCATCGTGAGAGAGTGCGCGGCATAGTGAAATAATGTGGCCGCCATACATTAGTCGACGCCCAAATGCTGTTTGTTTCATCATGACATCGTCAAAATGCAGACGCGCGTTGTTTTGATAAAGTTTGGTAGCAAGGGTGTGGTCGCTGTCATTAATCGTCATGCCAGCAGGGTGATTAATGCGCTCGCCAACGGTATAGTCGTCCCACAAGTATTGTCCGCCAGTGTTGGCCGTATTAAATTTTCTGGCATCTAAGAAGCTAGGCACAGTCAACTCGGTGTTAGGCACAAAGTCTAATAAAGTAGGAATAACAGTTTCTGGGGTGGGGGCGTTGATATCGTTTTTATGAACCATGACCCAGCGTACCCAAGAGAAGACCGGTTGTTGTAATTGGTTGGTTGAAACTGAGCGCACGTACACAACGCCAGATTTGCCGTTAGAGTTTTGTTTCAGGCCAATCACGGTAGAGCTTGTGCTGAGTGTGTCGCCTATGTAAACCGGGTGAAGAAATCTGACTTCTGCGTAGCCTAAGTTAGCCACTGCATTAACAGAAATATCAGGTACAGTTTTACCAAAAGCAATATGAAATGCCAATAAATCGTCTACAGGACGCGCGTTATAGCCTAAGGATTGAGCGACAGTGTCGGCAGAATGAAGTACTTGTCGTGCACCAGTCAGCGCAATGTATAGCGCAACTTCGCCCTCACCTATGGTGCGTGGTGTAGCGTGATGTATCACTTGATTAAGTTCAAAATCCTCAAAGAAGTTGCCTGTACTTATTTTATTCGTAGTATTGGTTGTATTAGACATGGCTATCTTCCAAGGTAGTAATCATATCGTGAAGTTTCAATAAGCGTTCAGCGGCTCTTACATGGTGACGCTCTACTAATTTGTCGTTAACCACGACAGTGCCTTTACCCATTTTATTGGCCTCTTTCAGTGCGGCAATGATTTCACGCGCATGCGTTACTTCAGTGGCTTGTGGACGATAAGCATCATTGCTGTAAGCCAGTTGAGCAGGGTGTACAAGTGATTTCCCGTCAAACCCCATGTCCCGTCCTAGTCGGCACGCGTATTCGAAAGAATGCATATTTTTGAAGTCGCTGGTAATGCCGTCAACCACCGCATGGCCATAAGCACGCGCAGCTAAAATCACCAGTGATAAGGATGTCAGTATGGCTGAGCGCTCATGCGTCACGCGTGCGTGTAATTGCGAATTTAAGTCTGAAGTTGCCATAACCATACAGATAATGCGATCAGACGCGCTGGCAATTTCTTTGGCATTGAGTACGGCAATCGGGCTCTCTATCATGACCATGATAGGTAGATGACTACCGCCAGCGGCATCTAGTAATGACAGTGCAATCAGCACGTCTTCTTTAGATTCAATGTTGGGAAACAGTACCGCGTCTATTTTTGTTTTTGCGATGGCTTGAATATCATCCGGGCCCCATTGAGAAATTAAATCATTCACTCTAACGACTACTTCGCGATAGCCGTAACCACCTTCTGTGACGCTGCGTACAACGTTATCGCGAGATTCTTCTTTACGCTCAACTAGTACTGGGTCGCCTAAATCAAGAATCACTGAATCGGCGTGCAATGTTCTTGCGCGATCAAGATAGTGAGTGTTGCATCCCGGCACGTAAAGCATGGATCGGCGTGGGCGGTAATATTGAGTCATTCGAATCCCTTTATTTCATTGTGTCTTTAATATAATTTTTAAGCTGTTTTGATTATATAGAGAGAAATTCCAAACTGTCAATCTATATCTTATGTCTTATATAAGATATAAAATGCTAGACTATTAAAAAATAGCATGATATAAATAAGCCTAATGCAATTTAGTGTTATTTATTTGCAGTTTAGCTTGTGGGTCAACTTAGATGAGATAACTAAATCATGATAGACAAACAATACAATTCACCAAGTTATAAGCCGCTTTATGATCAGATTAAAGTATTGCTCACGCAAAGTTTGATTGGTGGCGAATGGCGTCCTGGCGACATGATACCTAGCGAAATTGATTTAGCTGGTCGATATAAAGTCAGTCAAGGTACGGTTAGAAAAGCAATCGATGCGCTGGCAACAGAAAATATTTTGATTCGTCGTCAAGGTAAAGGCACCTTTGTCGCGACGCATAGTGCTGAAGGCATGAAGCTTAGATTTTTAAGGTTAACTTCAGTCGATGGTCAAAAAGAATTGCTTAAAAATGAATTTATTTCATGCACTAAAGGCAAAGCTGATGTGCGCATGGGGCAAGTTCTAGATTTAAAAGCAGGCGCATCAACAATAGAAATTAAACGATTGCTGACCTTTTCAGGCAGACCGTTAATTTACGATCATATTATTGTGCCGGCCGCACCGTTTAAAGGCTTAAACGGCAATCGCGTTGAAGAAAATAATGGCTCTATGTATAGCATGTATGAATCGGAATTTGGCGTACGCATGATACGCGCAGAAGAGCGTTTAAAAGCAGTGGGGGCTCAAGGTGAAGTGGCAAAGGCGCTGGGGCTGAAAGAAAATGAGCCGATATTAAGTATCGAGCGTGTGTCGTTTACTTATGGGGATAAACCTATGGAGTGGCGCTTAGGATTGTGTGTGACAGATAACCATCACTATATGAATGAGCTTGAGTAATTTTTTTAAAATAATGTATGTCCGCAAATGTTTAATGAGTGATTTAACAAAGGTCTAAAAATGGATGATTTAAAAAAACGCGCACTTGATTACCATGAGTTTCCTAAACCGGGGAAGCTTTCGGTGGAATCATCTAAACCATGTGCCACTCAAGATGATTTGTCTTTAGCCTATACGCCTGGCGTTGCGGTGCCTGTACGCGAGATTAATCGTGATCCTGCCAATGCCTATAAATACACCAATAAAGGTAATTTAGTCGCGGTGATTACCGACGGTACGGCAGTCTTAGGTTTGGGTAATATGGGGCCACTTGCTAGCAAGCCTGTGATGGAAGGCAAAGCGGTTTTATTCAAACATTTTGCTGGGATTGATGTGTTTGATATTGAGGTGAACGCGCCAACGATTGAAGCATTTATCGAAACCGTTGTGAATATTGCCCCTACTTTTGGCGGTATTAACTTGGAAGATATTGCTGCGCCGCATTGTTTTAGGATTGAAAATGAGTTGCGTGCCCGTTTAGATATCCCTGTGTTTCATGATGATCAGCATGGCACGGCAGTGATTGTTGCGGCTGCCTTATCAAACGCTTTAGAGCTACAAGGTAAAACTTTAGCCAACGCAAAAATTGTATTTTTGGGGGCAGGCGCGGCAGGTTGTTCATGCGCGCGTTTACTTAAATTAATGGGGGCGACCAATATCACTATGGTTGATAAAACCGGCGTATTAGATACTTCACGTAGCGATTTACATGACAATAATCGCCACCTCGCGATTGCACCGAGTGATGCTAAAACTTTGGCAGATGTCATGCCGAATGCAGATGTATTTATTGGGGTATCAGCGGCTAATGCTTTATCGCCAGAGTTGTTGAAATTAATGGCGCCTAAGCCTGTGGTGTTCGCCTTGGCTAATCCTGATCCGGAAATATTGCCAAGTTTAGCGCATGCGGTGAGAGATGATATTTTAATGGCGACAGGCCGTTCAGATTTTCCAAATCAAGTGAATAATGCGCTGTGTTTTCCTTACCTGTTCCGCGGTGCACTGGATGCAAAAGCCAAACAAATTACAGATGAAATGCAAATAGCGGCAGCGCGTGCTTTAGCTGCTTTAGCGCGCGAACCTGTGCCTGAAGATGTGCTTAAAGCCTATAACTTAACGAGTTTAAGTTTTGGTAGGGATTATATTATTCCTAAGCCATTTGATAAGCGCTTGCTGGCAAGAGTCTCTGGGGCCGTAGCAGAAGCAGCTAGATTACAACAAGCTCAATAAAGTATCGTTGAATATGTCAAATTCATCATCACAAAATAGCGCAAAAGCGCAAAAAGCACGACCAAAAAATCTCAATTTATTGACGATACGCTTGCCAATTAATGCTTTGGTTTCAATTTTGCATAGGGCAACTGGTTGCGTTCTGTTTTTTATTCTTCCAGTTGTTTTGTTACTTTTACAATGGTCACTTAGCTCTGCGCTGCGTTTTGAAACCGTGGTTGCCATTCTGCATTCACCGCTAATCAAGCTGATGTTGCTTGGCTTAGCCTGGGCTTTTTTTCATCACTTCTTCGCGGGTATTCGGCACCTAGCGATGGACGTGCACTGGATGACGACGCTTATGAAAGCGCGCTATACCAGCAAGGTGGTATTAGTGCTGGGGGCAATCGCCACACTGGTGTTAGCAATTAAATTATGGTTATAGACTTATGTTGATAGAACTTTTAACAAAACGCTATCCCGGTATGCGGGCTTGGCTAACGCAACGCTTAAGCGGCTTAGTGATGGCGATTTATTCTGTGCTAGCGGTAGGGCGATTTTTAGTATTACAACCCACTTATTATGAAGCATGGGTCGATTTTTTTAAGCCGTGGTGGTGGCGTCTAGCTAGCCTGCTGTTTTGGATAAGTTTATCGATTCACGTTTGGTTGGGTATTCGTGATGTATTTAAAGATTATGTGCCTAATGCCAACTTGCGTGCCATATTGGTGAAGTTATTGTTGGTGTTGTTATGGCTTTATATGGCTTGGGCAACTTGGTTGTTATTAGGTTAATTTAAAATTTTATTGAAGGTTTAATTGGTTATGGCAGTTGCAACTCAAATATTTGATGCTTTAGTCGTGGGTGGTGGTGGTGCTGGCTTGCGCGCTTCATTACAGTTAGCGAAATCTGGCCTGAAGGTGGCTGTGTTGTCTAAAGTATTCCCAACACGCTCACACACCGTTGCGGCCCAGGGTGGGATTGCTGCGGCACTAGGCAACGTGGCAAATGATCAGTGGCTATGGCATATGTATGACACCATCAAGGGCTCAGATTATCTGGGTGATCAAGATGCGATTGAGTTTATGTGTAAAAATGCTGCTGCTGCCATTTATGAGCTTGAGCATTTTGGTATGCCGTTTGACCGATTAGAGAATGGCAAAATATTTCAACGCCCATTTGGTGGCATGACGCAGAATTTCGGCGAAAGTGCCATTTCACGCACCTGTGCCGTGGCCGATAGAACTGGCCATGCCATGTTACACACGTTGTATCAACGTAATATTCAATCCAATACCCAGTTTTTTGTAGAGTGGTTAGCGCTTGATTTGTTAAAAGATGCCGATGGCGATGTGTTAGGCGTTTTGGCCTTAGAAATTGAGACGGGTGAAGTGCATTGCATACGCGCTAAAGCCACCATGTTAGCTACAGGTGGTGCAGGTCGTATATTTAAGGCCAGTACCAATGCTTTCATTAATACTGGCGATGGTTTAGGTATGGCCGCACGTGCCAATATTCCGCTTCAGGATATGGAGTTTTGGCAATTTCATCCTACCGGTGTATTAAATGCAGGCGTGTTGATTACCGAGGGTGTGCGTGGTGAAGGTGGTTATTTAGTCAATAGTGAAGGCGAGCGTTTCATGGAGCGCTATGCGCCTCATGCAAAAGATTTAGCCAGTCGCGATGTTGTCTCACGCGCAACTGCCACTGAGATTAAAGAAGGTCGTGGTGTGGGTAAAAATAAAGATGCCGTTTATTTGAAATTAGACCATTTAGGTGAAGCGCTGATTAATGACAAGTTGCCAGGTATACGCGAAATCGCCAAAACCTTTGCTAATGTTGACCCTGTTAAAGACCCAATCCCTATTGTTCCAACCGCACATTATATGATGGGTGGCATTCCAACTAATTTGCAAGGCCAAGTAATCGTGCCGGATGGTAAAGGTGGCCAGTCTGTCGTGAATGGTCTATATGCAGTAGGCGAATGCGCTTGTGTGTCAGTGCATGGGGCAAATCGTTTAGGCTCAAATTCGCTGCTAGATTTGGTGGTATTTGGTCGCGCGGCAGGTGACAAAATGGTTGAAGAGGTGAGAAAAGATAACCATCACAAGCCATTACCAGCGGATGCATTTGATAAGACTTTAGCTAGATTAAACCGCTTAGATACCCAGGCGCAAGGTGAATCTGTCAAAGACGTGGGCACAGCGTTACGCGAAACCATGCAAACGCATTGTGGCGTATTTCGTTTTCCTGACTTATTACATGCAGGTGTAGATAAAATTAACCAAGTTGCAGAACGTGCTAAAAATACCGTGATTAAAGATAAAAGTCAGGTATTTAATACCGCTAGGGTGGAGGCGTTAGAGCTGGATAATTTGGTCGAAGTAGCATTAGCGACCATGCACGCGGCAGACGCCAGAACTGAAAGTCGCGGCGCCCATGCGCGAGAAGATTTTAGTGAGCGCGATGATAAAAACTGGCTGACACACTCGCTTTATTATCGTGAAGGGCATCGCCTGGCCTATAAGCCTGTGCGCTTGAAGCCACAGACAGTAGAGAGCTTTGAACCCAAAGCACGGGTGTATTAAATTAATTCGTATTAAAGAGACTAAAAGATGAAATTCTCAATTTATAGATTTAACCCCGATGTAGACAAAAAACCCTACATGCAAGATTACGACGTGGTGTTAGAGGATAGTGATCAAATGCTATTAGATGCATTACTACGCATCAAGGATTTGGATGATACTTTAAGTTTACGTAAATCATGTCGTGAGGGCGTTTGTGGCTCCGATAGTATGAATATTAATGGTAAAAATGGCTTAGCTTGTATTACTAAATTGTCAGATTTAGAAGAGCCTGTTGTATTAAGACCTATGCCAGGTTTGCCGGTGATTCGCGACTTGGTTGTGGATATGACGCAGTTTTTCGAGAACTATAATTCAGTTAAGCCTTATATGGTGAACAATGATCCACCACCAGAGACTGAGCGCTTGCAGTCGCCTGAAGACAGAGCCAAGCTAGACGGCTTATATGAATGCATTTTATGTGGCGCATGCACAACTTCATGCCCTTCGTTTTGGTGGAATCCAGATAAATTTGTTGGACCAGCAGGCTTAATGCAGGCCTACCGATTTATGGTGGACAGCCGTGATCAAGCCATGGATGAGCGTTTGGAGAATTTAGAAGCGCCAGATCGATTGTATCGTTGCCATAACATTATGAATTGCGTTGAAGTTTGCCCGAAAAAACTGAATCCTAGTGCTGCGATTGCAAAAATTAAAGACCTTAAGTTTGAGCAAGCACGTGAGCATAAGAATCAGGCAAAAAAACATATAGAAATTAAATCAGTGTAGGCCTGCAGATGAATAATGTAAGCAACATGACCGATGAAGAAGTGCGACGCTTGAGTTGGCGTTGTCGTCGTGGCTTATTAGAGTTGGATATTGTGTTACAACGCTTTTCTGAAAATCATGTTGCTGGGTTAAGTCAGCAAGAGCTACTGGCATTTGATGGGTTGTTGGATTTACCAGATAACGAATTTTTAGATGTAGTGACTTTGAGAGTCAAATTTAGCAATGTTAAGGCTTTAATGGATAAGAAACTGGATGTACTTGCAATGCAGAGTGTGCTGACAAAATTAGGTGGTCATGCCGCAATCAGTCGCTAGAAGAATGAATAATTAAAATCACTGAAAGAGCTAATATGAATAAGGTCCATTCAATTGTTGATGATATCAATATGAATAATCAAAGCAAAATAAAATGTTATAGCAACAGCTCAATGTTAGGTGAAAGCTGGCCTGGTATACAGTTGTATTACCCACCGGTTAAATATTCACCTGCTTTAGGGATTTATGAAGATTTAACGCAGGCTGCTGCGCGTATGCGCAAGCACGCACACAACACCAATGCCCATACTTTGATTTTTGACTTAGAAGATGGTTGTCGTCAAAAGGTGATGAGTCGTGATTTATTAAGACAAGAGTTACCTTTGCTACGCAAAGATAATCAGCAGGTGACGATTGCGATTCGCGCGAACTCATTCCGTACAGACGAATATGAATTAGACATGCAGTTGGTTCGGGATATGTCTGACTACATTGATGTGGTGATGCTGGCTAAAGCAGGTGAGGCTTATGGTGCAGCTGAAGTGCGTGATTTATCAAGCTTTTTAGTTGAGATTAACCCTCACATTACGATACAGCCAATTATTGAGCACCCTAAATCACTCAAAATTGCTCCTGAGTTGTTGCAATACAGCACAGTGAAGCATGTGGTCTTTGGTATTCATGACTTTTCTAAAGCGATGGGTATACACATTACGCCAGAAAATTGGATAGAAGAACTACAGTTCTATATGAACCAATTGATGTTTGAAGCGCGTATTGCAGGTAAGGGCGTAATTGGTGGGGTAGAAACCTTGATTGGCGCTAATGTAATGCCAGAAAAATTTGTAGAGCCTCATGATGTCCGTCGCTGGTTAGATTTGCATGGAGATAATGAGTCCAGAGTAGTTTACAAGCATGCCTGCCAGGAAGCTGCGATGGGTCTCACTGGTAAACAAGTGATACACCCGGGCCATATTCACTTATGTAAAACGGCATATACACCATCGCCTACCGAAGTGAATCAAAAGGTTCGCATTCTTAAGGCGGCGATTGAGGCTGATGCCTTGCATGGTGGGGCCATTAAGTTTGAAGGTGAAATGCTTGATCCACCTATGTTTGGTAAGGCCTTGCAAACATTGTTACGTGCCCATGCGTTAAGAGCCATCACCCCTGAAGATAAAAACTTTGCCTTACAAGTGCTTGAGTTATTGCCAGCGCAAGTGATACGTCAAAACTGGCCATACGGAGCGATTTTATAAGGATGCGCTAGCGCGTTCGTATTAGGCCTTTTTATTCTGTAATTTATGAAAGCTGAATGATGCAAAAATTTGAAAAATTTCCAGACTGGCAATGGCGTGTTGAAAAAAATTTCAATATCGGTGCGGCTTGTACAGACAAACATTTAAATACGCCAGTGGCACAAGCCATTGCGATGATTGTAGAAGATGATGTGCAAGGGACATCTCAAATTACTTTTGAGCAATTAGCTAAACGCACAGATCAATTTGCCCAGTTACTTAGAAACTTACAAGTCAATGTGGGTGAGCGCGTTTTGATTCGTTTGCCCAATTGCTTAGATTACCCTACTGCATTCTTGGGTACCATGAAGCGTGGCGCAATTTCCGTCCCCACCTCAACTTTACTCACCGCTGAGGAGGTTGCTTATTTGGCGCGTGATTCTAATGCTGCCGTATTAGTAACAGATAAAGCCGCGTGGCCAGCATTACAAGATCATTTATCAGGGTTGCCTAATTTAAAGCATGTATTTTTATCAGGAACCGGCGAAATTGCTAAGCACGCCACATTGAATGTCTGTGATTTGGCTGCTGCGCTTTCGGCGATTGAGACATGCTCAGGCACACACCCAACCGCGGCTGAAGATCCGGCTTATTTAGTCTATACATCAGGTACGACGGGTTACCCCAAGGGCGTGTTACATGCGCACCGTGCCTTAATCGGTCGTGAGCCTGCGGCAAAATATTGGTTTAATTTTTCTGATAATCTACAAGACCGCATTATGCATTCAGGAAAATTCAACTGGACTTATGTACTCGGGACCGGCTTGATGGATCCCTTGTATCTTGGTAAAACAGTCATAGTGCACGAAGGTAAGAACGATGCAGATTTGTGGACACGGTTGATTGCTAAACACTCGGCAACTATTTTTGTCGGTGTACCTACGATTTATCGCCAAATTATTCAAAAATCATCGGCCCAGCAGGCAGATGTAACCAGTTTGCGTCATTGCATGAGTGCAGGCGAACATTTGTCTGATGAAGTGTTGCAACAATGGCGTGCACGTTTCGGTCAAGATATTTATGAAGCGGTCGGTATGAGTGAATTTTCATACTATTTAAGTCAAAGTACGTTCCGTCCGATTAGAGCCGGTTCAGCAGGTTTTCCGCAGCCTGGCCATGCGATTAAATTACTTAATCCAGAAACTTTGGAAGAAGTCGAGCAGGGTGAAGAGGGCATGATTTGTGTGCCAGATAATGACCCTGGCCTATTTTTACGCTATTGGAATTTAGATGAAGAAACGGCAAAATATAAGCACGATGGCTGGTTTTTTACTGGGGATTACGCACGCTACGATGAGGACGGCTATATTTGGTTCTTAGGGCGTAAGGATGACATTATTAAAAGTTTTGGTTACCGTGTGTCGCCTTATGAAATTGAGCGTGTGTATAAGTCGCATCCAGCAGTGGCAGACTGTGCCGCAGTGGGTGAGGAGCTTGAGAAAGATAAACTGCTAGTAGTGACTTACGTGATATTACAGCCTAATCTTGAGGTGACGGCAGACGAACTGTTGGCATTTGGTAAGCAACATTTGGCTGCTTATAAAACACCTAAAACGGTTTATTTAACTAAAGATTTTCCACGCACTAAAAATGGCAAAATTTTACGTAAAGATATTAATAATAAAATTGCTTATGCAAAATCCGCAAGATAATGCTCAAATAGATAAATGCTTGTAAGGCAAAAATGACCACGATACAGCAGGAAGACTTCATTCAAAGCATTGCAGATGCACTGCAATACATTTCTTACTACCATCCGCTTGATTATATTCAGGCGCTGGGACGTGCCTATGAAGCGGAGCAATCAACAGCTGCTAAAGACGCTATTGCACAAATTTTAACCAATTCGCGTATGTGCGCCGAAGGTAAACGGCCGCTTTGCCAAGATACTGGCATTGTTGTTGCTTTTGTTAAAGTAGGCATGCAAGTAAAGTGGAATTCAACTTTAAATGTAGAGCAAATGGTGAATGAAGGTGTGCGTCGTGCTTATCAGTTGCCGGAGAATAAATTACGTGCTTCTATAGTGAGCGACCCAGCTGGAAAGCGCGCCAATACTAAAGATAACACGCCAGCAGTAGTGCATGTTTCATTGGTCACGGGGGATAAAGTTGAGGTAAGTATTGCCGCTAAAGGCGGAGGCTCAGAGAATAAAGCGAAGCTGACGATGCTTAACCCCAACGACAGCATCGTTGATTGGATATTGGGCGTGGTGCCCCAAATGGGTGCAGGTTGGTGTCCACCAGGCATGTTGGGTATAGGCATAGGCGGTAGTGCAGAAAAAGCTGTATTGTTAGCCAAAGAATCACTGATGGCGCCGATAGATATGCATGAGCTTAAGGCAAAGGGCGCAAGCAATAGAATAGAAGAATTGCGCTTAGAAATTTTTGAAAAAGTGAATAATTTGGGTATAGGCGCGCAAGGTTTAGGGGGTCTGGCGACTGTATTGGATGTGAAGATATTAGATTATCCTACGCATGCGGCTTCACTGCCGGTGGCAATTATCCCTAATTGTGCCGCAACGCGACATGTGCATTTTGAGTTGGATGGTAGTGGTGTAGCGCAATTAGAAGCGCCTGATTTGAATGATTGGCCTGATGTGCATTGGACCCCCAGTGAAGCGTCTTTAAGGGTGAATTTAGATACGATTACTAAAGCGCAGATTCAAACTTGGCAACCTGGTCAAACTTTGTTGCTGAGTGGAAAATTACTGACAGGCCGTGATGCAGCGCATAAACGTATCGCGACTATGTTGGCAGCAGGAGAAAAGCTACCTGTTGATTTTACTAATCGATTTATTTATTACGTAGGTCCGGTAGATGCAGTAGGTAATGAAGCGGTAGGCCCGGCTGGACCGACGACAGCGACGCGGATGGATGGCTTTACTGACATGATGTTAGGTCAAACGGGTTTGTTGGGCATGGTCGGAAAAGCTGAGCGGGGCGATGAAACAATAGCTTCGATTGCCAGTTATCAGTCAGTTTATTTGACAGCAGTGGGCGGTGCCGCCTATTTGGTAAGTAAAGCGATTAAAAAAGCAGAAGTGCTGGCATTTGCTGACTTGGGCATGGAAGCAATCTATGAGTTTACTGTACAAGATATGCCTGTAACAGTGGCGGTGGATAGTAAGGGCGTGTCCGTACATAGTATTGGCCCAGCGACTTGGCAAGCAAAAATTGCTAGCCAAAGTTTTGTAGAAATACACGCTGTTACTTAATGCCATTTTATATTGGCCGTTAGTGATGCGTGTGGATAAGAGATTAGCATTTTTAGGACCAGCACTTATTTTTCTGGCTGGTTTTTTTGTCATTAACTTAGCAAGTGCAGAAGATTTGTTGGGCTACCTCACGGATAAAAATGGGCGATATATTGGCCCTAGCGTTGAAGATAATGTGGTAGCAATGGATACAGATAAGAATGGCTTTGCCGATGTATATGAAGTGCGTGCTTTTTTAGAATTAAAGCACGGCAAAGGCTATGAAAAAGAGGTGTTGGATAGAATGGAGGCTTCAGCTAAGGGTAAGAGTTGCAGTTCGCCATTTGCTAAAGACTTATACCTAAATCAGTAGTTAATCAGGATAAATAAGCAATAAGAAATAAACGTTCAGATCAAAATCTACTTGGGTTAAGCACCCTCTGTTTTGAGCTGGTTGTATAATGATGATGAATAATTTTAACCCACTTTAAAGATGCAAATATCATGTTAAAAGCCTATGCCGCGCACGTGCAAGAACGTGCTAATAATCAATTACCACCATTACCGCTTAATGCTGAGCAAGTTGCTCAAGTTGTAGAGTTGCTTAAAAACCCACCTGCAGGTCAGGCTGAAATCTTAATTGATCTGATTGCCAACCGCACGCCGGCTGGGGTAGATCAGGCCGCCTATGTAAAAGCTGCATTTTTATCTGATATTGCCAATGGCAAAGCTGTTTCACCTTTGATGACGCCAGCGCAAGCCGTTGAGTTGCTTGCAACGATGTTAGGTGGATATAACGTTCAAGCGTTAGTAGCCCTACTTGATACGCCTATGGCAGAAGCCGCAGTGGATGCCTTATCAAAAACTATTTTAATGTTTGATGCTTTTCATGATGTGAATGAAAAAATGAAAGCAGGTAACGTACATGCTAAAAAACTCATCACATCATGGGCGAATGCAGAATGGTTTACGAATGCCCCAGTATTAGCTAAAGAAATTAAATTGGTGGTCTTCAAAGTCGATGGTGAAACCAATACCGATGATTTAAGCCCCGCACAAGATGCTTGGAGTCGCCCAGATATTCCTTTGCATGCCAAAGCGATGTTGGTGAATAAAATGCCAGAAGGCTTAAAGCTGATTGATACTTTGAAGCAAAAAGGTTTGCCACTGGCTTATGTCGGTGATGTTGTTGGTACCGGTTCTTCACGTAAATCGGCGATTAATTCCTTGCAGTGGTTTATGGGTAATGACATTCCTAATATTCCGAACAAGCGCACGGGTGGCGTCATTCTAGGCACTAAAATTGCCCCTATTTTCTTTAATACGGCAGAAGATTCTGGTGCATTGCCTATCCAATGTGACGTTTCAAAAATGCACACAGGGGACATCATCACCATTCAGCCTTATGCGGGAAAAGTGCTAAATGAAGCGGGCGAAGTGATTTCTAGTTTTGATTTGGCACCATTAACCATCCCAGATGAAGTGCGCGCAGGCGGGCGTATTGCATTGATTATTGGACGTGGATTAACCACTAATGCCCGTGCGGCTTTAGGCTTGCCGCCAACAGAATTGTTTATCAGCGCCGCCACACCAAAAGATAGTGGTAAGGGCTATACGCTTGCCCAAAAAATGGTGGGTAGAGCATGTGGCTTGCCTGAGGGAGTAGGAGTTAGGCCAGGGTCATATTGTGAGCCTAAAGCCACAACCGTAGGTTCACAAGACACTACAGGCGGCATGACCCGTGATGAGCTGAAAGAATTGGCTTGTTTGGGTTTTAGTGCAGATTTGGTGATGCAAAGCTTCTGTCATACTGCGGCTTATCCAAAACCAGTAGACATTAAATTGCATCATAGTTTGCCAGAGTTTATGAGTAGCCGTGGTGGTGTGAGTTTGCGCCCGGGTGACGGTGTGATTCACTCTTGGTTAAACCGTATGGTATTGCCCGATACGGTAGGTACTGGCGGTGACTCGCATACGCGCTTCCCAATAGGTATTTCATTCCCAGCGGGTTCTGGTCTAGTTGCCTTTGCTGCGGCCATGGGCGCGATGCCGTTAGATATGCCGGAATCAGTGTTAGTACGTTTTAAAGGCACGATGCAACCAGGTATTACTTTACGTGATTTAGTCAATGCCATTCCTTATGCCGCTATTCAAAAAGGTGAGCTGACAGTGGGTAAGCAAGGCAAAAAAAATGTCTTTAATGGCCGTATTTTAGAAATTGAAGGTTTGCCTGATTTGAAGGTAGAGCAAGCCTTTGAATTTGCTGATGCCTCTGCTGAACGTTCTGCAAATGGTTGTACGGTTAAGTTAAACAAAGCACCAGTGATTGAGTTTCTAAGTTCAAATATCGTGCTTATGCAAAACATGATTGATAATGGCTATGAAGATGCGCGTTCGTTACAACGTCGTATTGCCAGCATGCAAGCGTGGTTGGCTAAGCCTGAGTTGTTAGAACCCGATGCGAATGCTGAGTACGCATACACACTTGAAATTGATTTAAATGAAATTAAAGAACCTTTAGTAGCATGCCCTAACGATCCTGATGATATTAAGCCATTGTCAGCTGTGATGGGTGACAAGGTTGACGAGGTGTTCATTGGTAGTTGCATGACTAATATTGGTCATTATCGCGCCGCCGCAAAAGTGTTAGAAGGTTCAGGGAATATTCCTACTCGTTTATGGATTGCGCCACCTACTCGTATGGATGAAGCGCAACTTAGAGACGAGGGTGTTTATTCTGTATTTGGCGTAGCTGGTGCGCGTACTGAAATTCCAGGTTGTTCTTTATGTATGGGCAATCAAGCGCGTGTAGCTGATAAAGCGACAGTGTTTTCAACCAGCACACGTAATTTTGATAACCGTATGGGGATGGATGCCCGCGTTTATCTAGGTTCAGCTGAATTAGCGGCAGTGTGTGCGAAGTTGGGACGTATGCCAACGCATGCTGAATATATGGAAACAGTCGGTAATAAATTACAAAATACCGCTGAAATTTATAAATATCTTAACTTTGATCAAATGCCAGATTATTCAGCAAGTTTGGCCAAGTCTAAAAAAATCATTCCTATTGCTGAAGTGATTTAATTCATACGGTATCTAATTTACGTTCATCCTTAACTTGTAAAAGGATGAACGTAAGACTATATTGCTGTGTAATATTTTTATAGACCGCAATATGTGCCCTGCAGACAACAACATCAAACCAGATAATCCCAACGCTCATATTTTTAATGAGGAAACTTTAGCCGAAGTTCCAAAACGTGGTGCATGGAAGTGGATGCTGCCGCTCACCTTATTACTCGCAGTGACTGTGTTTGTAGCCTGGTGGTTTGGCTGGCATGCTAAGGCAGTAACCACTGGAGTGGTGCTTGTTGCAGCTGGATCTCACGTGCTTGCTTGGATATTAGGCATGATTACGCTAATCCCCATTGTTGGCCCTATACTGGTGAAGGTCCTCAGTTTGTCCATCATCTGGTTGTTAAACGCTGTCGGTTATTTGGTCTCCTACGTGGCCATTAAGCGTGGCTATTCTAAAGATGTACTGAGCTATCGTGGCATCACCATCGCGCTACTGACAGGCATTGTTATTGGTTTCGTGATGGGTAGCTTGATTTAGATAATCGGCCTAATCTCAACCTATGGTCATTGCTAGAATAAAACAATCTCGTGCTTATCAGCACCTTCTAAAATTGACAGATTTTTGGCCAGTCATTTTCTTTTTTGGCGGATTTTTATGGGATGCCCTGACAATAGGTCGTCACGTAGCTGCCTTAGATTTGTTGATTCTTGCCCTTTATCTATTGGCGGCAGCCGCTATTCTATATGTGATTGGGCGGCCTAGAATTGCGCTAGTAGATGCCGAAAAATTACCCGCTTGGTTACCAAAATTAACTGGCAATCTATATACGCGGTTTTCTCGCTCAAGATTTTATTGGCCGAGTTTTCCTTACTTTATGCTGCAGTTTCTGTTTGGCAGCATGTTAAGTGCCTTATTCATTTTATATTTTAAAAGTGCCAGTCATTGGCTGGCTTGGCTGATGTCTATCTTACTGGGTGTTTTGCTGGTGGCAAATGAATACTTAGAAGATAAATATCGGCAATTAACCATTAGCTGGGCGCAATTTGGCTTCTGCGCAATGCTGCTATTTAATTTTGCATTACCATTTTTGCTGGGTAGCATACACGCGATTTGGTTTTACTTAAGTACTGTGTTGGGGGCAGGATTTGCCTATTGGCTCTATCAAAAAACGCCTCATCATTCTGGCAATATTAAGCCTGTTGGGCTGATTGCTATTGCGCTAATGTTAGCCTATACCTTTGATATGATACCGCCGGTGCCACTCGTTAAACGCGATATGGCAGTGGGTTATGCAATTACGAAAACAGCTGGTGATTATCAACTTAGTCAACAGCCGTCAGATTGGTGGGTTTTTTGGCGAAAAACGAGTAATGATTTAAAAACTACACCAGGACAACGGGTATATTGTTTTTCATCGGTATTCGCACCTAGTGGTTTAAATACTAGGCTTTATCATGTTTGGCAACTTTACGATAAAAAACGTGGTTGGCAAACCCAATCACGTATAGGCTATACCTTATCAGGTGGCCGTCAGAATGGCTTTAGAGGGTACACTTTTAAGCAAGGACTGCAGGCAGGTGACTGGCGTGTTGCGGTAGAAACTGAAAGCAATAAAACAGTGGCTATACAGGAATTTAGCATAGCCCAGGTCGCAACCAAGGCTACGCCAATAGTGCTTTATTATTAGTAATAGTTTAATGCTGCTTTTCTGAGTGACTCATCAACTTATCAATGTAAGCAATTGAGACGGCAGAGAATACAAAAGTCATATGGATGATGGTTTGCCAAAGCAAGACTTTATCCGTTAAATTCTCTGCATTGATAAAGGTTTTAAGCAAGTGTATCGATGAAATGCCGATGATAGCAGTCGCTAATTTTACTTTTAGTAGGTTGGCATTAACGTGTGATAGCCAGTCCGGTTCATCCGGATGCCCCTCAAGATTTAAGCGTGAAACAAAGGTTTCGTAGCCACCAACGATGACCATAATCAGTAAGTTTGAAATCATCACTACGTCAATTAAGCCTAATACAATCAACATGATATGCGCTTCTTCGAGGGCGGTGGCAGTAGTCACTAGGTGGACTAATTCAACCCCAAAGAAAAAAACGTAAACTGCTTGGGCGACGATTAAGCCTAAATAAAGCGGCAATTGCAACCAACGACTACCAAATAATATATTGGTCATCATGCTCTTTTGTTTGTATTCAGTAGAGGAAGCTGGTTTTTTGATTTGCATAAAATATAGCCTTATTAGTTTAGGGAATGCGTGATTGTAACAGTTAAAAAGTGAATATTCATTTAGGCTATTTGGCTAGTGAGTGTGAAATTCGCTGTGTCATCTAGCGCTAATAGTTGCGTTAATACGGGTAGCGATTCATTTAAAATATTCGGCAATGTCCAAGGTGGGTTGATAATCAATAGACCGCTGCCATGCATGCCAAACCCTTCGAATGAGGGTTCATGAATAGTCATCGTGACGTGTAGCCAGCTTGCTGGGTTTAAACGCATCAGGTCGTCAATCATTTCGGTAGGTTCTGGGCGCTGTAGTAATGGATACCAAACCATATAGGTGCCAGTAGCAAAGCGTGTCAGACTGTCTTTAATCATGCTCACTACACGCTGATAATCTTGTTTGTCTTCATAAGGGGGGTCTATCAATACCGCGGCACGGCGAGTGGGTGGCGGCAAGCAGGCCTTAATGCCAGCAAAGCCATCTTGTTGTTCAATCTTGACTTGCTTGGTTTGACCCTTGAAATTTTCAATCAGCAATTTGAAGTCGCTGGGGTGTAATTCAAACAAGCGCATTTTATCGTCAGCACGTAAAAAATCTTGTGCCACCATAGGCGAACCAGGGTAAAACGCCAGGGCATGGTGATTGAATTGTTTTATTTGGGTGACAAAATCTGCCAGTGATTGCGGTAACTGAGACGCTGCCATAAGTTTAGCAATACCTTCTTCAAATTCTGCATTTTGCGTAGCATAGCCTTCCGTTAAGCCATACAAACCAGCTCCTGCATGGGTGTCGATATACCAAAAAGGTTTATCTTTTTGTTTCATGTAGGCGAGCACTAAGCCTAATACGTAATGTTTTAGCACATCAGCATGGTTGCCTGCATGAAAGGCGTGACGGTAACTAAGCATAAGCGTTTTCCATAAGATGTTTGCATTATAACTTTTTGGTTAATTTAACTATTAAATTTAAGCATTAAATTTTTATGGGTAAAAATGTTCAATGAAATGACTTTTCGGTTAGCATTTCATCTATGACAAACTTAGCTACCCACTTAGATGACGACGGCCATGATGATCATGATCATTACCTTGTGCCATTCCTACTTATTTTTACCTTTGCGATTGTTGAGGCAATTGGCAGTTGGTACACCGGCTCTTTAGCGCTATTAAGTGATGCGGGCCATATGTTTACAGACGTCGCAGCATTAGGTTTAGCCTGGCTAGCAGCGGTACTTGCTAAAAATCCAAATGTGGCGCGGCACAAATCTGGCGTTAGCTACGCAGAGTTAGTTGTTTCAATCATTAACGCGCTTACCATGTTGGCAGTGATTGTGTATGTGGTGCTAGAAGCTATTCATAGGTTTAAGCACCCACAGCAAGTAGAGGGGGTATGGTTAACCGTTATTGCAACATTAGGCTTAATCGTGAATTTGATTGTTGCTAAGCAGTTGCATCATCAAACTGAGCATCATGGCGAAAGCTTGAATAATCGCGCAGCATTTTTACACGTGATGGGCGATTTGCTTGGCTCAGTGACCGCTGTTGCCGCAGGGGTGGTGATTTATTTGACTGGCTGGATGCCGATAGATCCGATTTTATCTTTGTTTATCTCAGTATTGTTATTGGTGTTTACCTTAAATCTGATACGCGATATAGCCAAAACACTACAAACCACTCAACCTCTATGAGCATTATCGTTAAGCAACACAATACCCTGATACAAGAATCAGTGGCGCACTTTTCAAGCTGTGAAAAGTATCGATATTGGTTGCGTAGGGATTGGGATCTTAGTCTTAAAGCCATTAGTTTTTTAATGCTCAACCCTAGCACCGCCAATGAAATTGAGAATGATCCGACCATAGAACGTTGCCAACGAAGAGCGATTGCTATGGGCTATGGCAGCATGATTATCGTTAATTTATTTCCATTTCGTATGACGGACTCCACTTTGCTCAATACCATAGATGACTTATTGGGCGATGTAAGCCAAGCTAACGATAGCATTGTGCGAGCGGTTGAATTGTCCGACATGACAGTATGTGGCTGGGGCAAGCATCCGCTCGCGGCGCCTAGGGCAGATGCAGTGATGCTAATGCTAACGCAGGCAAATCTGCAACATAAAGTGAAGTGTTTGCAATTAAATGCCGATGGTAGTCCTCAGCACCCGCTTTATATAGCCTATGCTAAGCAACCAGTGCCGTTTCTGATTCATCAAAATACTTAAGGAGAATGATTATGCCCTACGTCAATATTAAGCTTGCTGGCGAAGTGACTCATGAACAAAAGGCGCAAATAGCCAAAGAAATTACAGAAACCTTAGAGAGAGTTGCCCATAAGCCAAAATCTTACACTTACATCACCTTTGAGGAAGTGGCTTATGAAGATTGGGCCATAGGCGGAAAGTTATTGTCTGACTAGGCTATTTGGAATGGCTATCAGCGCTGAAAGATATTCCCACTGGTCTGATGTTAGAATGTTCCCATGAAAACTCCCCAAAGACTAGCGCCACTCTTAGAAGATGGCTTGATTGATGATGTAGTTCGTCAGCTCATGAGTGGCAAAGAGGCTGCTGTGTATGTGGTGCGCTGTGGTGACGATGTACGTTGCGCCAAAGTATACAAAGAAGCCAATAAGCGTAGCTTTAGACAAAGTGTTGATTACACCGAAGGCCGCAAAGTTAAAAATAGTCGTCAAGGTCGCGCCATGGCTAAAGGCTCTAAATTTGGTAGAGAATCACAAGAGGCGGCTTGGCAAAGTGCGGAGGTGGATGCCTTATATCGGCTAGCAAATGCGGGTGTGCGTGTGCCAGAGCCTTATAACTTCTACGAAGGTGTATTGTTGATGGAGTTGGTGGTGGATGCCAATGGCAATGCAGCGCCTAGGCTAAACGACATTACATTCAGTGCAGAAGAAGCGCGTATTCATCACCAAACCTTAATTAAAGAAGTGGTACGTATGCTGTGCGCAGGTATTGTGCATGGCGATTTGTCCGAATTTAATATTTTAATGAGTGCAGATGGCCCCGTTATTATTGATTTGCCACAAGCGGTAGATGCGGCAGGTAACAACAACGCACGTGACATGTTAGAGCGTGATGTCAGAAACCTGAGTGATTATTTTGGTCGTTTTGCCCCTGAATTACTTAGCACTGAATATGGCAAAGAAATTTGGGCGCTCTATGCGCACGGTGATTTAACGCTAGATACCCAGCTTACAGGCCGCTTTAGGCAAACCAATAAACCGGTTGATTTAAAGGGTGTGATGCGTGAAATTGATGATATTAAGAAAGCAGAAGAAATGCGCTTGTTACGTATGGCAGAAGATAAAGCCAGCTAAATTCCCCATCATTTGTTGACGATAAACGCCATGTTTGACCCAAAACCCATCTTAAAAAACTTACCTAATCTGCCTGGTGTCTATCGCATGATCAATGGCACAGAGGAAGTGATTTATGTAGGCAAAGCCAAAGACCTAAAAAAGCGCGTTTCTTCTTACTTTAATAAAAATTTAGCCAGCCCTCGTACGCGCATGATGGTGAGTCATATCGCCAAAATAGAAACCACCGTCACCCACAATGAGGCGGAAGCTTTGTTGTTAGAAAACAATCTCATTAAAAGCATCATGCCGCGTTATAACGTGGTGTTTCGTGATGATAAATCCTACCCCTATATTGTACTGACAGGAGATGACTATTCACGCTTAGCCTTTCACCGTGGTGCACAGCGTAAGGGTAATCAATACTTTGGACCTTTTCCTAATTCGATAGCGGTGCGCGAGAGCATACAGTTGCTACAAAAAGTCTTTAAGTTACGCACTTGCGAAAATACGGTATTTGCTAATCGTAGTCGCCCATGTTTACAACACCAAATTGAGCGTTGCACCGCGCCTTGTGTGGGGCTTATTACCGATTCGGAATACAACAATGACGTGCATCAAGCGGCCATGTTTTTACAAGGTAAAACTAACGAAGTACTTGATGCCTTAGGCGAGCAAATGAATAGCGCGGCGGCTAATCAAGAATACGAACTGGCGGTGGTGTATAGAAATCGCATGCAGGCACTACGTCAAGTGCAAGCTAAACAGTTCGTCAGTGATTTTAATGTGTCTGATGCTGATGTGATTGCCTGCGCTGAGTTGCAAGGACAGCATTGTATTAATTTGGTGATGGTGCGCGGTGGACGACATTTAGGTGATAGAAGTTATATGCCTAAGAATACTGATGGGGAGAGTTTAGAGACCAGTATGGCGGCATTTTTGGGACAGCATTATGTGGCGCAAAATACACCGCCTCTGATTGTACTGGGCATTAAAATTGAAACAGACCTCATACAAGAAGTATTAAGCGAGCAAACAGGGCGCAAAATAAAAATCAACACCAATGCGATTGGTGATAAGCGCGTATGGTTAAAAATGGCGCAAACTAACGCAGAGCTGGCCTTAGGTCAGCGTGCCGCAACTTCTGCCAATCAAACTGCTAAGTTACTGGCATTGCGCGAAGCGCTTAATCTGCCAGAGAGTACCGAGCGTATTGAATGTTTTGATATTAGCCATACCATGGGCGAGGCAACGGTAGGTAGCTGCGTGGTGTTTGATAAAGGCGATATGCAAAATAGTGAATACAGGCGCAATAACGTGACTGGCATTACTCCTGGTGATGATTACGCGGCCATGCGAGATGTATTAACGCGGCGTTATAAGAAAGTGGCGGCGGGTGAGGGCGTTAGGCCTGATTTGATTTTTATTGACGGCGGTAAAGGCCAGTTAGGGATTGCGGTAGAAGTGATGACAGAAGTTGGCTTGGCTGATATTTTGTTAGTGGGGATTGCAAAAGGTGAAGAGCGCAGACCGGGTTTAGAAACCATGATTTTTTCTGATACAGGCGAAATGCTTAACCTGGAAAAAGACAATAAAGGTCTACATTTATTACAGCAAATACGTGATGAAGCACACAGATTTGCTATTACTGGCCATAGAGCCAAACGCGCCAAAGCCCGCATGCATTCAAGTTTAGAAGAGATTGAAGGCATAGGGGCTAAACGCCGCAAAGCGCTGTTAACGCGCTTTGGTGGCTTAGATGGTGTAAAAAGTGCTAGTATTGACGAAATGGCTCAGGTTGAAGGCATTAGCCAGAGTTTGGCTGAAAAAATATACGGGGAGCTACATTAATGATTAATCGCATCCAATACAGAGGAGCATGCAATGAAGCTTAATATTCCTACCATGCTCACGTGGTTGCGGATTCTGTTGATTCCTATTTTTGTTGGTGCGTTTTACTGGCCAGAAAATCTACACAAATTAAGTGCTATGCCTTCTCACCAGGTGAATATTTTCGCTACTACAATATTCCTAATTGCCGCTATTACCGACTGGTTGGATGGCTATTTAGCAAGACGGCTCAATCAAACATCGGCATTCGGCGCGTTTTTAGACCCAGTGGCAGATAAGCTCATGGTCGCTGCCGCTTTAATTGTGCTGGTGGAGTTTGGCCGAGTAGGTGCGATTGTGTCGCTTATTATTATTGGTCGCGAAATTGCCGTCAGTGCGCTTAGAGAATGGATGGCTGGCGAGGGGCAAAGAAGTAGCGTAGGGGTAGCGATGATAGGCAAAGTGAAAACTACTGTACAAATGATCGCCATCTCATTTTTATTGTTTTGGGATAATCTTGATTTGGGTGTACTGGGCATTTTCCCTACTCAAGCTTTTGGTCACGTTTTAATTATGATTGCCGCATTTTTAACATTGCTATCAATGGCTTATTACCTCAAAGCCGCTTGGCCCAAATTAAAAGATAAATAAATAACGGATAAGAGTAGCGTTTAGTCTTGACGCTATTCTTAAAATCGCTATAATGGCGCCTGTCTTAACGACGCGGGAATAGCTCAGCTGGTAGAGCGATACCTTGCCAAGGTATAGGTCGCGAGTTCGAGTCTCGTTTCCCGCTCCACGAATTTATTCAAATGGCATAATACGGCGAATGCAAATATGCTTCGCCGTTTTAGTTTCAGCTCGTAATGTAGAATTGTTAATTCACAATAATTCTCACACACATGGCGCGATAGCAAAGCGGTTATGCCGCGGCCTGCAAAGCCGTTTAGACCAGTTCGACTCTGGTTCGCGCCTCCATCAAATCATAAAAATTTCTGAATCTTAATTGCCGATATAACCTATAAAAACAGGTTAATACTGCGCATCACCGATTGTCGTTCTCAGGTATATTTTCCTCATGAGTGTTATTGGCTTTTTGCTTAGTGTCGATAGCATGGCTGGGTTAGCTGTTTTTGGCATTAAAATTGCTATTAATTATCTTATGCATACTTGCCAACATCATCATTAAATTTGCTTCATGAATATTGATACAGGAAAAAACATGAATACAGAAGACCTACTTCGAATTGGAGGTAGCGGTGTTGTAGATTCATTATTGGATAGTCTGGTTTTAATTTGCCGTATTCAAGGGGTTGCGACCTCTAAAGATGCGCTGATTTCAGGGCTGCCTCTGCGCGACGGTAAAATGACACCAGCACTTTTAAAGCGTGCTGCAGAACGTGTTAATTTAACTGTCACCACATTAAAAAAACCACTAGATAACATACGCCCAGAATTTCTTCCTGCCATCTTGTTGCTTAAAGATGAAGAAGCGTGTGTCATCACAAAGTTTGAGCCTGATAGTAATCAAGTGGGTATCATCCTGCCTGAGCTGGGTGATTCTGAAATATTGATGACAATCAGTGAGTTAGAGAAGATATTTTCTGGTTATTTAATTGTTGCAAAAGCCAAATATGCATTTGACCAACGTGCACCTATTGTGGGAAAAGTGCGTTTGCGTCACTGGTTTTGGGGTACCTTAGCCGAGAATAGTCGCATATATCGCGACATTATGATTGCTGCTTTTGTGGTGAATATGTTCGCTTTGGCCATGCCACTTTTCACCATGAATGTTTACGATCGTGTCTTACCTAATCGTGCAGTTGAAACGTTATGGGTGATGGCGATTGGTATTTCTTTGATGATTATTGGCGATTTAATTTTGCGTACTATGCGCGGTTATTTTCTCGATTGGGCAAGTACGCGTGTCGATGTGAAACTTACCGCCCGCATTATGGAGCAAGTGTTAGGTATCCGACTTGAACAAAGGCCAAACTCAGTAGGCTCTTTTGCATCCAACTTACGCTCTTTTGAAACCGTCCGAGATTTCATCACTTCTGCCACAATTACAACATTAATTGACATTCCATTTGGTCTAATATTCGTGGCTGTCATGGCATGGATTGCTTTGCCTATGGTCATCCCTGTGATTATTGGCGCAATTTTAATTTTGGTGTACTCGTTTAGCGTGCAAACAAAAATGCATGAACTGTCCGAAACTATGTACCGAGCAAGTGCAATTAGAAATGCCACGCTGATTGAAAGTCTAGTGGGGCTTGAAACAGTAAAAGCCTTAGGGATAGAGGGTCAAATGCAACGTAAGTGGGAGCATAGCGCCCATTTCTTAACAGAAGTCTCCAGCAAATTAAGATTGTTATCTTCATCAATTAATAATGGCGCAAGCACGATTCAGCAATTAATCAATATTTCACTAGTGGTGTTGGGCGTTTACTTGGTGGTCAATGGTGATTTGACCATGGGGGGCTTAATCGCTTGTACTATGCTGGCTTCTCGTGCGCTGGTGCCTATTGCACAAACCGCTGGGCTATTAACGCAATATCATAATGCGGCAACTGCACTCGCTTCGCTTGATGAAATTATGCATAGGGAAGTTGAGCGTCCACTGGATGCTAAGTTCTTATCTAGACCTGCTTTTAACGGCAATATTGAATTTAGAGAAGTAAGTTTTAGCTACCCAGGTACAGAGCAAGATGCGCTGACTAAAGTGTCATTCAAAATTAAAGCAGGCGAACATGTGGCGCTGTTAGGTCGCATGGGCTCAGGTAAATCGACTATCCATAAATTAATACTTGGTCTGTATCAGCCAACTGCTGGGGCTATTTTGATTGATGGCATTGATGCGCGTCAAATTGACCCGGCCGAGTTGAGGCGCTGTGCAGGTTATGTGCAGCAAGATACTCATTTGTTTTACGGCACCATGCGAGAAAATTTAACCATTTCTGCGCAACATGTAGATGATGCCGCAGTGTTAGCGGCTGCGCATGTGGGTGGTATAGATGAATTCGTCAATGCACACCCTAAAGGTTTTGATATGCTAATTGGTGAGCGTGGTGAAACCTTATCTGGCGGACAACGACAAGGGGTAGGTATTGCGAGGGCGTTGATTAGCAATCCGTCCATATTGTTGTTAGATGAACCCACCAGTGCGATGGACCATTCTGGTGAAGATGCGATTAAAAAGCGTTTGATAGAGACAGTTAAAAATAAAACACTGGTATTAATTTCGCATCGCTCATCTTTATATGATTTAGTTGATCGCATTATTGTCATCGACTCTGGCCGTATTGTGGCGGATGGTCCTAAAGAACAAGTGGCAGAAGCATTGCGTAATGGCAAGGTAGGGAAAGCATTATGAGTGAAAGCTTGTTTAAAAAAATTGGCAAGGTTAATGAGGTGTTTAAAAGACAAACTTGGATTACCAAGCCTATTAATTATTTCTTAGATCATTGGGTGCCCAAAGAAACAAAAGAGGATCTGCATTGGAGTGAAGAGGCTGATATCGCTATTTTGGAACAAGCGCCGCTCAGAGCTAAAGTGTTGATTTATGGCATTGCGTCAGCTTTATTTGTGTTGTTGGTTTGGGCTTGGTTTGCCAAAGTGGATGAAGTGACGAGGGGTGAGGGACGTGTTATCCCCTCTAAGCAAGTACAAATTATTCAATCGTTAGATGGCGGTATTGTTTCTCAAATTTTAGTTACCGAAGGGCAAAAGGTATTAGTCGGTACGCCACTCATTCGGATTGACGAAACCAGAGCCGTTTCTTCCTTGAGAGAAAATCAAACGCAGTATTTAGCACTTTTAGCCAAGCAAGCTAGATTACAAGCACTGGCTGAAGGTAGCGCATTTAATCCGCCTAAAGAAGTAAAGGCTGAGGCGCCCCAAACCTACGATCAAGAGTATGCCTTGTATATTGCAAGTAAAGATGAATTGCGTTCAACGATTGCTATTGCTCAGGATCAGATGGTACAAAGAGAGAAAGAATTGGTTGAGGTACAGTTTCGTAAAGAGCTTGCCGAAAAGAATTATGAATCTACGACCAAAGAGTTGGCGGCCAATAAACCTTTGTTGGCGAGTGGGGCAGTATCTGAAATTGATATCTTAAAATTAGAAAGAGAATCAAGCAAAGCAAAAGGTGATATTGATCAGTCGCGTGCGCAAATTAGCCGTATACAAACGGCTATTGCTGAAGCGCGGCGAAAAATTGTAGAAGTTGAACAAACCTCCAGAAGCAAAGTGCGTACTGAGTTAAATGACATTACAGCTAGACTCAATCTAATTACAGAAACTAGCGTTGGACTCACCGATAAAGTGAAACAAGCAACGTTGAAGTCTCCCGTGAACGGTAAAGTGAGTCGACTCTTTTTCAATACTGTGGGTGGGGTGATACAGCCAGGTAAAGAAGTATTAGAGCTTGTGCCTACTGATGATGCGCTGATTTTAGAAACTAAAATACAGATTAAGGATATTGCTTTTATTAGCTTATCTCAGCCAGCTGTAGTGAAACTTACCGCTTATGACTATAGTATTTACGGCGCTTTAGATGCGGTTGTGGAGAACATTTCTCCTAACTCTATCGTCGATGAAAAAGGCAACGCTTACTATGTGGTGAGGGTTAGAACTTTAAAATCTAGCTTAGGCGCAGGTTTGCCAATTATTCCGGGTATGGTGGCTCAGGTAGACATTATGACGGGTAAAAAGACCATACTTTCATACTTGCTTAAACCTGTTTTAAAAGCAAAATCGTATGCCTTTAGTGAGCGGTAAATGCAGGATATTTTCATTAGTGCATTGCCTGCACTGTTAGATAGCTGGGCTGAAGCTTTTCCTAAAGCGACGTTATTTAATGCTGTGCCGGAATCGATAGCAAGCCCAAAGCCCAAGGTAAGTAATACCCCAACTACTATTTTTTGGCTACACATTAATGACGATAAATCATGGTTGGCTAATACCATGGTATTGATTGCAAAAGAGCATGTTGGTGCAAAAGTGGTGGTTTTAGCTAATATGCCTTCTCAGCCAGAGGCCGTTCAAGTCTTAGGTTTGGGTGCCATGGGCTACTGTCACGCTTACATGGCGTCAGCCGTGTTAAAAGAGATTAGATCGGTAGTTAGTCATGGTGGGCTATGGTTAGGGCAAGATCTTTTGCAACGATTGATAGAAGTGTCTACAAGCAGAATTGGTAATCAACCTGAGTACGTAGAAGGCCTGTTAGCCAAGCTCACCAATCGCGAAAAAGAAGTAGCGATGGAAGCGGCTAAAGGTTTAAGTAACAAAGAAATTGCTAGGGTGCTTAGTATTACTGAGCGCACAGTTAAAGCCCATTTAGCTCATACGTTTGAGCGCTTAGGCGCAAAAGACAGGTTGCAACTAGCATTAATGCTTAACGATAATTACAAACATTAATCAAGCCTAGTTTACGGGCCTGCTTTGCTAGCGCCTAATCCCCGGTCCTGTCATACCATCTACTCCAATGAGTTTCAATGCGGCTGATTCGCTGTCAGTTTGTACGCCTTCAGCAATCGTAATAATGCCAATAGAACGGGCAATCATGCACAAGCCTCTCAATAGGGTTTTGTTGGCTTCATTAGTATCAATGTCGCGAATGATAGATACATCAATCTTGATGTAATCTAGGCCCACATCATGCAACTCACCTAAGCGAGAGATTCTTGAGCCTACGTGTTCAATCCCAATTTTGCTACCCAAGGCTTTGAGTTGACTGCAGAAATTTCTGAATTCTGCTAAGTGATCAAACGCACTTTTTTCTGGAATTTCAAAATACAGGCGATTGGCAATGCCCAAGTTTTGTTGAATGACTTTCACCATTTTTTCAATGAAATGCGGGTTGCAAATAGCCTCGGATGAAACATTAAGTCCAATCGGATCAGAGCCTTTGTTGAGTAAATCAATGGCTGTTTCTAATACCATCTCATCAATGCTACTCATCAAGTTAAGTTGTGTCGCCCAAGTAATAAATTCACCTGCGGCATACCATTTGCCATCCGGTTCTAATTGAAGTCGAACTGGACTTTCGTTATGAATCAACTCACCTTTTTGATTAATCACAGGGTATTGCTCTAGCTTAATTCGCTTGCTGACTAAGGCCGAGCTAATTAAACGTTGCCATTCGGCTTGGTCATTATTGTTATATTTAGTTAGATCGGTATGGTCAATCACATGCAAGCTATTATGAGCGTCAGCTTTATCGAGTAGTGTGTCAATAAAGGAGATTAACTTTTTAGCGGCTTCAATCGCAGAACTTAAATTGCCTGCCGCATCAGATTTAGAAATATTAATCGCCACTGTTAAAAAATTGGCGCTGATGAGTGCTTGGTCAGCATGGCTAATGTTGGCAAGTAAGCTTTTGATTTCATTGCCTAGTGTATAGGCATCTATCGGACGGTTAGAGAATACAGAAAAATCTGTTCCGCTTAAGCGCCCAGCGTAAAGTGAAGGTATAGCCTTGCATTGATTTTCTAATGCTTCGCCTATCCTTTTTAATAAAGTATTGGTGGCTTGATGCCCCAAGGCTTGGTCTATTGCCGCTAGGTTGGATAGTCTGGAGACAATCAAAAGTCCTTCACTAAAGGTTTCTTCATGACTGATGCTGGCATCTACTCGGTTCATGAAGTAATCATGATTCATTAAGCCTGTAATAGGGTCAAAGTTAGCCTTAAAGCGCAATTGTTCTAGTCGGGCAGATTCTTCAGCCACGGTCTTTTTGATGCGATTGGATAGTGCGTTCATGGCACTGGCAACCGCTTTAAACTCAGTAGTTTTTGGAACATCAATGGTAATAAATCTATTTTCACCAATCGCTGTTGCTTGATTCACAACATCATCTAATGGGCTGATAATTTTCCTTAAAACTTTGCTACCTACGTAGCAAGCCAGTAAGCCTATCAGTAAGGTTAATAGTGCTACCTGTATGGTTGAATCCCATAGTTTATCGTAGGCAAAGTTAGGATCACTTTCTAATGTGATTGAGCCGTATTGTGACCATCCGTCTTGAATATCCGCCACGCCAATTTGCGCTTGAATGGGTACAAGTTTAATAAACCAAGCAGGGGCTTTGGTTTTGCTATTAATATTGACACGTTCACTAATGGCTTTGCCACTTGGGTCAATCAAGCCTATGTAGCGATAATGCCCCGCGTCAAATTGGGCGGATATTAGCAGGTCGAGTGTGATGGGGTCTTTTTGCATTTGCGACATGGACAGTGCGAGTGAAGTCGCATTATCAATATTCTTCATTTGCAATTGCTCTTCAAGATAATTTTTACTTGATAAGGTGCTTAATACAAAGCTGCCGCCCGCCGCCAATGCGAGTATAAAAATAATCGCTAACCAAAGTTGTTTAATGAGTGACATATCAATTCCTTACTTTAAATTATTCTATTCCATCTGCTTGCATACGTGTTAATACATCGCGCCATCTAGAAAGATGAGACGATGCATCGCTTTTAGGTTTAGTGCTGTTACCCACCCATAAACCTTTGTCGTTAAAACTAAAAATAGGCGTTAAATCTTTTCTGCTAGAGGCCGGCATGATGTCGGGCACTAAGCTGTCTAAAATCAGTGGTTCAGATTGTGGGGTTGCGTAGTAGCTGAGTACCATGTGCGCTCTGATGACGGTGCCATTGGGGGTAGGCATGGCGGCTCTAACGTAGGTGAGCCTTAATTTGTCATTAGAGACGTTTAATATTTTAAGAAAAGCATATTTTGCAATGCTAAAGTCTTCACAATCGCCTGCTTCGCGGCCGATTGACTCTAACGGTGATGCCCAATAGTCTGATTGACCCCACACATCAATATCTTCTGCATAGGTCACTTTTCGGTTAAAAAAGTTATTAATTTCTTTAAGTTTATCCGCCTCAGAGGCTGACTTTAATTGATTAAGTAGTTGCTCCAGCTCTACAGTGGTGTTGTAGGCTTCTACGCCATAACGTTGTTTGGCAAAACCGCTAAATTTATTGAAATCATAACCCGCCGCATAGATAGCAGTAATGCCAACAACCAGCATGACTATGGACAGTATGCTGATGATGCGCTTTGAAGGCGTTAGATTTTTTGTTAAATCTAGAATAAGCGGTACTCCAAGGCTTCTTATTAAGGGTTAATGAAAATATTCTAAGCTGATAATGGAGTAGCGGCTAATTTTTCTAACATTATCATTTTTTATTTAGCGTGTTTATCGAATCATAAAGGTTTTTATTATGAGTGATATTAAGAATTTTAAATTGATGCCGTTAATACCGTATTGGCCATCAGTACAATAGTTTTGTAGAGATATAGCGTGTCTAATGCAACTGTAGAAAAAGTATGAATATGTCGCATATGAAGTTTATTTTATT
>JAIPCR010000095.1 GCA_021738125.1 Sulfuritalea sp.
AACAATACGGGTAAATAAATTGTCCAATGCTGATTAACGTTTAAATCGCTAGATTTGCTAATGGCAAATGGCACTACGACGAACATGGCCATTTGCGCGGCATGTAAAGCAAAAATGCCATAATTTAAGCGTAGTAGTTGCGTATTTTTAAGTACGTCTTTAAGTTTGGCGGGTGCGGCGCTGGCATCTGAATGATAGTGACTGTGAATAGGGTCTGGCACCACAAACTTCACCACGGCGATAGCAGCCAAGGTTAACAGTGCGGTCATGAAAAATATACCTGGCACGCCTATCCATTGGTTAAGTAAAGGGCCACCTATGAGTGAAACTGCAAAAGCAATGCCTATGGTTGCGCCTATGGTTGCCATCGCTTTAGTACGATGTTCATCACGGGTTAAATCGGCCAATAAAGCCGTGACTACTGCAGAAACAGCACCAGCCCCTTGAATAGCCCGACCAATAATCATGCCTTCAATATTCATGGCGAGGGCAGCCATCATGCTACCAACGGCAAAAATACCTAAGCCTAAGTAAATCATAGGCTTGCGACCAAATCGGTCTGATGCCATGCCAAAAGGTAGCTGGAATAAGGCCTGGGTTAGCCCGTAGGCACCAAAGGCGAGGCCAATCATAAAAGGGCTTGGGTGTTCAGGAAACGATGCGGCATAAATTGCAAATATCGGCAAAATAGAAAACATGCCAAACATACGTAAGCCGTAAATGGCTGCCAAACTACTGGTTGCACGCAACTCCATGGACGTCATTTTGTCTGATGAGGCGGTATTATTTTGGAGCGCCATGTGGGGAGATTCGCCAGTGTTAAATAGATCGCCAGATTTGTTTTTTGTTGCGGACATGTAAATTATATAAGCTAATTTTGTAAAAGTAGGTATATTAGCAGGTTGCCCAAAAATTAACTGAGTCTTTACTACAAGCCCAATGGAATTCATCAAAATACGCGGTGCACGTACGCACAATTTAAAAAATATTTCGCTAGATATTCCACGCAATCAACTGGTGGTGATTACGGGTTTATCAGGTTCTGGTAAGTCTTCACTGGCCTTTGATACCCTGTACGCAGAGGGTCAGCGCCGCTACGTAGAATCATTGTCGGCTTACGCGCGCCAGTTCTTAGCGCGTATGGATAAACCAGATGTTGATTTAATTGAGGGTTTGTCGCCCGCAATTTCCATTGAGCAAAAATCCACGTCTCACAACCCGCGTTCAACCGTGGGTACTGTCACAGAAATTCATGATTATTTGCGTCTTTTGTATGCCCGCGCCGGTGATCCAGAATGCCCGGAACATGGTATTAAACTAGAAGCGCAAACCGTTAGCCAAATGGTCGATCATGTGCTGTCGCTACCTGAAGAAACCAAGCTCATGATATTGGCGCCAGTAGTCATTAATCGCAAAGGCGAACAACTCGATTTATTTGAAGAGCTAAAAGCACAAGGTTTTGTGCGTTTGCGTATTGATGGCAAGATTTATGAAATGGATGCGTTACCGCAATTAACCAAAACTACTAAACATAGCGTAGAGGTGGTGGTTGATCGTATCAAAGTGAAGCAAGACATGAAGCAACGTATTGCTGAATCTTTTGAAACAGCTTTGCGTTTAGCCGAGGGCAAAGCGATTGCGCTAGAAATGGATAATGACAAAGAGCATCTGTTCTCTGCTAAGTTTGCATGCCCGGCATGTGAGTATTCACTCGCAGAATTAGAACCGCGCTTATTCTCATTTAATAATCCTATGGGCGCTTGCCCAACTTGTGATGGTCTAGGCAATATCAACTTCTTTGATCCTAAACGTGTTGTTGCATTTCCCCATTTGTCATTAGCTGCCGGTGCGATTAAAGGCTGGGATAAGCGTAATCAATTTTATTTTCAAATGCTGGCAAGTATCGCCACGCACTATAATTTTAATCTTGATACTGCCTTTGAAAAACTGCCTGAGTACATTCAAAAAGTATTACTCAATGGTAGCGGTAAAGAAGTCATGCCATTTAAATATTTGAATGAGCGTGGTGTTTTCTTTGAAAAAACCCATGCTTTTGAAGGAATTTTAAATAATCTTAAACGTCGTTATCACGAAACAGATTCACAAACTGTGCGTGAAGAATTAGCAAAATACTTAAATTCTCAAAGCTGTCCAGATTGTGCCGGTACCCGTTTACGTAAAGAAGCGCGTCATGTAAAAGTCGGCAATAAGAATATTCATGAAGTATGTGAAGTGCCATTAAAGTTAGCGCTAACTTTCTTTGAAACGCTTGAATTAACTGGATCCAAGTTGGCGATTGCCGATAAGATTGTCAAGGAGATTGGTAATCGCCTTAAATTTTTAACCAATGTAGGCTTAGAATATTTATCGCTTTCGCGCTCTGCAGAAACCTTGTCTGGTGGTGAAGCGCAACGTATTCGTTTGGCTAGCCAAATTGGCAGTGGTTTAACTGGCGTGATGTATGTATTAGATGAGCCGTCGATAGGTTTGCATCAGCGTGATAATGATCGCTTGTTAGAAACGCTTAAACGCTTGCGTGATATTGGTAACAGTGTGATTGTGGTGGAGCATGACCATGATGCTATTTTAGCGGCTGATTATGTGGTGGATATTGGCCCAGGTGCGGGTGAGCATGGCGGTAAAATTGTCGCACAAGGTACACCTGCCGAAGTGTTGGCTAATCCCAATTCGCTTACTGGCGAATATTTAAGCGGCAAAAAACAAATTATTTATAACAAGAAGCGTACCGCTCCTGATCCTGCTCGTTGGCTTAAATTGAGCAACGCCACAGGCAATAATTTAAAAGATGTGAGCCTTAAATTACCGGTAGGCTTATTAAGCTGCATCACCGGCGTTTCTGGTAGTGGTAAATCTACCTTGATTAATGACACGCTATATCGTGTGGTATCTCAACACTTATACGGTAGCAGTACTGAACCAGCACCCTTTGGTGAAATTGATGGATTAGCATTTTTTGATAAAGTGGTTGATGTAGACCAAAGTCCTATTGGCCGAACACCTAGATCCAACCCGGCGACTTACACCGGATTATTTACCCCTATCCGTGACTTATTTGCCGGCGTGCCAGAAAGTCGTGTGCGAGGCTACGGGCCAGGTCGTTACTCATTCAACGTTAAAGGTGGACGTTGTGAAGCGTGCCAAGGTGATGGTGTGATTCGGGTGGAAATGCACTTTTTACCAGATGTGTATGTGCCTTGCGATGTGTGTAAGGGCCATCGCTACAACCGTGAAACTTTAGAGATTCAGTTTAAGGGTAAAAATATCCGCGAAGTCCTCGAGATGACGGTAGAACAAGCACATAGCTTTTTTAGCGCGCAACCCGTCATTTCGCGCAAGCTTAAAACCTTACTCGATGTGGGTTTGGGCTACATTACGCTTGGCCAAAGTGCGACAACATTATCGGGTGGGGAAGCGCAACGGGTTAAGTTGGCGCTGGAGCTAAGTAAACGCGACACGGGCCGCACGCTTTACATTTTAGATGAGCCGACCACGGGGCTACATTTTGCTGATATTCAATTATTACTAGATGTGATTCACCGTTTACGTGATGCGGGTAATACCATCGTTATCATCGAGCACAACCTAGACGTGATTAAAACGGCTGATTGGATTGTAGATATGGGGCCAGAAGGCGGTGATGGGGGCGGTACCATTATTGCTCAAGGCACGCCAGAGCAGGTGGCGTTGAGTCAGGAAAGTTACACAGCTAAATATTTAAGAGCAATGTTGTGATTTATCTAGGCACTTCCACTTGATACATTCTAGCTTGTATCGTTGCGGTACGACGTTCTAAATATCTGGTGTAGGTATGCTTGTCGTAAAAGCGTGGGTTGGGAATCATCGCAGCCAACTTAGCCGCTTGTCCACTGCTTAAATTAGCGGCACTGGTTTTGTAATAATGCCTCGCCGCCGCCTCTGCACCAAACACACCGTTGCCCCACTCAATCACATTTAAATAAATTTCTAAAATACGTTTTTTACTTAGTATGTTTTCTAGCATCACGGTAATCAGCGCCTCTTCACCTTTACGCCAAGGCGTGCGTTTAGTTGATAGAAATAAATTCTTCGCCAGCTGCTGGCTAATGGTCGAGCCACCCGCCACTATTTTGCCTTTTTTAAGATTCTTCTTGTAAGCTTTTTCTATGCCTTCCCAGTCAAAACCTTCGTGGTCTAAAAATTTAGCATCTTCGCTTGCAATCACCGCACGTTTTAGATTGGTGGAAATTTTGGCGTAGCTCACCCATTTATGTTTTAACGCTGCGTCCGGATTTTTTTCTTGAATAATATCTAAGCGGTCTTCCATAAAAGCACTAGAAGAAGGGTTAAATTTAATCCACCAACAGATATGTAAAAATATCCAAAGTTGATAGACAAAAAGCAACATAAAAAACAGCGCTAGACCACGGGTGATGTAGCCATTTAGACTTAATGGTGCGGCGCCCTGCTTGTTATTGAGTAGCCAATTTTTCATGAGTGGTAAGGTGCGCTAAAGCTTTCTAATATCTTGCATCACAGCTTGTGTTTCTGGTCTGACGCTACGCCATACGGTAAACGCTTCTGCTGCTTGTTCTACTAACATCCCTAAACCATCAGCCACTTGGGCGCCATTGTTTTTTGCTTGACGCATAAATGGCGTTTCGCGCCCGTACATCATGTCGTAAGCCAAACAATTTTTTGCAAAAATGCTATTGGGAATTGCCAAGGCACTATCACTTAAGCCAGCAGAGGTAGCATTAATGATGATGTCAAATGCCTGGCCTTGCAACGCTTTAAATGTGCAGGCTTGAACATGCGTTAGTGGGTTGTTTATTTTGTTAGCCATGCGCTGGGCTTTATCTACAGTACGATTGCTAATTACTAGTGTGCCAGGTTTGGTTTCCAATAGTGGTTGTAGCACGCCTTCAGCGGCACCGCCTGCCCCTATCAGCAACACCCGTTTGCCAGCAATGCGATGTCCTAAATTGTGTTCAATATCACGCACGATACCAGCGCCATCGGTATTGTCTGCCACAATACCTTGTGGGCTAAAAGTTAAAGTATTGGCCGCGCCAGCCGCGATAGCACGCTCTGAATGTTGGTTGGCTAATTCAAAGGCGGCAAATTTAAACGGCACGGTAACATTGACGCCTTTATAGCCTTGTTCAATCAAAGCTTGCACTGTGACTGCAAAGCCATCAAGTGGCGCTAATATCGCTTCATAACTCATCACTTGCTGGGTTTGTTTGGCAAACGCCGCATGAATCAAAGGCGATTTGCTATGCGCAATCGGATGCCCAATGACCGCGTATTTGTCAGTCATGCTTCAATTAGACCAAGGCAAATTGGCATGTTTCCAGCCATTGAGGGTAGTGCGTTGTTTAAGCGTATTGGCCTCGCCCTCAAAACCTTCTAGCATATTGTAGGCGTGGCTATAGCCCAGTTGCTGTGCCACTACGGCGGCATTATGCGAGCGCCCGCCAGTACGACACATAAAAATGACGGTCAGGTTTTTATCAACGGTAGCGGCCAATTGTTCGGCAAAACGCTCGTTTTTGACCATGCCAGGGTAAAACGCCCACTCGATATTCACCGCATTTGGCACTCGGCCTACCAGTTCTAGCTCAGCCTGTGTACGCACATCCACCAGCAAGGCTTGTGGGTTTTCTTGCAAAATAGCAAAGGCTTCGGTAGGTGTTAGTGCGCCACGGTAAGCAAAGCTATTATCTAGGCTACGTTTTTGTGCGGACTGTAAAATTTCATCGTGTTTGCTCATCATGTGACCTTTAATGCTGTTTGTTATTTTTGAAATCCAACGATGGGTTGTTGGCAAATAGTAAACTATAAATTAGTACGCATAAATTATAGCGGTAAAGCATAAATTATAGCGGACCTTAAGGTCGATAAATTAATGCACTTATAAAGTGCGAAAATTATTATAATTGCACCAATATAGTGCGCTCTGCTTGGTCGCATTTTAACAGTTCCATTAAAAAGCCCTGTTTTAGTCTTTTCAGAATGGCACGTTTCCTGCTACTCTGTCATGTTGAATACTTTGTAATTTTATACTTTTAAAAAGTCTTATCTAACCCACACCATACTTAGGAGATTTTGATGTCAGTGGCTAATGTAATGAAGATGGTAAAAGAAAACGACATTAAATTTGTTGATTTTCGTTTTACTGATACGCGCGGTAAAGAACAGCACGTAACTGTGCCGGTTTCTCACTTTAATGAAGATAAGTTTACCGAAGGCCATGCGTTTGATGGTTCTTCTATCAGCGGTTGGAAAGGCATTCAAGCCTCTGACATGCAATTGATGCCAGATCCAACTACAGCGAATATCGATCCATTCATGGACGAGCCTACACTTATCTTAACTTGTGATGTGGTAGACCCAACAGACGGTAAAGGTTACGACCGTTGCCCACGTAGCTTGGCTAAACGTGCTGAAGCTTACTTAAAATCAAGCGGCATTGGTGATACAGCTTACTTTGGTCCAGAGCCAGAGTTCTTCATTTTTGATTCTATCAACTGGTCTGTAGACATGAGCGGTTGCTCAGTACGCATCAATTCAGAAGAAGCGGCTTGGTCTTCAGGTGAAAAATTTGAAGGCGGTAACACTGGCCACCGTCCAGGCGTTAAAGGCGGTTACTTCCCAGTACCGCCAGTCGATTCATTACAAGATGTTCGCTCAGCGATGTGTATCGCACTAGAAGAAATGGGCGTGCCTGTTGAAGTGCATCACCATGAAGTAGCAACTGCCGGTCAATGTGAAATTGGTACACAATTTAGTACATTAACCAAGCGTGCTGACTGGACGCAATTGCTTAAATACGTGGTGCTTAATACAGCGCACGCTTATGGCAAAACAGCGACTTTCATGCCTAAACCATTCGCAGGTGATAACGGTTCTGGTATGCATGTACACCAATCTATTTGGAAAGATGGTAAAAACTTGTTTGCAGGTAATGGCTACGCAGGTTTAAGTGACTTCGCGCTT
>JAIPCR010000096.1 GCA_021738125.1 Sulfuritalea sp.
CCCTACAGTATCAGGCACGTTAATGGTGGTAGCACCCGCTTGAATCACCGCATCGAATACACGTACCAAAAAATCCATCTCAGAGCGAACCGCATCTTCGGCAGAGAATTCAACATCATTGGTATATTCCAACGCCCATTTCACCGCTTGGACAGCCCGTTCAACCACTTGGTCTTCAGTCATACGGAGTTTATTTTCCATATGAATTTTACTGGTTGCGATAAAGGTATGAATGCGACCACTCGCCGCATGTTTAATGGCTTCTCCTGCGCGTCGCACATCATTCTCACTGGCACGGGCAAGCGAACATACCGTTGAACCTTTAATGATTTTGGCGATTTCTGATATCGCATCAAAATCGCCTGGGCTTGCTGCGGCAAATCCTGCTTCAATCACATTAACGCCCAATTTTTCAAGTTGGCGGGCGATACGAATTTTTTCTTCTTTAGTCATGGCTGCGCCTGGGCTTTGTTCGCCATCGCGCAAAGTGGTGTCAAAAATGATAATTTGATCTTGTTTCATAAAAGCTTCCTGACTTTCAATTCAATTTAATCTTTAATTAATCGCTAGTATATGTTGGCTATAGTTAATTTAGCTCAAATAATAGCATCTCGCTGCAGTTTTTATGATGCAACGCCTCAATACATGGGATGTGGGGGATAGTTTGCGCGCTAGCGCAGTTTTTGAGTGCGTTGCGCATGTTTATTAGCGACAACGGCACGTAACGCAAATAATTTGTGCAAGAGTAATGCGCTAGCCAATAAGCTAAGCGTAAACAAAATACTTGAGGTAGGTAAATTCAACATAGTGGTAGAAATATAGTGTTTTTTAATGGGTTCCGCAAGTGTTTAATTTTAAGCTATTAATCTGTAGACTCAAGGTCTCGTCAAACATTAGCCTTGTTTTTTTAATTTATCACGCACCCATAGCACATAGCCTGAAAGTGCATACACCACCATCACAAAAAATAATACCTCTGGCGGACTATAGGACACTAGCACCATGACCAACATAATGCCTAAAATAACAAAAAATGGCACACTGTGTTTTAAGTTAATATCTTTACCGCTGTAATAACGTAAGTCCGTCACCATGGATGCGCCAGCAAAAACGGTAATACCCCAAGCCATCCACTTCCACTGCAAGATACCAAAAAATACATCTCGACCACTCACGCCATACTCATATGAAACCCAGACAAATCCAGCTAATAATGCTGCAGCTCCGGGGCTAGGTAATCCTTGGAAATAACGCTTATCTTGGTGCTCATCTTCTAATTTAGTATTAAAGCGTGCTAATCGTAAGGCCGCACATGCACAATACATAAAGGCTGCCAACCAACCCAATTTACCTAGTGGCTTTAACGCCCACACATATAGTATGAGGGCCGGTGCTACTCCAAACGAAACCATATCAGACAAACTATCGTATTCTGCCCCAAACGCACTTTGCGTATTAGTCATACGAGCCACACGGCCATCTAACCCGTCTAGTACCATCGCAATAAAAATCGCAATGGCGGCAAGCTCAAAATGTCCATTCATGGCCTGAACAATCGCAAAAAAACCGGAAAACAACGCGGCTGAAGTAAATAAATTAGGGAGTAAGTAAATACCCCGCGCACGTAAGCCTGCATTATCTACCGGCCGGCGTTTCACTTTATCGTTAGGTGTCATCTTTTCGTTAGATTCTGCCATGCGTTTAAACCATTCATAAATAAGTTAAGTAAGTATAACAAAGCCTTGTGATAATATCGCGACCTATCAATAAAAGTTACGTTATAGAATTCAGATCATGCAATTTACACTACACCAACAAGACGGCCTTGCTCGTCGCGGCACATTAACACTTAGGCACGGTGAAGTGCAAACACCTGCTTTTATGCCAGTAGGTACTTATGGCACTGTAAAAGCCATGTCGCCACTCGAGCTCAAAGAAATTGATGCGCATATCGTACTCGGCAATACCTTTCATTTATGGTTGCGTCCTGGCTTAGATGTCATTGCCGCCCATGGTGGCTTGCACAAGTTCATGGGATGGGATGGGCCAATACTCACAGACTCTGGTGGATTTCAGGTCTGGAGCTTAGGCGCACTGCGTAAAATTTCTGAAGAAGGGGTGAAATTTCGCTCCCCCATCAATGGCGATAGTTGCTTTTTAACCCCAGAAGAATCAATGCGCATTCAAAAGGTGTTGAATTCTGACATTGTCATGATTTTTGATGAATGTACGCCCTATCCCGCCACCGTTAAAGAAGCAAACGACTCAATGCAACTTTCATTGCGCTGGGCAAAACGTAGCAAAGAAGCACACCAAGGCAATTCAAATGCCTTGTTTGGCATTATTCAAGGTGGTATGTATGAAGAATTGCGTGATGTTTCACTTGCTGGCTTAACCGATATTGACTTTGATGGCTATGCGATTGGCGGGTTATCTGTCGGCGAACCCAAAGACGATATGTTGCGTATTTTGGCGCATACCGCGCCTAAAATGCCGCAAAACAAACCACGTTACCTCATGGGCGTAGGCACCCCAGAAGATTTAGTAGCAGCCGTCAGCCAAGGCATCGATATGTTTGATTGCGTCATGCCCACACGCAACGCCCGTAACGGTTGGTTATTTACCCAATATGGCGATATTAAGATTAAAAATGCCAGCTATAAAACCGACATACAGCCGCTAGATGCTGATTGTGACTGCTATACCTGTCAAAACTTTAGTCGCGCTTATTTGCATCATTTACACAGGATAGGTGAAATTTTGGGATCGCGCTTAAATACAATCCACAACTTACACTATTACCAAGTACTGATGGCTGGCATGCGAAGTGCTATTGAAGCAGGCGAATTTGAAACTTTTAAACAAGCTTTTACCTCTAAGCGTGCGAGTTTATCCTAATACGACTAGCCTGCAATAACTCGCAGTCTGTGCTAAAATCCGGAGCTAATTTTTTCTAACCTAAGCAATTATTTAAGAGGTAATCATCGTGTTTATTTCAAATGCATACGCAGCAGGCAACGCACCAGGTAGCGATTTAATGAGTTTTTTACCACTGGTCGTCATTTTTGTATTATTTTTCTTCATGATTATTCGCCCGCAAATGAAAGCAGCTAAAGAGCAGCGCGCTATGATTGCGGCCTTACAAAAAGGTGATGAAGTCATTACCAGTGGTGGCATAGTAGGTAAAGTCACTAAAGTGACTGATGCATTTGTAAGCGTTGAAATTGCAACCAACACAGAAATTACCGTGCAAAAACAGGCGGTACAAAGCGCACTACCTAAAGGTACGATTAAGAGCTTGTAATTGACAGGCTTTCAATGATTTACCCTCAACCCGTTATTGACTAGAGCCAGACTATGAACCGCTATCCAATGTGGAAGAACATCTTTGTTGCAATCATGATTTTGATTGGGCTAATTTACACCATCCCAAACTTCTTTGGTGAATCTCCAGCGGTACAAATTACACCAGCTAAAAGTACAACAAAGCTTGACTCAGCTTTATTGGGCCAAGTTGAAGCAATCTTTCAACAAGAAAAAATTGCTTACGATGGCGTATATCTTGATGCGCGCGGCGTGAAAGCTCGCTTTGCTAATACCGATACACAAATTAAAGCTAAAGATGTATTACAGGCCAACCTTGGTAAAGATTATACGGTGGCACTCAATCTGCTCTCTCGCTCACCTAATTGGTTGCGTAATATGGGCGCTAAGCCTATGTATCTAGGTTTAGATTTGCGTGGCGGAGTACATTTTCTACTACAAGTGGACATGAAAGCCGCCTTAAGTAAGGCAGCAGAACGTTTTGTCGGTGACTTTAGAATCGCCCTACGCAAAGAACGTATTTCCTATGTTGGCGTTAGCCGCGAAGGCGAAACCGTGCAAATTAACTTTAATAATGAAGCCGAGTTAATTAAAGGTAAAGCCATTATTAGCAAAGAATATCCAAATTTAACACTGACTGAAACGACGAATGGCGAAGAAAAGGTTTTAAAAGCTTCACTTAATTTAGTAGAGCAAAAACGCATTCAAGATTTTGCCATTAAACAAAATATTCAGACCTTACACAATCGTATTAACGAATTGGGGGTAGCAGAACCCATCATTCAACAACAAGGCGCCGATCGCGTTGTCGTTCAACTACCCGGCGTACAAGATACTGCCAAAGCAAAAGATATTTTAGGTCGTACTGCTACTTTAGAAATTCGCTTAGTAGATGAAGAGAAAAATGATGCAGCTACGCTAGAAAAAGCTGAAAAAGGCCAAGCACCATTAGGTGACGAAGTCTTTAAGGACCGGGATGGTCGTACTATTTTAGTGAAAAAGAATGTCGCTCTCACTGGCGATTACATTACTGATGCGGGTCCAGGCATTGACAGTCAGTCTGGTAGAAACACCGTCAACGTAACGTTAGATGCTCGTGGCGCAAGAATTTTTCAACAAGTCACCCGTGAAAATGTTGGCAAGCGCTTAGCCATATTGCTGATTGAAAAAGGCAGCACTGAAGTCATTACTGCGCCCACTATTAACGAAGAAATTGGTGGTGGTCGCGTACAAATTTCTGGCATGGCTAACACCCAAGAAGCAACAGACATTTCATTGCTACTCCGTGCTGGCGCACTTGCGGCACCTATGGACATTATCGAGGAGCGAACCGTTGGACCAAGCATGGGCCAAGACAACATCAATCGCGGAATACACTCAACCCTATGGGGCTTTCTTGCCATTGCGGTCATGATGATGATTTACTATCAAGCATTTGGTGTAGTCTCAGTAGCGGCACTCGCCATCAATTTACTACTCCTTGTGGCTATTTTATCAATGCTACAAGCTACGCTCACCTTACCAGGCTTAGCGGCGATTGCTTTGGCCCTAGGTATGGCGATTGACGCCAACGTGCTGATTAACGAGCGCGTACGTGAAGAGCTAAGAAATGGCAATACGCCACAAGCAAGCATTCATGCAGGATATGAACGCGCATGGGATACTATTTTAGACTCAAACGTCACCACCCTGATTGCTGGCTTAGCGCTATTCATGTTTGGTACTGGCCCAATTAAAGGGTTTGCTGTGGTGCACGTATTAGGCATCTTAACTTCTATGTTTAGTGCAGTATTGGTGTCACGCGCTATGGTAAATTTCATCTATGGCTATCGTCGCAAGTTAAGCAAGTTATCTATCGGCCAAATTTACAAAGCCTAAGCTTAAAACTTATTTTTTAGAGTAAAAATTATGGAACTATTTAGAATAAAAAATGATATTCCCTTTATGAGTTACGGTCGCCTAACGACCGCAATATCATTAGCGACATTCATTTTAGCAATTGTATTTTTAGCCACACGCGGCTTAAATTTTGGTGTTGATTTTACTGGCGGGACCGTCATGGAAGTCAATTATCCACAGGCGGCCAATCTGGAAAGTGTTCGTAAAGCTGTTGATAGCATAGGGCTAAAAGAAGCAACTGTACAAAATTTTGGCTCTAGTCATGATGTTCTCATCCGATTACCAATCAAAACTGGCTTATCGGTTGCTCAGCTATCCGAACAAGTAAAAATGGCCTTAATAGCGGCCGACCCAAAAGCAGAAGTTCGTCGCGTGGAAGCGGTTGGTGCGCAAGTGGGTGATGAGCTTTATGAAAATGGTGGCTTGGCACTATTTTTTGTAAGCTTAGGCATCGTGTTATATCTATGGCTACGCTTTGAATGGCGTTTTGCGGTCGCTGCGATTGTTGCCAACATGCATGACGTAGTGATTATTTTAGGATTCTTCGCATTCTTTCAATGGGAATTTAACCTGACTGTGCTTGCGGCGATTCTTGCCGTATTAGGTTATTCAGTGAATGAATCTGTCGTGGTATTCGACCGAGTACGTGAAAATTTCCGTAAAATGCGAAAAGCTAGCGTGGTGCAGGTCATTGACAATGCGATTACTCGTACTATGTCACGCACAATCATCACCCATACCATGACACAAACCATGGTCGGTTCAATGTTACTATTTGGTGGCGAAGTGTTACATAACTTTGCTCTAGCGCTCACTATCGGCATTTTATTTGGTATTTACTCATCCGTATTGGTTGCCTGCCCTATTGCTATGTGGCTAGGCGTCAACCGCGCCAACTTAATTGGTGATGTTGAGAAAAAGGAAGGCGCATCAAAAGAAGAAGGTAAAAAAGAAGTTTTTACTGAACCACATCCATCAGATTTTGCCTCTTAAAGCATTAATGTTTTTATTATCATCAAGTGTGCTTCGGTCATGCACACTTGATTTGTAATGCCTCTCACGGTTACACTCACATATCATTCATCACATAGTTTAGCCTTCCTTGGACAACATCCCTATTCCTTGGCAGTTAGGCATCTTAATGCTTTTACTGCTTATTTCAGGCTTTTTCTCAATCGCCGAAACCAGCCTCATGTCTCTCAATCGTTATCGATTGAAGCATTTGGTTAAGGAAGGCCATCGTGGTGCACGCTTAGCAAGCTCACTTTTAGCTAAAACTGACAAATTGCTTGGTGTTATTCTACTGTGCAATAACTTTGCTAATGCTGCTTCAGCAACACTAGTAACTGTCATCATTGTTGAATTATTTGGTGAAGGTGAATGGGTGTTAATGGCAGGTACATTAGCTGTCACTTTTGCCATTTTAGTGTTCAGTGAAATTTCACCTAAGGTGATTGCCGCTGCTTATCCAGAAAAACTGGGGATTTTTTGCAGCTACATCCTTTATCCTTTACTTAAGGTTCTATACCCCGCCGTATGGTTCATTAATCTGTTTGTAGGTGGTTTACTAAGTCTACTGAAAATACGTGATAACTTTGAAGAAAGCACCCAATCACTGACTATGGATGAATTGCGAAGCATCGTCACAGATGCTGGTCATTTTATGCCAAAAAAACACCGTTCTATTTTGTTGAATTTGTTTGAGTTAGAAAAAATTACCGTTGATGAT
>JAIPCR010000097.1 GCA_021738125.1 Sulfuritalea sp.
TGCAGGTTTCATTGCCAATAAAAGATTGCATGCGCTTTACACGGCCACCCGTCATGGATGCATCTCCGGTATTCACCAAGGTTACTTTCCAATCAACAGGATCAACATGGTGAGGCGTTACATTGCCAGAGGCAAGATCCACCGTAAAGTTAGAATTAAGCGCACGATAATTAAGAAAATACTCTTTAATGACTTCTGCCTTGTAACCCAAGGCCACATAAAAATCTTTGTGCCCAAAGCGCGCATAGGTTTGCATAATATGCCAAAGAATCGGCTTGCCGCCCACTGGAACCATTGGCTTGGGTATCACATCGGTGTATTCAGCTAAACGTGTACCAAAACCACCAGCCAAGAGAATTACTTTCATAAACAATACCTTTAAAAAATGTTAACGATGCTCTAGCGCCCAATCATAAGGAATGCCAGGGTCGCTTGGCGATCGACGTTGAAGCTCATTCGGGCTATGGGGTAAGTCAGTACAGTTAGCAACAATCGATGCTGTACTACCAACGCTTTTGAAACCATTCCAAATCATAGGTGGAACTGTTATCAGCATATAGTTTTCCGGTGAAATAAAAAACTCCTGAATTTCACCGCGCGTTGAACTTTCTGGACGATCATCGTATAAAACAAATTTGATTTGCCCATATATCACCGCATAGTTTAAAGTCGTTGCCTTATGCAAGTGCCAAGCCTTGACTACACCAGGATGAGTGTATGAAAAATAAATTTCCCCGAACCTCGAAAATACCGGCGAATCCTCCCTTAGCATGTGCATGACTTTGCCGCGCTCATCAAAAATCTGCCTCAATGGGGTCAATACAACTCCGTCTATCATATTAGCTCCGGAAAAAAAGTTTGAATTTGTGTCCGTGAAATCTGCTCCGCACTGCCGCCATTCATAATAGCTTTATACCAAAGTGCGGTTGCCTCCAAAGTCTGCTCCACATGCCAGCGCGGGTACCAACCCAACAGCTGATGAGCTTTATCACAATTTAACTGAAGCAAGCGTGCCTCATGCAGCTGTGTTTTAGATTCAACAATTTCAATATGGCCCTTACCCAAATGCCCAATAATCACCTCTGCCACATTTTGCACTGTTCGTACTTCATGGGTGGATGGGCCAAAGTTCCATGACCCTCGCCAGCGTTGCGGCTCCTCGTATAAACGAGCTGCCAATAATAAATAACCTGTAAGCGGCTCCAACACATGCTGCCAAGGGCGAGTTGCGCCAGGGTTGCGTAAACGAATGGGTTCGCCCGCTTCAATAGCACGAATACAGTCAGGAATAATACGGTCCACAGCCCAGTCCCCACCACCAATCACATTGCCCGCCCTTGTTGTGGCTGCCCCTAATGAAGGGCGCTGCTCGAAAAATGAGCGCGCATAAGATGAAAATACAATCTCAGCGGCAGCTTTAGATGCACTATAAGGATCACGACCGCCCAACTGATCATTTTCTCGATAACCCCAAATCCACTCAACATTTTCATAACACTTGTCAGAAGTAATATAGACCAACGATCGAACCGACTTGCATTGATGTACTGCATCTAACAAATTAACGGAACCAATCACATTGGTTGAGAAAGTAGCGGCAGGGTCATCATAAGAGGGTCTGACTAAGGCCTGCGCAGCTAGATGAAAAACAAACTCTGGCTGAAATTCATTTAGCGTATTAGCAAGTAGTGATGCATCACGGATATCCCCAACTACATGCTTAATTTTTTTATCTAGCCCTAATAAATCAAAATGATTCATGGCAGTTGCAGGTGGCAAGGCAAACCCCATCACATGGGCGCCCATCTCATTTAATAGAAATGCGAGCCAAGAACCTTTGAAGCCTGTGTGACCTGTAATGAAAACTTTTTTGCCAAAAAAAGCCTTTGTTGCAAAATTAGTACTCATATAATTTCCAATAGATTTAATAGTAAATAATAATATTGATTTATATTTCAAATAACTCAAATGAAGATTTTCACATCATTGTGAGTTTTAACTAGGGACTGGCGAGCTAGATCCATCTCTTTTAATACACCTTTCAAGGATGTGAATCTTGGATGGTACCCGAAACTCGCAGCGCTTGTGTTTAATGAGTAATAATACGGCTTACTTCCAGTCGCATTTACTCCAGTGGAGATTTGCATTACCTCATACTGCAAGCCAAAATGCGCTTGCATCGCCTCCAATAACGTGAGTTTGTCTATAGGTGCTTTGCTGTAGCAATCAACTACATTATTGGTGGCAGGCGAACTTAATATCGCGCTTACCAATTGATGGAAATCATCTGGTCCGATAAAGTCTCGCACCATATAATCTGCAGAGGTCTTTAGTACTATTCTGTCACGAATAGCACGTACAATATCGGTGATCAAAAACCTTGCTTCCATATCCTGAGTGTGGCTAAAATAGTTGAATACTCTTATGTCTACAATCGGCAGATGCACCAGCGTTCTATGACGGCATTCAGCATGGAGCTTAGCAACGGCATACCAGTCTTGTGGTTGCAGGTTATTGATAGAGATTATCGCCTTTGTATCAGCATCAACCGGTGCATCAAAACTCGAACCATAAGCAGCTCCGCTACTTAAAAAAATATAGCGGCACTCTGGGTATTGGCGAATATAGTTAAGCGCTAATTCGTCATATTGCAACGTTATATCAAAAATCGACGCCCCCATAGCAGCAGCTTGAGCAGGGTTACCAACACCGACAAAATTTAGAATGGTATCAAACTCTTGTGTACCGAAAACAGCATAATCATCAACCAAATATCGTTCTGACAACCCAATTTCTTTTAACCATCTGGTGACCTCATTTGGGCGCCGCGCAAACAAGTGAAGATACTTGTCTGCCTCAGCGGAAAAAGAAATAATTAAGTCTTTAGCAATTTGACTAGTTGCGCCTAGTATAGCGATTCGCATCATTTAGGTTTCCAACTTAGGAAACTGTTCATCCAACTTTGAACCGAACGCTAAACGGGGGCGACATTCTGTTGCTCCGTCCATTATAATCTCAATAAGTAACGGGCCTTTGTGATTAGAAACCAAATTTAATGCTTTATCCATATCCAAAATGCTAGTCACACGATGCGCATCAATGCCGTAAGCTTTTGCAATATTAGTGAATGAAGGGCTGCTGTAACCTTTTTTAGTGGATTGATCTCGCCCATCAAAATACATATCCTGGAAATTCTTGACCATGCCCAATACGGAATTATTCATCACAATAATAGTTAGATCCAAACCTAAGCGATTCAGTGTATCCAATTCTTGAATGTTGATTTGGAGGCTACCGTCACCGGTTATCACTAACACCTTTGCCTGGGATTGAATTGCAATACCCAATGCAGTAGGTAAGGCAAATCCCATTGCCCCCATACCTCCACTGTAATGAACAGCCTGATTAGGTGAAAGACGCAAACTCTGAGCCGCCCACATCTGGTGATTACCTACATCACACACATACTCCACTGGGGTGTCAGCTAAATGATGATTTAGTTTCTTAAAAATCTCACTGGGACTAAAGACCCAGTCTGCATACTCGTCACACTGTGCTTGGTCGCGTTTTTTTGAAAGCTCTGTGAGCCATGTTTTATCTAAACTTGGAAATGTGTCTGCTTGCAGTGTCCATGCGTCAAAAAAACTTTCCGCGCTTGCACATATATTCAGATCCGCCTGTACACGATTATTTAACTGATTGGGGTCAATATCAATCTGGATAACACGCGCCTGGCGCGCAAAGTCATCTGCATGTGCGCCAGTTTGGCGAACATCAAGTCGAGCTCCAATGACAAGCAGTAAATCAGAGTTCTGCACAGCCCAGTTAGCCTCACGATTGCCGTAGCTACCGATCATGTTGAAATAACTATTACGTGCAACCACGCGCTCATGTCCCATAAGTGTAGAAACATAGGGAATACCAAGTGCATCAGCCACTATTAGCCACTGCTCCATTGAATCCGCCCAACGCGCACCACCACCAATACAAACAAGAGGTCGCTGCGCTTTTTGACACATCGCCTGCAATTGCTTCAGGTTATTGTCACTAATTTCTGTGTGAGTGCTAATGGCTAATGGCATATTCAACCATCGTTCCAGAACGTCCTCTGGAATGTCAGCGCGTTGAATATCATTTGGGATATCTAATAGCACAGGACCCTGTCTTCCACTTAATGCTAAAGATAAAGCTTGATGCAAAGTTGGAAGCAAGTCATCAACGCAATCCACTCTCATGGCATACTTAGTAAGTGAGCTTGCAACTTCAACAATATCTAATTCCTGAAAACCTTGCTGCCTGATGGCACGATCCCCCTTGAGTTCACTAGTATTTACTTGGCCGGTGATGAACAAACAAGGAACAGAGTCAAACCACCAACTGCCGATACCTGTAAGCAAATTAGTTGCACCAGGGCCACTGGTGCCCATTGCAACTGCTATGGTTTTACCTCTGGTTTGTCTGGCGACACCCTCTGCAGCAAAGGCCGCTGATTGCTCATGATGCATCGAGATGATATTAAACTGTCCTGATGAAGCAAAGCTATCCAACAAGTGCGTAATCATGCCTCCCACTAATTCAAAACACGTTTGCACTTGGTGGGCGATAAGAAATTTGGTGAGTGCGTCAGCAGCTTTCAATGAAAATCCTAATGGCTCAATTGACTAGAAATTTACACCAAAGAACGATTCAATCTTGTCTGCAATAAAACTTAACATTTCTTCACTTAGTCCTGGATACACACCGACCCAGAAGCTGTTGTTCATCACTAAGTCAGTATTATTGAGGTCGCCACTGATTCTAAAGTTACGGCCCAGCATATAAGGTTGGCGAGTTAGGTTGCCAGCAAATAGCAAACGTGTGCCAATTTTATTTTGATCTAGATAGTTAATTAAATCTACTCTACGAACATCTGCTTCGGGACGAATGGTCATTAAAAAACCAAACCATGAAGGGTCGCTATTAGGGGTAGCTTCAGGCAGGATCAAAAACTCTTCACATGAAGCCAGTCTATTCCTAAGATAAGCAAAGTTATCTTTACGAGCTTGGACAAAGCCATCGAGCTTATCCATTTGCGCTAGCCCACATGCTGCTTGCATATCGGTAATTTTTAAGTTGTAGCCTAAATGGGAATAGGTGTATTTATGATCATAGCCTTCTGGCAGATTTCCTAACTTCCAGCAGAAACGTTTGCCGCAAGTGTTATCTTTACCTGGCGCGCAGTAGCAATCTCGCCCCCAATCACGGAAAGATTCAGCAATGAGTTTCAGTTCATGATTATTGGTAAATACTGCACCACCCTCACCCATGGTGATATGGTGTGCTGGGTAAAAACTTAAGGTGCCAATATCGCCAAAGGTACCAGTGAGTTGACCATTGTAGCGAGAGCCTAACGCATCGCAGTTATCTTCAATCAACCACAGGCTGTGTTTGCGGCAGATATCCATCACCACTTTGATGTTAAACGGATTGCCCAATGAGTGTGCAAGCATAATAGCTTTAGTCTTAGGGCTGATTGCCGCTTCAATCTTGTCAGCATCAATATTATGCGAAGCTAAATCAATATCGACAAATACAGGTACTGCACCAAACTGTAGAATCGGGTTGACCGTGGTAGGGAAACCAGCCGCAACACTAATGACTTCATCGCCCGATTTAATGGCGCGATCACCTAGTTGAGGTGAAGTTAGCGTAGCAAAGGCGAGTAAATTTGCTGAGGAGCCAGAGTTAGTGGTGATAAGAAATTTAACATTTAGATATTCTGCTAAGCGCTTTTCAAACGCACTATTGAAGCGCCCAGCAGTTAACCAACCATCTAATGATGCTTCCACCATATTTTTCAATTCTTGTGAACCAAGCACTTTGCCAGATGGTGGAACTATGTCTGTTCCTGCTAAGAACGGTCTTTTTTCATACTTTAAAACGCTATATTGCTCAACCAAAGCCAATATTTGTTGCCTAAGAGTACTTTCAATCATAAATAATTCCATTATATTTTATTAGTAAATAAGAAAGAAATTTTATCGGTGCAATATTTGAATGAATGACGAAATACTTTACGAATTCGTCTTACAATAAAATAAAAAACAGATAAATAGAAATTAGGATACCAGCAGTATTCGAGGGACAATTTAAACAAATTAATGTAATTATACCCAGATGTTTTTTTATTTATAATAATATTCACAAAATCGGGTATACAGTTACTAAGCGCATAGTTTTTGCAATATATATATTGCAAATATGGAAGTCCATTTCTTTTATATTCCTTCAGAGCCTCTACAAGGCGAATACTCATCACAAGCGAACCCATCGGAATCCATTCGCGCGCGCCACTTAAGCAAACGTTCAGAGGATTTGCATTAAAGTATGCCTTTGAAGTTGAAAACGCCCGAGCATATATTTTCAAATGTGGGAATGTATTATCAAAATGTGAAAATATACGATTATCATGAATTGCGTTTTTATCTAAAGCGTCAACATTATCATCCCAATTCTTTTTTCTAAAAACCGACAAAAAAATCCCCCCCAAAAAATCAAAGGAAACATCCGGATTAATTAAATCAAAAAATGGCATTTCTCGTTCTTCAGTAAATTGTGAAAAACGATCCATATTATTTGGTAAGTTATTAATATCAAAAGGGGATGGGAAATCATTCAAATATTCGGTACCCAAATGAAATGAATTAACATATATAAAATCCACCGATGGATGTTCAATCAATATCTTATTCAATCTAGTTATTGAATCTACCAACAACAAATCATCATCACCAATCATCCAAACAAAATCATTATCCGCCATAGATACAACCTTGAGGAAGTTCCTTGACGCGCC
>JAIPCR010000012.1 GCA_021738125.1 Sulfuritalea sp.
CGAATGAGTGCAGAAAACTCTTCAATGGTTAAACAAAACGCATGATTGATTATTTCATCATTGGAACTCCAAAACGGTTGGGGTATGACTAGGTCATTCACTCTGGAAAACGCCATGCCACGTTTAACAGCGGCATCCATAGTGGAGGTGACAATATGTTTATTTCGCCATTCACGTAAATTACGCATGATGTAATTAATAATCTGATTTCTAGCTTTGGAACTTGCTTGAGGGTATTGGGTATAAGGTGGCCCATCGTTGCTTTGGCGTAATCTGGCCAAGGTTTTTGGGCTGGTACCCAGAAACAAAGCGGCAAGTTCTGCGCTCACAATTGCGTCATCTGGCAGGCTGGAAATTTCTCTTACAATTTGTAAGTGCTCAAGTAAATTAACGTTCATTTGATAAACTTATCTAAGATTGGTCAGTTTGCATCATGGTGTATTTTGGCACTAATAGCATATTGAAAACAATAGGAGACGTGGCCAAAATGTGTAATTCAATACGTTGCATCACTTCCTTGAGCCTTTTCCATTCAGTTTCAGTGTAACGTGATGTTGGGTCGCTCAGATTGCTGTGATTGAGAACGCGTTTTACCATTGCGTAAGATGTTAGCTCTTCAGCAATTCTACCCATCGTTCTTCTCAGGTCGTGCATGCCGATTTTTTTAATCTTTGCATCTTCACAGACATAGCTAATCAGTGAACTTGAATCGCTGTAATGGCCAGTTTTAGAAAATTTAGACTCTGCGGGAAAAATCCATTTGGAGTTTTTGTCTTTTTTAATTAAGCTTTTTCTCTGCAAAAGCAATTCGTAAGCAGCATCCGTTAGTGGGAGTTCATGGTCTTCACCGTTTTTTGTATCTCTAAAGTATACGGTTCTGGCATATAAATCAACGTAGGAGGATATTGCGGTTTCGTCATCCGAAATCAAATGTCGCCATTTAAGGTCGGCGCCTTCATTTTTTCTACTGCCCCACAAGGTTGATAAAAATAAATAATCACAGCCTGTGCGATTGTTCTTGCGACGATTATTGATGGCATTTAGCCAAGGCCCCATCGTTTCATGAATTGATAGTGGTTTTCTAACGCCTTTAGCTTTGTATGAGGCTTCAAGCTGTGAGCGGGTGCGATATTTTTGATTGAGTTTAAGAATTGAGAAAGGGTTGTATGTCAGACTTGGGTTCCGTTGTTGAGATGCAGCATCGTGAACTTCAAGTTGAATGGCATAGTTAACAGCTACATTAGACCATCGGAAAGTTTGCTCTGCTGTTGTGCGTGCAGTTGCGGCAATGCTGTCAAACATTTGTGATATTTCGTGGCCAGATAGATCTTTGACTCTTCTGTTTTTCCATGCGCTGAACTTACAGACTGACCTGTCAAATACTGTTAGTGTATTTTGTTTTGCCGGTTTTGGGCGCCCAAGTAAGTGCTCCCGGTATTGAGAGAATGCCTCTGATAGTGTGATTTCGCTGGCGAGTTTTTTCCGCTCAATTGTATTCGGATTTTGGCCTGTGTCTTTAGCTACTTGTACTAGGCTACGCGCTTTATCACGTGCCATATCAATATTGTTAAAGTCTGAAACATTACCAACTTTGGCTTTAATTACCTTCCCACCAGGCACTCTTCGTTGAATGATGTAAGTTTTTTTGGTTTTGGCTACCTTGACTCCAAATCCTGTGACTGCATCCCTATGATCATCAAATAGAATATAAGGCACACCACTTGGGTTATCTGTATATTCAAGTTTGCTATCCTTGATGGCGCAAGGCTTTTTGTCTAGGGTAAGCTTTAAAACAATGTTTTGGTTGAGAGTCGTTTTCATAGGTAGAATATATCCTTAATAAAATGATTATGGATGTAGCCCAATTATGCATTTAATTTACTTAAAAGTACATTGGGCTACTATTGGGTTACATAAATGTGGGTTAACATGAGTTTAAGTGAGTTTGAATGGGCTCACTTGAGCTTACATTTTTTATAGCTATAATGAAAAAAATACAAGAAAACAATAAGATAGCTAATATATCTGGGGTTTTTGATAATCACACCCCTATGATGCGCCAGTATTTAGGCCTTAAAGCACAACACCCAGACATGTTGCTGTTTTACCGTATGGGGGACTTTTACGAACTGTTTTTTGAAGATGCTGAAAAAGCCTCGCGCTTACTAGGCATCACTCTCACACAACGAGGCAGCAGTAATGGCCAGCCGATTAAGATGGCCGGTGTGCCCTACCATGCGGCAGAAGGCTACTTAGCCAAGCTTGCCAAGCTGGGCGAGGCGGTGGCGATTTGCGAGCAAATCGGTGACCCCGCTACCAGCAAAGGCCCAGTTGAGCGACAAGTGGCGCGCATTTTAACGCCCGGTACACTGACTGATACCGCTTTGCTGGACGAGTCACGCGATAATCAGCTGTTAAGTATTTTTCAGGCAGATGGCTTAATAGGCTTGGCCCGTTTAAACTTGGCGGCAGGCACTTTTATATTAAGTGAAATTGCCATCGGCATGCTGGGGCAAGAATTAGAACGCATTTCGCCCAGTGAAATTTTACTGGCTGATGATTTTCAGCATGCGGCTTTAGCGAGTAATAAGGTTGCAAAAAAACGCTTAAGCCCTTGGCAGTTTGATTTTGAATCGGCTTTTAATACGCTCACTAAACAACTCAATACTTACGACCTGAATGGCTTTGGCTGTGCTGGCCTTAAAGTCGCCATTTGTGCGGCAGGCGCCTTGCTCGATTATGTGAAGCATACCCAGCGCACCACCTTGCCTCATATCAATGCTTTAACGGTAGAAACTACCAGTGCTTATATTCAGCTAGATGCGGCCACGCGCCGTAATTTAGAAATTGATCTGACCTTACGTGGTGAAACTGCACCTACGCTATATTCACTGCTCAATACCACCCAAACAGCCATGGGTTCACGCTTATTGCGCCATTGGTTGCATCATCCACTACGTGATCGTCATGCGGTGATTGCCCGTCATGAAGCCGTGGCTGAGCTTATGCAACATAGCCATTACGCTAATCTCAATACACCATTTAAAGCCATAGGGGATATTGAGCGCATCACGGCCCGCATTGCGTTAAAAACGGCACGGCCACGCGATTTATCTGGCTTGCTGATGAGCTTACAGCAACTGCCTTTATTACAAAATCAGCTACAAGGCATGCAGACTGGCATGTTGCAAACTTTGGCGACCCATCTTCAAGCGCCGCACGAAGTGGTGACGTTGTTAAGCTGCGCGATTAGGCCAGAACCGAGTGTGGTGTTGCGCGAGGGTGGTGTGATTGCTGATGGTTATGATGCCGAGCTAGATGAATTACGCGCCTTGCAAAATAATCATGGTGAATTTTTACTGCAGTTTGAAGCGGCCGAAAAAGCCCGTACCGGCATTACCAACCTCAAAGTAGAGTACAACAGTGTGCATGGCTTTTATATCGAGATGAGCCGCATACAAGCCGAAAGTGCGCCTGCTGAGTATAGACGTCGCCAAACCTTGAAAAATGTAGAGCGATTTATTACCCCAGAATTAAAGGCATTTGAAGATAAAGTATTGAGTGCCAATGACCGTGCTTTGGCGCGTGAAAAAATGCTGTATGAGCAAGTGCTCAATCAACTACTGCCTTTTATAGCGCCGTTGCAAACCAATGCAAACGCAGTCGCTGGTCTAGATGTGTTGGCTTGCTTTGCTGAGCGTGCGGACACCTTAAAATACGTAGCCCCAGAATTTAGCACGGAATCGGGCATCCATATTGTGGCGGGACGTCACCCCGTGGTTGAGCAAATTACGGTTGCCACCTCAGGCCAGCCGTTTATCGCCAATGACGTGTTGTTAAACCCGTATCGCCAGTTGCTGCTGATTACCGGGCCGAATATGGGTGGTAAATCGACCTTTATGCGGCAAACTGCGCTCATCGTTTTATTGGCGCATTGTGGCTGCTTTGTGCCGGCTAACACGGCAAAGATAGGCGAGATAGACCGCATTATGACGCGCATTGGCGCCTCGGATGACTTGGCCGGTGGCCGTTCTACCTTTATGGTGGAGATGACGGAAACCGCTAATATTTTGCATAACGCCACCGATAAAAGTTTGGTGTTGTTGGATGAGATTGGTCGAGGCACTTCAACTTTTGATGGCTTGAGTTTAGCTTGGGCGGTGGCTAAGCAACTGCTAGAAAAAAATCGCAGTTATACTTTATTTGCCACTCATTATTTTGAACTCACCCGCATTGTCGATGAATTTAAACAGGCAGCTAATGTGCACTTAGATGCCATAGAGCATGGGTCCGAACAAAATAAATCTATTGTGTTTATGCATAAGGTAGAAGAGGGCGCGGCCAACCAAAGCTACGGTTTACAAGTGGCGCAGTTGGCAGGCATTCCGAAATCAGTAGTGGCCGCTGCTAAGCGAAAACTGGTGCAGCTAGAGCGTAATAATGTGGTGCAGGATAGCGCGCAACCCGATATGTTTACTAGCAATGAAACTGCCGCTGAGTTGCCGATACACCCAGCGTTGAGTGCATTAGAGGCGATACAAGCCGATGATTTAACGCCTAAACAAGCGCTTGATGTGTTGTATCAACTGAAAGCCTTAATCAATCAAGGCTAAGCATGCTTAATCGACGAAAACCCAAAAAAAAGGCGCTCAACCATAGAGCGCCTTTTTATTGATGTAGATTACTTTAGTTAGTAATGATAGCAATTAATGATGATGGCCACCTGCGCCATGTACGTGTTGATGCGTTACTTCTTCTTTATTTGCCGCACGCACACCAGTAACAGTGGCACTAAATATCACGCGTTCACCAGCCCATGGGTGATTGCCATCGACAATCACTTTGCCATCGGCAATTTCTGTGACGGTGTATAAAATCACTTCGCCAGTTTCGTCTTCACCTTCAAATTGCATACCGACTTTTAAATCAGCGGCAGGGAAAGCGCTAGCAGGTTCAATTTGTACTAATTCTTCATCATATTCACCAAAGGCATCGGCTGGTTGTAAGTCTACGATTACCACGTCACCAATATTTTTGCCATGCATAGCTTCTTCTACTTTTGGGAAAATATTATCGTAGCCGCCATGTAAATAGGCTACTGGATCAGCGCTTGACTCCAGCACATTGCCGTCAGCATCTTTGAGTTCGTAAGTCATCGTTACTACTGTGTTCATTGCAATTTGCATGAGGATTTCCTAAATCGTAAGTGGGTAAAAATTTAATATTTAGAAGTTTAATCTATTTTTTTAATTTGCTAAAAGATTAAAGTGAATTTAATTAGCGCCCTCGTCCACCGCTACGATGCAAGCTATTGGGGTTGCCACCGGTACGGCTAGCATTACCCCCGTGACTGTTGCCACGTTTGCCATTATGCGTGCTGGTGGGTGAGAATAACGCTGGTTGGGGCATGGCTTGATGGCGCGCTGCTTCTGACAAATGCTTAGTGCTTGCGTTTCGCGCTTCATTTCGAGCGGTATTGCCTTCATTAGGGTTAGTGCGTTGACCATTACCCGCTGCTTGTGCGTTACGCTGATGGCCACGTGGTGGGCGACCATGCGGTTGACGTGGACCACGCGGCGCTTCAGGCTCTGGGTTGGCGCTAGGGGTAAAGCCCTCTACTTGTACTTTTGGAATCTCACGTTTAATGAGTTTCTCAATATCTTTGAGTAATTTTAATTCTTCACGATCGACTAATGATACGGCAGCACCGCTAGTGCCAGCACGGCCGGTACGACCAATACGGTGTACGTAATCTTCTGGCACATTTGGTAATTCAAAATTGACCACTTGCGGTAATTGGTCGATGTCTAAACCACGTGCGGCAATATCAGTGGCAACTAATACGCGCATGCTGCCATCTTTAAATTGCGCCAATGCTTTGGTACGTGCCCCTTGGCTTTTGTTGCCGTGAATCGCGGCGGATTGTATACCATCTTTAATGAGTTTTTCGGCTAAGCGGTTGGCGCCATGTTTGGTGCGGGTGAATATGAGTACTTGCTTCCAATCGTGATGCTTAATCAGGTAGCTCATCAGTTCACGTTTATGGCTTTGTGCCACCATATGTACGGTTTGCTCTACCAGCTCAGAAGCCGTGTTGCGACGTGCCACTTCAACAAAACCTGGGTTGTGTAATAGGCCGTCGGCTAAAGCTTTTATTTCATCTGAGAAGGTGGCTGAAAATAGTAAATTTTGACGTTGCTTAGGCAACATCGCGAGGATTTTTTTAATGTCTCGAATAAAGCCCATGTCTAACATGCGGTCCGCTTCATCAAGCACTAAAATTTCTACGCCAGATAAATCTACATTTTTTTGATTGGCATGGTCAAGCAAGCGACCTGGGGTGGCGACTAAAATATCGAGCGGCTTTTTCAAACGCGCAATTTGTGGGTTAGCGTTTACGCCCCCAAAAATTACCGTTGAAGTTAATGGCAAATATTTACCATAAGTTTTTACAGATTCTTCAATTTGCGCCGCGAGTTCACGCGTTGGCGTCAACATTAAGCAACGTGGACGACCTTTGCCTAAGTTTTCTAATGGCTTTTGGTTGAGTATATGCAAAATGGGTAAAGTAAAGCCAGCGGTTTTACCGGTGCCAGTTTGTGCGCCGGCAAGTAAATCGCCACCACTTAATACTTGCGGAATGGCTTTAGCTTGAATTGGGGTGGGGGTGGTGTAGCCTGCGTCATTAATCGCACGCAAAATGGCTTCGGATAATCCTAACTCGTTAAAGTTAGGTAGGGTTGTTTCAATGGTCAATGTATTGCTCCAGCTTAGGTTTAGCGAAGCTCTGCCTTAGTCATTGTGCGGATTAACTGCGGCGTTACATTGCGCTGAAATACTCGCCGTACTTATTGTACTGTCTCGTATTTTGCACACGCTGCGCCTTGCAATTTAATGCCGCTCAATTACTTTTTCAGAGCTTCTATCGCCGACCTATTACTTATACAGCAACACCAATCGAGGAGGGCAAATGTAATAATCATTCAGGTGATTTGAACATCAAGAAGATTAAGGGTAAGGACCGCTACGCTGATTGGTTGGCATAGGGTGGGTGCATTATACGGTAGATTGAGATTAAAGCTAGTGTTAGATATTGATCGCTTTTAGGCGCCACTATCGGGGGTGTGTATGCCGCCAAGTCCAAGGAGGAATGGGGTGGTCGTTCGCCCAAAGGCCAAGTTTCAGCGTTTTTGCTTTGCTAGCAGCGTTGACTAGATTGATGTCGTGACTAAATTTTGCGCTATGCCAAGCCCATCCATTTGCAACTAAATAAAGGTTTGCATCGACTTGATTACATTGTAGTCGACCGAGTGTGCGCTGATATTGATCGGTGCCGACAAGCGTTGCAGTGACACGTATAGCATCGCCTTGGCAAAGTTTGATTAATGCTAGACGGGCATTTAAACCGAAATCTTGATCATGTTCAGGCGCATCAATGTCAGTGAGGCGAAGTTTGAAGTCATTATGCGCATGATTGTTTTGCACTGGTCGCAGTTTGACGGTGTCACCATCGTAGACGTAGACGACTTTATAAGCATCGGCCGCATGACTAATGCTAGAGATGGCTAGGCTTAGGCAGATAAAAAATAAGCGTATCAATAACATGTTAAAGCTTAGTTATTAGGTTGGATATTACTCGAAGTTTTAACACAGCTTGGTGATTAGCGGTCTAGCAAGCTGTAATAGTTGAGTGGCTCAAGTACGGTAGGGATAGGCTCTGACTCGGTATTAGGATGATCTTTACTGTAATGTAGCCCGCGACTTTCAACGCGCGAAATAGCGCTTTCAACGATTAATTCGGCCACCTGTAATAAATTACGTAGTTCGATTAAATCGTTACTAATTTTAAAGTTACTATAAAACTCATTTACTTCGTCACGTAGCATATGAATGCGATGCAGGGCACGACTTAGACGCTTGTCAGTGCGGACAATGCCGACGTAGTTCCACATAAAGCGGCGCAACTCATCCCAAGTATGGGTAATCAACACCTCTTCGTCGGCATCAGTCACGCGACTTTCATCCCAATAAGGGAGTTGCGGTGATGGTTTTGTGGGTTGACTTAAAATATCTTCTGCCGCAGTTTGGCCAAAGACTAAACATTCTAGTAATGAATTGCTGGCTAGCCGATTAGCCCCGTGCAAGCCTGTACAAGCGCTTTCGCCTATAACATATAAATTTTTAATATCCGTGCGACCTTTATCATCGGTCATGACGCCGCCACAGGTGTAATGTGCGGCAGGCACCACGGGAATCGGCGTTTTGCTGATGTCGATACCAAAGCTTAAACAGCGCTGATAAATATTGGGGAAATGTGATTGAATAAACGACAAAGGTTTATCGCTGATATCTAAATAGACGCAGTCTAAACCGCGCTTTTTCATTTCAAAGTCAATCGCCCTTGCGACTACATCGCGAGGAGCTAATTCTAGGCGCTCATCGTGCTCAAACATAAATCGCGTACCGTCAGCCAGTTTCAATAAGCCACCTTCACCACGCACCGCCTCGCTAATTAAAAATGATTTGGCATGGGGATGAAATAAACAAGTGGGGTGAAATTGTATGAATTCCATATTGGCAACGCGGCAGCCAGCACGCCAAGCCATGGCAATGCCATCGCCTGTACTAATATCTGGATTGGTCGTGTAAAGATAGACTTTACCAGCGCCACCCGTGGCTAAAATGGTGTTTTGCGCGGCAATCGTGATTACTTTACCTGTACTTTTATCTAGTACATATGCGCCTAAGCAGGCGTTGGCATCTGTATTGTAGTCGTCAGGTTGAAGTTTGGTTTCTAGGTTATGGTTAACATTTAGTTTTCTGGCAGTGATGAGGTCTACTGCAATGTGATTTTCCATCACGGTGATATTCGGGTGCTGTTTTACTTTTTCAGACAGCGTCATTTGTACTGCATGACCGGTGGTGTCTGCCGCATGAATAATCCGGCGATGGCTATGCCCACCTTCGCGCGTTAAGTGAAAGCTAGTGTTGTCATGGTCACGGGTAAAACCAACGCCTTGTTCAATCAGCCATTCAACGGCCTCTTTTGCATGTTCTGCAACCATGGTTGTGACGGCTTCATCACATAAACCACCCCCAGCAATTAAGGTGTCTTGTACATGGTTTTCTATGGAATCTTCATCGTTGAGGACGGCAGCAATACCGCCTTGTGCCCAGTCGCTGGCGCTATCGTTGATACTACGCTTACTGACTAAACAGACTTTTTTATGTGCCGCAGTACGTAGCGCAATGGTTAAGCCTGCGAGACCGCTACCTATGATTAGTACATCAAATTGCTGCATGCTAGGTTAAATTTCTTTTTTTAGACTTTGCGAAAATGGACAGTGATTGCTGGAACTAATGAGAGTGTATCGCTGTCTTGATAAAAGGCAATAGCAATAAGTTAATTAAGCCAGTAAATAAACATACTGTTTTTATTATTATGATGGAGAGGAACGCACAATGATGCATCTTGGTAAAATGCTAGAATTAACGCAACTAAGTTTAGTGCAACCCGCAGTGCAAGGTTATACTGCCGAGAGTCAGAAAAATATCAATGAAAATAATACTAATGCATTTGTTCATCATCAGACTAAGCCTACAGGGAATTTGAGCCTAGTGACCGCTAATCATTCAGCTGAAAATCGCGAGATAGACCATGAATTGGTTTTACTTGCCCAGCGTGGCGATAAGCGCGCTTTCGGCTTGCTGGTAGATAAATACCAACGTAAATTGGCACGTTTACTGTCACGCATGGTGCGGGACCAAGCTGAAATTGAAGACATCGTTCAAGATACTTTTATTAAAGCTTATCGTGCCTTACCTAATTTTAGAGGCGATAGCGCTTTTTATACTTGGTTATATCGTATTGGTATTAATACCGCTAAAAATTACTTAGTGTCTATGGGACGCCGGCCTAGCGTAAGTACTGGGGTAGAAATAGAAGATGCGGAAAACTTTGAAGATGCAGATGAACTGCGTACGATGGAAACACCAGAATCTTCTTTAATGACTAAGCAAATTGCTCAAACTGTGAATGATGCAGTCTCTAACTTGCCTGATGATTTACGCACGGCGATTACCTTGCGCGAGATAGAAGGTCTAAGTTATGAAGAAATTGCAACGGTGATGGGTTGCCCTATAGGCACTGTACGCTCTCGCATATTTAGGGCTCGCGATATGATTTCACTTAAGTTAAAACCGCTGTTAGATACACCAGACCATAAGAGATGGTAGTGAAAAATTTAACGTATATATTAATAAGCTGTAGTTTAAAGAAACAACGTATGAGATTTTGGAGTTGAACATGAACGAACAAATATCTGCTCTAGCCGATAATGAAATTGCCTTAGAAGATGCTGAACACTTGATGTCCGGGCTACAGTCTAGTGGGCCATTAGCGGAAGCTTGGAGTCAATATCATTTAATAGGTGATGTGATGCGTGGCACGCAAGTGTTGAGCCCTAGTTTTAAACAAAACTTAATGGCAAAACTGGATCTTGAACCTACAGTGTTGGCGCCCAATGCTAGTTTGCTTAAGGTTGTTAAAACAAAGGCCTCATCAGTAGAGGCGCATGGCAAAATACCTGCTACTTGGTCAATCGCCGCATCATTTGCTGGGATTATGGTGGTGGGTTGGATGGTCTTGCAGATGCAAGTAAGCGATAGTCTTACGCCGGTGATTGCTGAAGTCGCTACACCGCAAACTGCCGCTACAAATGTCGCAGCAGTGCAAGCGATACCTGCAGAGTATTTGATGGCGCATCAAGCCTCGGCGCCTTCAGCTAGTTCTTACTATATTCAGTCAGCGAGCTATTCAGAATAATGCTCATTTTTGCAATTGTAAGTTTTATCGATAGCCATATGAAATTTAAGCGTTTTGGTTTAATTTTGCTTCTAGCAATGACTGCCTTAAACGTGCGGGCGGCGACGGATGAAAATGCATGGCAAGTTTTGCAAAAGGCAGCCGTGGCTGCCCATGCCTTAAGTTATGAAGGAATTTTTGTTTGTCAGTCAGGGCAACAATCTAAGCCAGTGCAAATCCGACATTTGTTTAATGGGCAATTTGAGTTTTCTCGAAATGTTGTATTAGATGGATCTCCTAAAGAAGTGCTCAGCCAAGGTGCGGACGTCGTTATTTACAATCCTAAAAATGAAAAAATAGTGATTGAAAAGCGCCGAGGTCAAAATATGTTTCCGGCAATTTTACCCACGGATTTAGATGCAATTAAAGCCAGCTATGTATTGCGTATGGGTGATACCGAGCGCGTGGCAGATCGACAAGCACAGATATTATTTCTAGATGGCAAAGATAAGCTGCGTTATAGCTATAAATTTTGGGTGGATATTGAGTACGGTTTGTTACTGAAGTCTGTCATGTACAATCATCAGAATGAAATGATAGAGAGTATTGCGTTTAATCAGTTGGGACTGATTAATAATGCAAATTTAGACTGGTTTAAACCTAAGATTGACAGCAAGAAAAATTATGTCATGGAAGACGAAGTTAATGCTGTGGCTGACAATCATGTGAGCCCACACTGGAAGTTGAAAGAGTTACCACTGGGCTATTTTAAGGTAGACCAAATGATACGGACGGTTCGTGGTAAATCTTTACCCGTCAGTCATTTGATATTTTCTGATGGTCTGGCTTCAATCTCTTTATTTATTGAGCCTATGGAAAATGGTGTGAAGCCTAGATTAGGTCGTGCTGTAGTAGGTAATACTAGCTTCCACTCAGCCGTGGTAGGTTATTTGCAAATTACTGCATTGGGTGAAGTGCCAGAAGCGGCAGTTGCTCAAATTGCAAATTCAGTGGTATTTATCAAGTAGTGTCTAGCGAAATTAAATTTCATTAAAAAGTAATAAAGTGTTGTCATGATAGAAGAATATGCAATTGTTACGGACCGAGTAGGCGGCCAGGCGACTCTTGAGTTGGAGCGACGCACGGCGTGCGGACTATGTGGACAAAAGCGTGGTTGTGGAAATGCTACATGGGGCAAGTTGCTTGGGCATGATAGTCATGCTTTTAGTGCAGATAATCCAGTCAACGCAAATGTAGGTGATAGTGTTGTGGTGGGTATTAATGAAAAAGCGATATTAAACGCTACGTTCTTTTTATACATAGTGCCATTAGCTGGTTTATTGATAGGGGCATTAGGGGCGAATTATTTTTTTACTAATCAATTCTATGTCATGTTGGGTGCTGCGTTAGGTTTGATATTAGGGTTTTTATGGGTTAAAGGCCACTTAATTGGCCGCGACCAATCAGGGCTCGCATATCGACAAGAATATCGGGCGGTTATCTTACGTTTTGCTGATGATGCTAGACTTGAAAATTGTAATTCCACCCCAAATATCAATACTGATTAGATTTTGCTAAAGGTTAAACGAGGTCAATAGATGTTGAAAAAATGGATTGCTACGATTGGATTCAGCTTAATTGCGACGATTAGCACGCATGTTTATGCAAAAGATTTGCCAGATTTCACTGAGCTTGCTGAAAAACATGGCGCTGAAGTGGTGAATATTAGTGTGACGCAAGTTACTCGTGCCGATGTCGGTGGCATGCCTTTTCCTGGGATGGAAGGCGATGAACAAATGCAAGAGTTCTTTAAACGTTTCGGCATCCCTCTCATGCCCGGCATGCCCGGGCAAGGTGGTTCGCCGCAGCCAGATTACAAATCACAATCTTTAGGTTCAGGTTTTATTATTACTAGTGATGGTTATATTTTAACTAATGCACATGTTGTTAATGAAGCCGATGAAGTCATTGTTAAGTTATCGGATAAGCGTGAATTTAAAGCCAAAATTATAGGCGTTGATAGACGCACTGATGTTGCGCTTGTTAAAATTGAAGCAACAGGTTTACCAAAAGTCATTATTGGTGATCCAGCTAAGTTAAAAGTAGGGGAATGGGTGGCCGCGATTGGCTCACCTTTTGGCCTGGAAAATACCATGACTGCCGGTATTGTCAGTGCTAAAGGCAGGGCTTTGCCGCAGGAAAATTTTGTACCTTTTATTCAAACGGATGTAGCGATTAATCCGGGTAACTCTGGTGGACCTTTATTTAACTTGGCAGGTGAAGTCGTTGGCATTAATTCGCAAATATACAGCCGTAGTGGTGGTTCTATGGGCTTGTCTTTTTCGATACCGATTGATGTCGCCATTGAGGTTTCTAATCAACTCAAAGCTTCTGGGAAAATTACTCGTGGCTGGTTAGGTATTGCTATTCAAGAGTTGACTAAAGAGTTGGCTGAGTCATTTGGCATGAAAAACTCCAATGGGGCATTGGTAGCAGGGGTGGAGAAAAATGGCCCAGCAGATAGAGGTGGTTTAGAAGCTGGTGATGTGATTACTAAGTTCGACGGCAAAGCCATCATGGCTTCATCTGATTTACCCAGAGCTGTCGGTGCTACTAAGCCTGGTAAAGTGGCGGCAGTTGAAATTTTGCGTAAGGGTAGCGCAAAAATATTGAATATTGGTGTGGGTGAAATGCCGACAGATTCGGTTGAAATTGCACAAAATAACAAAGCTGTGCCTAAAGCGGAAGCGAATAAAATTGGGTTAACCCTCAGAGAACTGACGGCTGCACAAAAGAAAAAGTTGAACGGTAAAAATGGTTTATTGGTGCTAGAAAGTGTTGGTGGGGCTGCTCAAGCGGGTATCCGTCGTGGCGATGTGATATTAGGCTTAAACAACAGTGAGTCTCAAAGTGTAGAGCAGTTTAATAAACAGATTAATGCTGTTGCGATGGGTAAAACCGTCGCTGTGCTTGTGCAGCGTGGTGAGAACACGCTATACGTGCCAATAAAAGTCACTAAATAGTTGTTAATGCTTGTTGGATAGTCCAATAAAGCCTAAAAATAGTCGGACTACACCGAAGGCAAGCCATGAGGCGGTGCGTTTAATCAGATTGCCATTTATCCACTCTTGTGGGGCAATATAAATAGCACCCGCTTGCATGGATGCGAGAATGTCTGTGCGCAATGCACTAGAAAACGTACCATCTTTTACTAACACATTTGCCTCACGCGCAAGCAATAAGCTAAACGGGTCAATATTAGAAGAGCCTACAGTCGACCAGTAGCTATCAATGACCGCGACTTTGCTGTGCATAAAGCTTTTACGGTATTCGTAAATTTCAATGCCATTCCTTAAAAATTCACTATAGAAAGCATGGGTAGCAAACATTAAAAAATATTCCATGCGGCCCTGTAGTAATAGTTTTACTTTCACACCACGTTTAGTGGCATCTAATAAAGCTCTACGAAATTTTCTACCTGGTACAAAGTAAGCATTGGCGATGATGATTTCTGATTGCGCCGTTTGAATAGCCTCTAAGTAGGCATCTTCGATGTCGTGTCTATGTAGCACGTTATCACGTAAGACAAATGCAGCTTCTAGGCCTATTCTAGATTGTTGTTTGTCTACCACGGTATTAGATTCAGCGGTATTGCTTGCTAATACAGTGAATGTATGTGGCCAAGCCATACGTCGCCAAAGACTGTGCACGCGAGCGATGATAACGGGCAGTAAGTCACCTTCAATTTTCACTGCATAATCAATACGTGGCGGCACATTATTAGGCTTTTCATTGGGAACGTTGAAATCATCGATAATGTTGATGCCCCCTACAAAGGCTAGCTTATTGTCGATGATGATGACTTTATGATGCAAGCGTCGTAACTGGTTCTTTTTGAAAGACCAGGGAGATATCTTGGGGCGGTAAAATATCACCCGAACCCCTGTAGATTCTAGGGTTTTAATATAATCTTTTGCTAAATCTTTACAGCCAAAGCCATCCAGTAATAGGTTAACAATCACCCCCCGATGGGCGGCGCGCATTAATGCTTTTCCAATCCGCGTTCCAACAGCATCTTCTTGAAAAATATAGCTTTGTATATAAATCTCGTGGGCGGCACCGTCAATGGCAGATTCTAGCGCTGGGAAATACTCTACGCCATTACGCAATAACTGAATTTGATTGCCGCCAATAAAATTAATCATATCTTTGTGAGTGTCGCTGTGAGAATTGCATGGTCAGATATTTTAACGAATTGTGGCCCTGAGTGTACATCGACATCACTAATATTAAAGCCTCGTACATAAATGCGATCCAACCTCAGCATCGGTAGCCATGACGGGAAACTACGTGCCGGTTTGCCAGTGCGATGTTCAAACACTTCTTTTAGTGCTAATTGATCAGCAAAATTCCGGCTAGTGCGCATGCCCCAATCGTTAAAATCCCCGGCGATAATGAGTGGCGAATTTGCTGGCACATGCTTTTGAATGTACGCCGATACCGCTTGCAATTGTTGACGTCGCCATTTTGCAAATAAACCAAGATGCAGGCAAATTGTATGTAGGGGCAAATCCCAATTAGGTATGTTAATTTCACTATGTAGCATGCCACGCTGTTCGCTACTGTGTGCCGAAATATCTTGGTTGTTACTGCGAATAATCGGAAACTTTGAAAGTAAAGCGTTGCCGTGGTGGCCGGCAGGGTATACGGAATTTTTGCCATAGGCATAGTCGGGCCAAACTGTATCAGCTAAAAACTCCATTTGCCCTGAGGTGGCAAGTGTTAGAAAACGGCTGGCATGTTGGGCATGCATTTCTTGCACTTCCTGCAAGAAAATGACATCAGCCTGCAATTTTCTCAGCATCTCGCGTTGTAGATGCAAAGCAAAACGCGCGTTAAAATGGGTGTAGCCTTTATGAATATTGAATGTGGCGATGCGTAGGGTGTTATGCAAAATAGGTTCAGACATTGCGGTTAATCATGATGTTGATAATACAACAATAAGCTTTTTAAGCAATTAATTACAAACTAATCAAGCATTTGTTGTAAAATCACGCCTATTGTGAAAAGGCGCTTATGGCGCCTTGTTTGTTTGTATAAAAGCTTAAAAGACTAAATGAAAAATATTCGTAACTTCTCTATTATTGCCCATATCGATCATGGTAAATCTACCTTGGCTGATCGTATTATTCATCTGTGTGGCGGCTTGGCTGACCGTGAAATGGAAGCGCAAGTGCTTGACTCTATGGATATCGAGCGCGAGCGCGGCATTACCATTAAGGCGCAAACGGCAGCGTTGGCATACAAGGCTGATGATGGTCAAATTTATCAATTAAATTTGATTGATACACCTGGCCATGTGGATTTTAGTTATGAAGTTTCACGCTCACTTTCTGCTTGCGAGGGCGCATTGTTGGTTGTCGATGCCAGCCAAGGTGTTGAAGCGCAGAGTGTGGCTAATTGCTATACGGCGTTAGATTTAGGCGTAGAAGTGACTGCTGTACTGAATAAAATTGATTTGCCTTCCGCTGACCCAGAACGCGTGATTCAAGAAATTGAAGATGTGATTGGCATTGATGCAAGTGATGCAGTGCGTTGTTCAGCCAAAACGGGTTTAGGTGTACGCGATGTATTGGAGGCAGTGATTGCTAAAGTGCCACCACCGCAAGGCAACATTGACGGGCCTCTAAAAGCGTTAGTGATTGATGCGTGGTTTGATAACTACGTCGGCGTAGTCATGTTGGTGCGTGTGATTGATGGTGTGTTAAAGCCAAAAGATAAAATACGCTTAATGGCGACACATACAGAATTTCTGTGTGAGCAAGTGGGGGTGTTTACACCTAAGTCATTACAAAAAACCTCACTGTCAGCAGGCGAGGTGGGATTTATTATTGCAGGCATTAAAGAGCTCGCTAGTGCTAAGGTGGGCGACACCGTTACCTTGGTGAATAAGCCAGCCGCTGAACCTTTGGCTGGTTTTAAAGAAGTTAAACCGCAAGTGTTCGCTGGCCTATACCCAGTGGAGTCTAATCAGTTTGAAGCGTTGCGTACGGCGCTTGAAAAGCTCAGTTTGAATGATGCTTCGCTATTATTTGAACCAGAAAATTCAACGGCATTAGGTTTTGGCTTTAGATGCGGCTTCTTAGGTTTGCTGCATATGGAGATCGTGCAAGAGCGCTTAGAGCGTGAGTACGATATGGATTTAATTACTACCGCACCTACCGTGGTTTATGAATTGCTATTAAAAGATGGCAGTGTCGTACAAATTGAAAATCCATCACGCTTGCCAGAAACTTCACGCGTGGAAGAAACGCGTGAACCAGTCATTAATGTGAATTTATTGATGCCACAAGATTATGTGGGCCCGGTGATGACCTTATGTAATAACAAGCGTGGCATACAGAAAAATATGCAGTACATGGGCCGGCAAGTGATGTTGAGCTATGAAATGCCACTTAATGAAGTGGTGTTAGACTTTTTTGATAAATTAAAATCAGTGTCCCGTGGCTATGCTTCGATGGATTATGAGTTTTTAGAATTCCGCGCAGCTGATTTAGTGAAGCTCGATATCATGGTGAATGGTGAGAAAGTGGATGCGCTTAGTATGATTGTACATCGCGCTAATAGTGTGCATAGAGGCCGTGAAGTGGCGGCCAAAATGCGCGAGTTAATCCCGCGCCAAATGTTTGATGTGGCTATTCAAGCGTCTATTGGCGCTAACATTATTGCCCGTGAAACTGTCAAAGCGATGCGTAAAAACGTGATCGCTAAATGTTATGGTGGTGACGTTTCACGTAAGCGTAAATTATTAGATAAGCAAAAAGAAGGTAAAAAACGCATGAAACAAGTGGGTAATGTTGAAATTCCACAAGAAGCGTTCTTGGCTATTTTACGAGTAGAGGATAAATAATGTATTTCGCACTATTCATGGTGGCTATATTGGTGGTCACAGGCTTTATTTGGATGCTAGACAGTTTGCTGTTAAGTAAAAAACGTGCTGTTGATGCCCCTGAGCCAGTGTTAGTGGAATATGCGAAAAGTTTTTTCCCAGTCATCTTGTTGGTATTTTTTGTCCGATCTTTTATTGTTGAGCCTTTCAAAATCCCATCAGGTTCTATGATGCCTACGTTGTTGGCTGGGGATTATATCTTGGTCAATAAATTTACCTATGGTTTGCGCGTACCTATTTTAAACAATACTTTTTTTGAAATGAATCAACCCAGTCGAGGGGATGTGTTCGTATTCCATTACCCACCAGAGCCCTCTGTGGATTATATTAAACGGGTAGTAGGATTGCCTGGCGATAAAATTCGTTATATGGATAAGCGATTGATTATTAATGGTAAGTTACTCGATGTGAATAATGTAGGTGATTATACCTATGTGAAACCAGGGTTAAATATGGTGACGGCAAAGCAATATCGTGAACAATTAGGTAAGGTGCAACACGATATTTTGATTAATGAGTGGGTGGGTAACTATGACGCTGATGCTATAGGTGCTAAGTTTGCCAATGACGAGGAAGTGGTCGTTCCCGCTGGACATTATTTAGCGATGGGTGATAATCGTGATGACAGTTCAGATAGCCGAGTCTGGGGATTTGTGCCAGAGAAAAACTTGGTGGGTAAAGCCTTTTTTATCTGGATGAATTTTGATCAGAGTTCTAGAATAGGCAATGCTATACATTAGTAGACATAACTGTTCAACTATCAAGAATGGAGAAAATGATGCGTCATCACCAAACTAAACAAAAATATAGTCTCAAAAAACAAGCCGGTGCAACTATGCTCGGTGTGATGTTTGTGGCTGCGGCACTAGTATTTGTAGCGCTTATTGCGATGAAGGTTTTCCCAGCTTATCAAGAATATTACTCAGTTAAAACAGTACTTGCTTCCCTAAATAAAGAGCCATTAAGTAGCATGAGTAAAAAAGAAATTCAGGATTCATTTGATAGACGCGCTAATACCAGTTATGTAACGGTTGTGACGGGCACTGATCTGACGATTGAAAAAAATAGTGCGGGTGAAACAGTTGCGTCAGTTGAGTATCAAGTGATTAAACCTCTTTTTGGCAACATCAGCATTTTAATTGATTTCTCTAGTGCCAATTAACCCTCAGTAACATCATGCATTCTGAATTTCACCTCTAATGACTCAGCAGGCTTTAATAAGGCGTCTTACCTATAAGTTTGTAGAAACTAATCTGCTGACGCAAGCGCTGACCCATAGAAGCTACAGTGCTCAGAATAATGAGCGTTTAGAATATTTAGGGGATGGTGCGCTTAATTTCATTATTGCCAATCAGCTCTATAAACGATTTCCAACATTGGATGAGGGTGATTTAAGTCGGCTACGTGCACAGCTTGTGAAAGAAGCGACCATCAGTGAAATTGCCATTTCACTCGATTTAGGTGATGCACTTAAACTAGGTGAAGGTGAATTAAAAAGTGCCGGCTGGCGCAGACCTTCTATATTGGCAGATGCACTTGAAGCAATCATCGGTGCTGTGTATCTAGATGGTGGTTTTGCTGCCACTGAAGCCCTAGTACTGCATTTGTATGCAGAAAAGCTGAATACGATTGATCCTAAAGTCATCGATAAAGACCCAAAATCATTGTTGCAAGAGTTGTTGCAAGGCAAAAAAGTGGCTGTACCAGAATATGCCGTAGTGCACACTGGCGGTGAGGCCCACGCTCAGGTATTTATAGTCGAATGTTTTATACAAAAGATGGATATTCGTACGGTGGGTGAAGGTACTAGCCGACGTATCGCTGAGCAAAAAGCGGCGCAACTCGCTTTATTAGAATTAGAAAAAATACGCTTTGTAAAAAGCCGCACTGCCTAAATTAGATTGGATAGCAAGTAAAAATGACAGAAATAGACGCAGATTTAGTAGCACCTTCTACATTTAAATGTGGCACGGTAGCCATTGTTGGCCGACCTAACGTTGGGAAGTCGACTTTGCTTAACCATATTTTAGGCATGAAGTTGGCAATAACCTCGCGTAAAGCCCAAACAACACGCCACCGCCTATTGGGTATTCATACGACTGAAGATACTCAGTTTTTATTTGTAGACACGCCTGGGTTTCAGCAAAAGCATCTCAATGCACTAAATAAAGGTTTAAATAAAACCGTGACGCAAGTGTTGACTGAAGTAGATGTTGTGCTATTTGTCATAGAGCCCATGAAACTAGGTGATGCAGACCGCAAAGTATTACAACTCTTATCGGAAAAAACGCCGACCATTTTAGTGGTCAATAAAGCCGACTTGATGGGTGACAAAGGTAATTTATTGCCCTTGATTCAAGACTTTGATTTAGAGTTTCCATTTTCAGAAATCGTGCCAGTCAGTGCCAAGAAAAGCCTTCATTTAGATGAGCTATTGAGTGCTATACGTAAATATTTACCTGAACAAGCGGCCGTTTATTCTGAAGATGAGTTGACTGATAAAAACGAACGTTTTTTAGCCGCAGAGCTAGTACGTGAGAAAATATTCAGGTTGCTCGGTGATGAGATTCCTTATTCAGTTGCAGTAGAGATTGAGAAGTTTGAAGTGGTTGGCAATCTTAGACGTATTTTTTGTGCAATTATTGTTGATAAAGATAGTCAAAAACCTATGCTAATTGGTAAAAATGGCGACAAGATGAAGCAAATTTCGACTGAAGCTAGACAGGATATGGAAAAGCTATTTGGTGGAAAAGTATACCTAGAAACTTGGGTTAAAGTTAAAGGTGGTTGGGCTGACGACGAGCGTGCTTTAAAATCGCTGGGTTATTAAAATTACTGCAGGGAAAAATTAATAAGGTTTTTCTATTGTGCTTAGTGATACGGTCTAATTAGTTTTTATGCAAGCTACTTCTCGTTATGACAACCAGTCCGTCTACGTGTTGCATACCTATCCCTTCAAAGAAACAAGTTTAGTGGTTGAGTTGTTTACGCATGGTTTTGGCCGGGTGGCTACAACCGCTAAAGGCGCGAGAAGACCGCGCTCAGCGATGCGTGGCATGTTGCAGTCGTGTCAACCCTTAGTGGCGACTTGGTCGGGTAAGTTGGAGCTTAAAACGCTACACAGCTTGGATTGGGGCGGAGGTTTAATCCTGCTAAAAGGTGAAGCACTCATGTGTGGCTTTTACTTAAATGAGTTGTTGTTGCGTTTATTGCCACGTGAAGATGCACATGAGACCTTGTTTGAATACTACAGTGCGACCATAAAAATATTGGCTAATAATCAAGATTTAGCCTCTACGCTTAGACGTTTTGAATTAAAGTTATTGCAAGAACTGGGTTACGCGATTCCCTTGCATCATGACGTGAATCAAGCGCCCATATTGGCAACTTCAAATTATATGTATCAAGCAGAGCATGGCGCTACTCGATTGAATGGCGTGTTAAATCACACTGAAAATGGCGTACAATTACTTGGTAAAACCATGGTGGACATGGTCAACGATGATTACAGTAGCCCGCAAACGCAACAACAAAGTAAGCAATTGATGCGCTATTTGTTAGCACATTATTTAGGAGATAAGCCCTTACATACCAGGCAGTTACTGATAGATTTGCAAGGGTTATAGTTTTTTCGTAAGCACAAATAATACAGAAGATTAAAAATGATTAAGTTAGGTGTCAATATCGATCATGTCGCTACCATTCGCCAAGCGCGTGGCACAAAATACCCCAGTGTGGTGCAAGCGGCACTTCGTGCGGAGCAGTCCGGTGCAGATAGCATTACCTTGCATTTACGCGAAGACCGCCGACATATGCAAGATGCTGATGTGAGAGCGTTACGCGGGCTACTACAAACGCGGATGAATTTAGAATGCGCCGTCACTGAAGAAATGATAGCGATTGCAGTTGAAGTGGCGCCGCAAGATGTATGTTTAGTTCCAGAACGTCGTGAAGAGCGTACTACTGAAGGTGGCTTAGATGTTATCGGTAATTTTTCACAAGTGCAATCTGCCATCAAAAAACTTAAGGATGCAGGTATTCGTGTGTCCTTGTTTATTGGACCTGATGTAGCACAAATTGATGCCGCAAAAAAAGCCGAGGCTCCCGTGATTGAATTGCATACAGGTACATTTGCCGATGCTGAAAACGCCGTTGATCAACAACGTGAGTTGCAACGTATTAAAGATGCTGTCAAATACGCCCTTAGCTTAGGCTTGGTAGTCAATGCCGGTCACGGCTTGCATTACCATAACGTACATGAGATTGCATCAATCGAGGGGATAGACGAACTCAATATTGGTCATGCGATTGTCGCTCATGCTTTGTTTGTCGGATGGGATAATGCCGTGCGTGAAATGAAAGCGTTAGTGAAAGAATTTGCTTTTAAGTAGCCAGAAATGATTTTTGGCATTGGTACAGATATTGTAGAAGTTGCGCGCATTGAGGCCTCAATAACGCAGTTCGGCGATGAGTTCGCTAAACGTATATTGGCTGACAGCGAATTTTCTATCTACTTAGCGTCCCACATTAAAGCACGGTTTTTAGCTAAACGCTTTGCCGCTAAAGAAGCTTTTTCTAAAGCATTGGGGACAGGTTTACGTCACCCCGCCACCTTCCAAAATATCGCTGTGAGTCACGATGAATTAGGTAAACCTATGCTGGTGTTGGCTTCAGAGTTGCAGGATTTTTTGCAATCTAAACATATCACGCAGATGCATATCAGTATCAGTGATGAGCGTAATCTTGCCGCTGCATTTGTAGTTTTAGAAACATAATGCTAGCGACAGAAACCATAGATATCGCAAGACGATTTGGTGGTGTTTCACGCTTATATGGCGTAGAGGGTCTAGCTCAATTGCAATCAGCGCATATCTGTATCATTGGCATTGGTGGTGTAGGTTCTTGGGCGGCTGAGGCTATAGCGCGCAACGCTGTTGGCACCATTACTTTGATTGATTTGGACAATATTGCCGAATCGAATGTGAATCGGCAACTACATGCGCTAGAAGGCGAGTTTGGTAAAGCTAAAGTAACGGCCATGGCTGAGCGTATTAAATGTATTAACCCAGCTGCAGAAGTGATTGAAGTTGAAGACTTTGTGACAGTTGAAAATGTCAGTCAAGTGTTAAATCAGCGGGTTGATGGCGTGATTGACTGCATTGATGATGCTAAAGCGAAGGCGGCAATTGCTGCATTTTGTGTCTCTCATCAGATTCCTTTAGTGATGACTGGTGCTGCTGGTGGGCGGCTAGATTCGACACGCATTCAACAGGCGGATTTAAGTGTGGTAACCCATGATAAATTGCTCGCCAAAGTGCGAAATGTATTACGCAGAGACTATGGGTTTGCTAAAGCAAGCCAAACCAAAAACAAGTCTGTAGAATTGGCTGTTCAGTGTGTATACTCAGATGAACAAGTTTTGTTTCCTGAGCGCTCATGTGAAGGTGGTAACCATGCTGACGGGAATGCGATTACTGGTTTAAACTGTGCGGGGTATGGCTCTAGTGTATGCGTTACCGCTCCATTTGGATTTGCGGCAGCAGGCCTACTTATAAAACGGCTGTTGAGTACAATAAAACCTTGAAAGTAAGCCTATAAAAAGCAAGCAAGGCTAAATTTATTTCATTAAACGGTCATCAATTTGTCACAATTGGCGCATAACATCAAATGAAATCAAAACTTGAAAATCATATGCGCTCAAATTTCCCACCACTAAAATTACTTAATCGCGATATCAGTATATTGGCGTTTAACGAGCGCGTATTGAGTCTTGCGCAAAATGCAGAGTATCCATTGCTTGAGCGTTTGCGCTATATTTGCATCGTTTCATCTAATTTAGATGAATTTTTTGAGGTGCGTGCCGCGCCACATGTTGATGCCATGCGTGATGATGAGCATCATACAGATGTGAATGTGAAAAGTTATGAAATGATTTCTGCTGCCGCCCATGCCTTAGTAGATAAGCAATATCAAATTTTTAACAGTGAATTGATGCCAGCATTGGCTGAGCAAGGTGTGCATCTAGTTTCGCATGGCGATCGCACAGCAGAGCAACGGCACTGGGTATCGCGATATTTTGAAACAGATGTGCGTCCCCTGTTAGTACCTGTTGCACTTGATCCCTCACATCCTTTCCCACTTGTGGCCAATAAGTCGTTGAATTTTATTGTCTTGCTAGGTGGTGATGATGCATTTGGCCGTAGCAATAATATTGCGATTGTAAAAGTACCCAGAGTGCTACCAAGGCTGATTAAATTACCTAAAAATTTAAGTGATAATCAGCAGAAATTTGTTTCTTTATCGAGTATCATCCGAGCACATTTGTCAAGTTTGTTTACTGGGCGTGAGGTGATTAATTTTTCTCAGTTTAGGGTGACACGCCATTCAGATTTGGCGGTCGATGAAGACGATGTAAAAAATCTGCGTACAGCACTGCGCAAAGGCTTGGTACATCGTAATTTTGGCGAGGCCGTTCGACTAGAAGTGTCGCATGGCTGTGATGAAAAATTAGCAAAATTGTTATTACAGCAGTTTGATTTGCCAAAACAATCCTTGTACCGCGTGAATGGATTGGTGAATTTGGTGCGTTTGATGCAGTTGGCAGATTTGGCTGAAGGTAGTCAACTTAAATTTAGGCCGTTCGAGCCAGCTACTAGCTTGCAAATTGTGCCGAATCAGTCATTTTTTACGCAACTCAAACAACGCGATATCTTAATTCATCAACCTTATGAAAGTTTTGAATCAGTCATCGATTTCTTGCGAGAAGCGGTCTACGACCCTGATGTATTATCGATTCAACAAACTATTTACCGAACAGGATCAGACCCGCGCATGCTTCAGTTGTTGCAAGAAGCGGTGCGTCGTGGCAAAGAAGTGATGGCGGTAGTGGAGTTGAAGGCAAGGTTTGATGAAGAGGCTAACATTAACTGGGCAGAAAGTTTAGAGTCGGTTGGTGCGCAAGTGGTTTATGGTGTTGTTGGGTTAAAGACCCATGCAAAAATGCTACTTGTGATGCGTCGTGAAGGGTCGGCTTTAAAATATTATGGCCATGTATCTACCGGTAATTACAACCCAAGAACCGCTAGACTCTATACCGATGTCAGTATGCTCACGGCAGATTCAGATATTACTCGGGATATGGAACATCTATTTAGACATATTGCCAGTCAGATTAAATTGCCGCGTATGCGTAAGTTACTGGTCGCCCCTTTTAATTTGCATAGGCAGATGCTGACTAAGATCAAGAGTGCTGAAACTGCGGCAATAGCTGGTAAGCCTGCACGCATCATTTTAAAAATGAATGCACTGACGGATGAAACTTTGGTGACGGCTTTGGTAAAAGCTGGCCGCGCTGGTGTTGAAGTAGATTTGATTTTGCGTGGCGCTTGTATATTGCCGGTAGATGCGCCAGGGTTGGAGGGACGCATTCGTGTACGTTCAATAATAGGGCGCTTGTTAGAGCATTCTCGGGTGTTTTATTTCAATATTGATGCGGTTGAAAATATGTGGCTTGCCAGTGCTGACTGGATGAATCGCAATATGATGCGACGTATTGAAATTGCTTGGCCCATTATCGATACTAAAAATCGTGCGCGTATTTTGCAAGAGTGTTGCCAAATGAGTTTAGATGACAATAAGAATGCTTGGATACTGACAGAAGAGGGTACTTATCAGCTAGCTAGCCAATTACCGAATGCTAAAACCAAAGGTGTGGGTCAAGTTAAAGACTTTAGTGCGCAGCAGCAGCTGATTAATCAATACACACGCTAAATTATGGCGAATTTGATTTTATGGCGTCATGCTGAAGCTGAAATGGAAAGTCTCACTGGCGAAGATGTTGATCGGGCTTTGACTAAGCGTGGCCGTAAAGATGCAGCAAAAATGGCCGCGTGGCTAGCTGGACATTTACCAGAAAATACTGAGATCTTATGTAGCCCAGCACGCCGATGCCTAGAAACTGTAGCGACCTTACAACAATTTAACACGGCTAAAGCTAAGCGGGATGTGAAAGTAGCGGCATATTTGGGCGTAGATAGTTCGGTCAGCGCAATTGCCAAGCAGGTGTGTAACGATGACGTTGATAAAACTATTTTAATTGTCGGTCATCAACCTAATTTAGGATTATTGATTACTCGTTTGATAGGCATACAAGCGGGCGCTTGTAGTGTAAAAAAAGGTGCAGTCTGGTGGATACGCCAGCGGCACCTTTTTAGTGGTAGTGCACCGCAAACTTATTTATTTACAGTGCAACAGCCCAATTATTAATTTATTTTAAAGCCCAGCTTATTTCTTGTTGGGTCTACCTGTTTTAATGGTGGGTACTTTAGTCATTGCTGCTTTTAAGGCGGCGTCTGTCATCGCGGTTAATTGCATAATGCCCGCACGCAACAATTCACTTTTTTTCGCAGGTTGACCAAGTTTAAGTAAACGCTCTTTAAGCACACCAAATTGGGCGTATTCACTTTTTGGCATGGTAAAGCTGTCACGTTCCATTTTAACTTTTTCAACTTTTAGCTTTACTGGTTTAGCTACAGTATTTTTAGCGGCACTTGCTACAGTTTTTGGCGCCACTATTTTTGTAGGAGTTGGTTTTTTTGCAGGCGCTTTAACTGCTACGGGCTTTTTAGCTACTGTTTTTGTTGCAGGTGCTTTTGTTGCCAACACTTTATTGGCTGGCGCACTTGCTACTGTTGGTTTTGGAGTAACTTTTGACATTTTTTTCATCCTAAATAAATGGTGTAAACAGTTTATACCGTTTATTTAGCGTTGCAAATGAATTTTTTATGACAATTGCTTAGACGGAAATGAGCTCAAACAGCCAGTTTGTTTTTTGCCAAGCCAGTGTTTCTTCATCTAATAAATAATAAGACTGAGGATATTTTTCACGCCAGGTTTTCGGTAATGTTAATTGAATTGAATTGTTTTGAGAATGTAGCTGAAACCCACGAAGGTTAGGTGATTGGCGGGCATGACATAAAATGATTGCTAAGCGCAAACAGATGAGTTGCATGACAAAAATACGGTCAGAAAAATCTGCTTCTAGGCGTTTTAGTTTTCCTCTATAACCTAAAATCAATAAGCTTAAACGATGTAGTTCACTTTGTGAGAATCCCGCTGGTTCGGCATGATCTAAAATATAAGCACCGTGTAAATGGGCGTCTATAGGTGAGACAACGCAACCAATTTCATGTAACAAACCTGCCCAATGTAATTTACGCGCATGAACTTCCTGCTCGCCAGGTGCAAACTGAATATCATCACAGATTTTTTCAAATAATTTTGTTGCGACATCGGCTACGATTTTTGCGTGATTTTCATCCACATTAAATTTACGTGCCAAACGTTGAACAGATGCATTTCTTAAGTCTATCATTTCATTGTTACGTGCCAACATGTCATACAGTAAGCCGTGTCTGAGTGCGCCTTTTGCGACATTTAAGGTTTCAATTTTTAAAAAATCAAATGCGCCGATCATAATCGATAGGCCGCCGGCAATGACGGCTTTACGATCTTCCTTTAAACCCAATAGGCGTAATTTGTCGATGTGTTTTGCGCGTAGCAATTCTTCACGCAACCATAGTAGGCCTTCTTTGGTAATGGTATCGACAGGCCTGCCATATTGCACTAAGACATCAGCAATGGCACCGCCGGTGCCAGATGCGCCATAAGCAATATCCCAGTGTTTGTGGCTAAAATTAACACCCAGTGTATCAAAAATAGATTCAGCAGCAATCTCTGCACGGGTAAACGCATTTTCAGTTAAATCGCCCGTTGCAAAATGTTTGAGCGACCAAGCAACCGAGCCTACATGCAGTGATGCGGTATGTTGTGACTGAAACCCTTGACCTAAAATAAATTCAGTCGAACGACCGCCAATATCAATAACCAAACGTCTGTCGTTTGATTGTGGTAAAAAACGGCTTACACCTTGGTAGATTAGGCGCGCTTCTTCCACGCCAGAAATTACTTCTACATCAAATCCCAGTGCCTTTTTAGCCATTTTAATAAACACATCGCGATTATTGGCTTCACGCAAGGTTTGGGTGGCAACAGCGCGCACGTGCGCTGGATCAAATCCTTGAATACGCTCACCAAATCTAGCCAGGCAGCGTATACCGCGTGCCATCGCTTCAGCAGTTAGGTTACGATTTTCATCCAAATCTCCACCTTGGCGCACAGGTTCTTTAAGATATTCAACGCGTTGAATATGACCACTGTCTAGTTGGCCAATTTCTAGCCTGAAACTATTCGAACCTAAGTCTATCGCGGCAAGTAATGATTTTTCTGCAGGAGTATTAGGTTTATTTTCCATAGTGTCTTACATAGTTTAGGGGTTATTGATGTTAGTAACAGGATAAACAGTATTATTGTTTATTTTGTCATTATAGTTTGAAAGTTTTATGACAAAGTAATATTTCAGTTTAACTAGCCTCGTGCATGAGTACAAAATGCCGCTTGAAAAATCCTTCCTCATCCCCATTAAAGCTTTATTGTTTTTTTAATTATTACATTATAGGAGCTTAATTTATGGCTAAAGACACCACTGCAAAGCAGACGACACAAAAAGAATCCATGCCTTTCCAGGCTGAGGTGAAGCAGCTTTTGCAATTGATGATTCATTCGCTATATAGCAATAAAGAGATTGTTTTACGTGAGTTGATTTCAAATGCTTCTGATGCGGCAGATAAGTTGCGCTTTGAAGCAATCGCCAATGGCGCACTGTATGACGGGGATAGTGAGTTAAAAATACGTATCTCTTTTGATAAAGAGGCGCGTACTGTGACAATTAGCGATAACGGTATTGGCATGAGCCGTGATGAGGTGATTGCGAATATTGGTACGATTGCCAAATCCGGTACTAAAGAATTTTTTAATGCTTTGTCTGGCGACCAAGCCAAAGACGCTAATTTGATTGGCCAATTTGGGGTAGGGTTTTATTCCGCCTTTATTATTGCTGATAAAGTAAGCTTGACTACGCGACGTGCTGGTGCGACTGAGGCGGTTCGTTGGGAATCTGCCGGTGAAGGTGACTTTACGCTTGAAGTGGCTGATAAAGCGACGCGAGGTACTGAAGTTGTCTTGCACTTACGTGAGGGTGAAGATGAGTTTTTAAACGATTGGAAACTGAAAACTATTATTCGCAAGTATTCAGACCATATTACCTTGCCGATTGTGATGAAAAAATCAGAGTGGAAAGATGGCGAGCAAGTGGTGACTGATGAAGATGAAACGGTCAATAAAGCCTCTGCTTTGTGGGCACGCAATAAAAATGATATTACTGAAGAAGAGTATCAAGAGTTTTACAAGCACGTTTCACATGACTTTGAAAACCCGCTGAGCTTTACGCATAGTCGTGTAGAGGGTAAGCAAGAATACATTTCATTATTGTATATTCCGAGCAAGGCACCATTTGACTTGTACGATCGCGAGCGTCGTCATGGCATTAAGTTGTATGTTAAACGTGTCTTTATTATGGAAGATGCTGAAAAATTGATGCCACAATATTTGCGCTTTGTCCGTGGTGTAATTGACACGGCTGATTTGCCGTTGAATGTGTCGCGTGAGATTTTACAATCTAGCCGTGATGTCGATGCGATTAAGGCGGGTTCAGTAAAAAAAGTCTTGAGCTTGCTAGAAGACATGGCGGAAAACAAAGCTGAAGATTATGCAAAATTCTACAAGGAATTTGGTCGTGTATTGAAAGAAGGGCCAGGAGAAGATTTCGCCAATAAAGACAAAATTGCTGGCTTGTTAAGATTCGCCTCAACTAAATCTGACAATGATGTGCAAGATGTTTCGCTAAAAGATTACGTTGCTCGCATGCAGGCTGAGCAAGAGGCTATTTATTACATTACGGCGGAAAGCTTTGCGGCGGCACAACATAGCCCACACTTAGAAATTTTCCGCAAAAAAGGCATAGAAGTATTGTTGATGTCTGACCGTGTGGATGAATGGTTATTGGGCAGTCTGACTGAGTTTGAAGGTAAGAAGTTACAGTCGATTGCTAAGGCTGATTTAGATTTAGGCAAACTAGAATCTGACACTGAAAAAGAAATTCAAAAGAAAATTGAAGAAGAGGCTAAATCTTTAGTTGAGAAGATAAAAACTACACTTGCAGAACAAGTGAAAGATGTGCGTGTAACCCATAGATTGACTGATTCACCCGCTTGCTTGGTGAGTGACGCGAATGATTTATCAGGCAACTTAGCACGTATGTTAAAAGCGGCAGGGCAAAATGCGCCAGATGCTAAACCTATTTTGGAAATTAATCCTAGCCATAAGCTGGTTAAACGCTTGGAAAGTGAAACGACGGATGCCTTATTTGCCGACCTTGCATTGGTCTTGTTTGACCAAGCGTTGCTGGCTGAAGGCGGCACGCTTAATGACCCCGCTAGTTTTGTAAAACGTATGAATAGTTTAATTAGTTAGCTGATTGGTGCTTTTAGTAATCCCGCTCAGCGTGAGTTGAGCGGGATTTTTTATGGCTATCTCACCGATGTCAAATAACATTCATTTTATAGCTGGCACATTATTTGCTAAAATACACAACAACAACGATTCACATACATGAAGTAATTAAAGGCTAGCATGAAAACCCCTGAGAAAACTCCCAGCAAAAAAACGACCAAAACAACCGCTAAAATTAAAACTAAAGTGGAAGCAAGTAAAGCAGTCAAGGCTAAGAAGCCGAGTAAAGCTAAGGCTACTATATTGGCTAAGTTACAGCCTATTGAGCAAGCGCTGCAAAATCATTTGGTTTTTTCTAGCTTTAAAACCAATGAAGCTGCGACTGCGAGAGATTGGTATGATGCGGCTAGCCACACGGTGCGAGATCATGTGGTTGAGCGCTGGGTAAAAACCGCAGAATCATACTATCGTGATGATTTGAAGCGTGTTTATTATTTGTCTTTAGAGTTCTTAATCGGGCGTATGCTCAGTAATGCCGCACTAAACTTGGGCATTAATGAAGAAGTAAAAGATGGTTTAGCGAGTTTAGGTCGTGATTTAGAAAATACTGTAGAAATGGAAACAGATGCTGCCTTAGGTAATGGCGGCTTAGGTCGTTTAGCCGCATGCTTCTTGGATTCAATGGCAACCATGGATATCCCAGCGACTGGCTATGGTATTCGTTATGAATATGGGATGTTTAAGCAAACCATAGAAAATGGACAGCAAGTTGAAAATCCAGATAACTGGTTACGCTACGGCAATATTTGGGAGTTTCAACGCCCTGAAGTGAGTTACAACATTAAGTTTTATGGTCGTGTAGTGAAGTATGATTCTGAGGCTGGTGAAGCCCAGCATTGGGTAGATGCTGAGCATGTGGTTGCTATGGCATACGATGTACCCGTCCCGGGATTTGGTGGCGAAACTGTGAACAGTTTGCGTTTATGGTCAGCCAAAGCAGCACGCGAGTTTGATTTGAGCCATTTTAATGATGGCAATTATGAACAGTCAGTACAAGAGCGTAATGATAGCGAGAACATTTCTAAAGTACTTTACCCGAATGACACTTCAGTGTTAGGTAAAGAGCTACGTTTGAAACAACAGTATTTCTTTGTTTCAGCATCTATTCAAGATATTTTACGTCGCTTTTTAAGTGCACATGAGATGAAGAAGCAGGCGGATTGGAAAATACTGCCAGATAAAATTGCTATTCAACTCAATGATACTCACCCCTCAATTGGTGTGGCAGAAATGATGTATCAGCTGGTGGATGTGCATGGGTTAACTTGGGATTTTGCCTGGTCATTAGTGGTTAAGATTTTTGCTTATACTAACCATACTTTAATGCCAGAAGCTTTAGAGACTTGGTCTGTTGATTTATTTGGTCGCTTGTTGCCACGTCATTTAGAAATTATCTATAAAATTAATTTTGAATTCCTGCACATGGTGAATCATCACTTCCCAGGCGATGCTGATTTGCTAAGTCGTGTATCTATTATTGATGAATCGCATGGCAGACGCGTGCGTATGGCACATTTGGCAGTGGTGGGTAGTCACACGGTGAATGGTGTTGCTGCCTTGCATAGTGAATTATTAAAACAACATTTATTTGCTGATTTTGATCGCATCTACCCTGGCAAAATGACCAATGTCACCAATGGCATTACGCCACGTCGTTGGTTAAACCAAGCGAATCCGGG
>JAIPCR010000098.1 GCA_021738125.1 Sulfuritalea sp.
GACACTTATTTCTTTACCCCCAATACAAGCGACAGAGATATCCTTAAGCGTGCTTACTCAACCATGCAAAGCAAATTAAAGGCTGCTTGGGCAACAAAAGCGAATGGCTTGCCTTACCGCACGCCCTACGAAGGGCTAATTATGGCTTCTATTGTAGAAAAGGAAACAGGGAGGGCAGTTGAGCGTCCACAAATTGCTGGTGTGTTTATTAATCGCTTAAAAAATGGTATGCGACTTCAAACAGACCCAACCGTGATTTATGGCATGGGCGAGCAATTTGATGGAAATATCCGTAAAAAAGACTTGTTAAGCGATAATGTTTATAACACCTACACTCGCGACGGATTGCCGCCAACGCCCATAGCAATGCCAGGCTTAGGCGCTATAAATGCAGCCTTGCATCCAGCGCATACTAAAGCACTTTATTTTGTAGGGAAAGGCGATGGCACCCATCAATTCTCAGCAAGCCTTGCAGAGCATAACAATGCGGTTATTAAGTACCAATTAGGTGGAAATCGTGCGCGGTAAATTTATTACATTGGAAGGCATGGATGGCGCTGGTAAAAGCACGCATATTCCAGACATCATCAAATTGCTTGAAAGTAAAGGCGTTGAAGTCGTTGCTACGCGTGAACCAGGCGGCACGCCATTGGGTGAGCAATTGAGAACATTGCTACTTAATGAGCCTATGCATTCAGAAACTGAAACATTATTGATGTTTGCGGCAAGAAGGGAGCATATCGCAAAAGTCATTGAGCCTGCTTTAACTCGAGGCGCATGGGTGCTGTCGGATAGATTTACTGATGCCACCTATGCTTATCAAAGCGGCGGCCGTGGGGTTTCGGCGAACAAAGTGATTGAATTGGAAGCCTGGGTGCAAGGCAACTTGCAGCCTGATTTGACGCTACTATTTGATGTGCCTGTAGAGGTCAGCGTGGCGCGCTTAGCGAGTGCTAGAACCCCAGATAAATTTGAGCGTGAATCTTCAGAATTTTTCACAAAAATTCGCAATGCTTATCTCGACAGAGCCCTTAAGAATCCTAATCGCTTTTGTATCATCAATTCAAATCAAGCCTTGGATGATGTTAAGGTTGAGGTAAATGATATAGTTTCAACCTTATGATAGTTAACAAAAATTATCCTTGGCAGCTATCTATTTGGCAGCACTTAATGTCAGAAAAAAAGCGCTTGCCTCATGCATTATTGCTACGCGGTCAGAGTGGCATAGGCAAGCTAGCATTTGCCATTTCACTTTCGCAAGCTTTACTATGCGAAAAAGTCAATTCATCGCATCAAGCCTGTGGTGTATGCCCAAGTTGCGGATGGTTTGAACAAGACAATCATCCTGACTTCCGTTTGATTTCGCCTGAACAAGATGTAAGCAAGGATGATGAAGTCGGCACAAAAGGCACTAAAAAAAGAACTCAGATTGTTATTGAGCAAATAAGAGGCTTAAGTGACTTTTTAAGCCTTTCAAGTCACAAGAGCGATGGCGTGCGTATCGTGCTAATTCACCCAGCAGAGGGTCTCAACGCTGCCGCGGCAAATGCATTATTGAAAATGCTTGAGGAGCCGCCACCAAACGTCATCTTTATTTTGGTAGCCCATCAAGCGCACAAATTACTGCCGACTATTATGAGTCGTTGCCAAAAGATAGACATGCCTGTGCCATCCACTGATGAAGCGCTTGCGTGGATGAAGCAAGAGGGCATAAAGTCGGCAGAAGTGTTGTTGAGCTACGCTGGCGGTTCGCCTCTGATGGCAATAGATGAATTAGAAGAGGGCGTACTTGCCTCTATTCAAATCTGCAAACTGTTATCCTCTGGCGCTAAATCAGATATATTTCAATTAACTACAGCATGTTTGGCATTAGGCATGGAGAATGCCGTAAGTGCATTGCAGAAATGGTCATACGATTTACTTCTTTGCCATTTCACGCAAAAAGTGAGATATCATCAAAGCCAAGAGGGCGAAGTTAAAAAGCTAGTTCAGCAACTGCACCTATCTAAACTTTTGGACTTTCAAAAAATGCTTGGTGATGCCAAAAAAAGTGCAAACCACCCATTGAACAATGAATTGCAATTAGAACGCCTGTTTTTACACTACATACAGATATTTAAATGAGTCATTTGATGAATACCCCTACAGACAATCAGTTAGCGAAAACAAGTCAAGTGAATAAACCTGGTGTTTTATCGCTTGCGATTAAAGAAAAATCAATGTTGTATTCAGCCTATATGCCATTTGTAAAAAATGGCGGGTTATTTATACCAACAAATCGAACTTATAGCATGGGTGAGGAGGTCTTTATGTTGTTGAATTTGCCAGAAGACGACTCCAAACTCAGCGTTGCGGGAAAAGTGGTTTGGATTAATAAAGTGGCGCTTACAGGAAGACCTCAAGGCATCGGGGTACAATTTAATAACGATGCAAGTGGTTTAGGGTCGAAAAATAAAATTGAAGCCCTGCTAGGCATTTCAATCAAGTCTAGCCGACCAACACATACCATTTAATCATCATGTTAGTCGATTCGCATTGTCACTTAAACTTTCCCGAGCTCGCAGCAAATATCGATGGGGTTCGTAGCGCCATGAAGGAAAATGGAGTAGGGCACGCACTCTGTATTTCAGTCACTTTAAAAGATTTCCCGCAGGTCTTAGCCTTGGCTGACAAGTACTCTAATTTCTTTGCTTCAGTTGGCGTTCACCCTGATTATGAAAGCGAACCGCCTTTTACTAGCGAAACCCTGGTTGATCTCGCGCAACACCCAAAAGTCATCGCAATAGGTGAAACGGGGCTTGATTACTTTAGGCTGACTGGCGATCTAGAATGGCAAAGAGAACGCTTTCGCACGCATATCCGCGCTGCAATTAAAACCCAGCTTCCGTTGGTTATCCATACCAGGTCATCCGCAGAAGATACTTTGCGCATCATGAAAGAAGAAAATGCGCGAGAAATAGGCGGTGTTATGCATTGTTTTACCGAAACACTGGATGTGGCGATGCGCGCGATTGAAATGGGTTTTTATATTTCATTCTCAGGCATCGTTACCTTTAAAAATGCGACCGCATTGAAAGAGGTGGCACAGCACGTGCCATTAGATCGCATACTAGTAGAAACAGATTCACCGTATCTTGCACCGATACCATATAGAGGCAAAACTAACCAGCCTGCCTATGTTAAACATGTGGCGGAAGAGGTGGCTAGACTCAGAAATATCTCGCTTCAAGATCTTACAGAGGCTAGCACACAGAACTTCTTCACATTGTTTAAACGAGCTTTACCATGCAACTAACCATGCTAGGCGTGGGTTCAAGTGCAGGAACACCAGTGGTTGGGTGTCAATGTGCTACTTGCTTATCAGATAACCCCAAGAACAAACGTCTTCGTTGCTCAGCGGCAATTACGACAGACACTGGAGAAGTAATTCTGATTGATACGGGCCCTGACTTGCGTGCCCAAGCACTTAGAGCAGGCTTAAATCGCGCGGATGCGGTGCTTTACACCCATACACATGCGGATCATTTACATGGCATAGATGATTTGCGAGCATTTTGCCAAATCCAGAAAAAGCAGATTCCATTGCACGGTAAGACGGATGCGATGCAACACATTCAGCAAAAGTTTGGTTATGCGATTCGTGAGGCAGGGGACTTTTGGGAGATGCCAGTATTGAGCCTTAACCCGATATCTTCACCTTTTGAAGTTTTAGGTGTGAAAGTAACACCGATCCATGTTAAACATGGCCATAGCGATATTTTAGGCTATCGAATTGGAAATATGGCCTATTTGACTGATGTTTCTAGCATTCCAGACGATTCACTCACTCTCTTAGATGGATTAGATGTTTTAATGCTCGACTGCCTAAGATATAAGCCACATCCCACTCACATCAATGTGGAACAAAGCATCGCTTATGCTGGTCAAATTAATGCGAAAAGTACCTACTTGATTCATATGACCCATGAATTAGAGTATGAAAAGCTAAGCGCAGAGCTCCCTAAAAATATACATGTTGCATATGATGGATTAAAATTTAATTTTTAATCCTTATTTGTAATAATATACCTTCTTAGTATTAGTCATATCAACGATAGGAATAGACATGAGAATTACCAAAAAATCTTTACTTACTTTTTTATTGTTAGCTTTTGTTAGCATTAATTCGTATGCAGCAAAGACAACTTTTACCGAAGAAGAGTTCTTGCAAAAATTTAGCGGAAAATCAAATAGGATTATTTTGGAAAAGCTTGGCAATCCAGACAAAAAAGAACAGTCCGTCAAACCAACTAATGCCAATGCAATGATCGCTGGCAAAGGTAAGGAATCATCAAAACCCGTGAATGTTGAAATGTGGTACTACAGCGGTCGCGTTAATTATGCACCAAATAAAACTTACAAGTTCACAGAACTCACTTTTGTAAATGGACGTTGCATGAATATTGCGTTCTTCAATAACAAATAGAAAAGTGCTAATAATAGGCTGGTGATGATCACTGGCCTTTTTCACATCTTGTTAACTTCGCATAATGTATATTATGTTAAATGATATATTCATATTAAATATCGATAATCAAAATACCTAAAAACCCCTCTTACCTTCTAACAAGACTTAATTTGAAATGGGTGCGATATTTATATATAAAACGAAGCGCTATGAGTGAAAAAAATATCGAGGCGTATACCAAAGGCTCAGTAAGATCTTTTTTTACAAGCCAAAGAAAATGCAAAACGGCCAATAGACCAATAAGGTAAATTAATCTGTGTAAAAGCTTCCAGCGCCCGCCTAATCTTTTCATCATGGCTTTTGTTGATGTGATTGCTAAAGGGATTAAAAGCAAAAACGCTGTAAAGCCAACAAGCACGTAAGGATGCTTAATAATGTCCTTGAATATCTCGTTCAAGTTAAAAGAATGGTCCAACCACAAATAGCTAATGATATGCAGACAGGCATAAAAGAACATAAATAAGCCCAGCATTCGTCTAAACTGAATAAAACTGTTAATTCCTGACCACTGCCGAATTGGCGTCATGCTAAGCGTGAGCATTAAAAAAACTAATGCCCATGTGCCTGTTGAGCGCTCTACAAATTCAATAGGATTTGCGCCTAGCGCATCATTAAACCCCAAATAGATGAGCCTAAAAAGCGGAATGAGTGATAATAAAAATACTAATAATTTAATATATAATATCAATGATTTAATGTATTTATCCGACATAATACATTAGAAATTTTTAATCAAATCCATGCCCGAATACAACTGTCCAACTTGCTCTGCATAGCCGTTAAACATCTGCGTTTTAATGCGCGGGGAAAATAATCCACCACCAATACGACGCTCTGATGATTGCGTCCAACGCGGGTGATCAACCGTAGGATTAACATTGGCATAAAACCCATACTCATTTGGCCCGGCCTTCATCCACGCAGTTTTTGGCATGGTTTCGGTAAAGCGTATCTTTACGATCGCTTTAGCCCCCTTAAATCCGTATTTCCAAGGCACAACAAGGCGCATCGGTGCTCCATTCTGATTTGGGAGCATCTCGCCATACAATCCAACCGCTAGTAGCGTCAGCGGATTCATTGCCTCATCCATGCGCAAACCTTCAACATAAGGCCAATCGAGTACATTCATGCGCTGACCCGGCATCATTAAATCGTCAGAAAGCGATGTAAATTCTACATATTTCGCATTCGCAGTTGGCTCCGCCCATTGAATAAGTTTAGCGAGCGGAAATCCAACCCATGGAATCACCATAGACCAGCCCTCTACACAGCGCATTCTGTAGATACGCTCTTCCAATGGAGTCAGCTTATAGATGTCCTCTATGCCAATTTTTTTGTTCTTTTTAACCGCTCCTTCAATAGATACCGTCCATGGAGTTGGCTTAAAAAGGCGAGACTCTATGGAAGGATCGGTTTTACTTGTACCAAACTCGTAATAGTTGTTATAACTAGTGACATCGTCATATGGGGTCAACTTTTCATCAGTGCTATATTTAGACTTTGCGTAAGCATTGATTTTTTGTCTGCCTGTTGCGGCCTTTACACTACCGCTAACGAGTCCTGTGAAAATACCACTTGCAGTAAGCAATGAAGCTCCTGCTGCCTTGATCAACGTTCGACGATTTTCAAAAGCTTCTTTTGCGGTGATTTCCGAAGGAAGAATATCTGATTGTTTATTTATCAACATAGCACTGTCCTTTACTGATGCTTAACGCTTAGTCGCTATAACTCCAAAAAAATTACATAAAACTAGATTTTTTTGAAGCGCTATTTAGCGTTTTGGCTTAAAGCTGCTTTAATGCTCTCTTCGAAATCAGCATCCCCTACTTCTTTATTTAGCTTCTGAGCGACTTCGAGTAGCTTTTGCGCTTCATTATTTTGATGATTCGCACGTTTTACTTTTGCTTGATATAAATAGCTCTTAACTTCCCAATAGGCGCCGCCATTATCAACCGCAAGCTTGAGTATCTTATTGATAGACCTTTCAGCTTGCTCGAACTCGCCAGCATCCATATAGATGCGCCCTAGTTCCAGCCCCGCATTCGCCTGGGCATCCAAGTCACCGTATTTCGTATACGCAAGCGTTGCTTTGAGTTGATACTCAATCGCTTGATTGTGCTTTTGTTGTTGATTGTAGATGTCCGCAATATGCTCAAAAGCGTCAGCACGCTCATTATCATTTAGCGCCAGCTTCAAACCTTCTTGGTAGTTAGCAATAGCCTCATCAAATTGTTTATTAAGCGCTTGAACTTCTCCTAACAAGCCATAAGAAATGCGTTCAAAGCTTTTGTTCTTTTGTGTTTTTGCGATATCA
>JAIPCR010000099.1 GCA_021738125.1 Sulfuritalea sp.
AAAAAAGTGATAGTCAATGAGCAGTTAGCTTGCCCACGTTATTGTGGTCGCCTAATCAGCGGTATTAATGCAAAAGCAATTACACCCGCTTGGATGGTTAAGCGCCTAGAGCGCAGTGGCTTACGTAGTATTAGTGCCGTAGTAGATGTGACTAATTATGTGCTACTAGCGTTAGGGCAACCTATGCATGCTTTTGATGCCGCTAAGCTGGCTGGTGATATTAGTGTGCGTTTTGCAAAACAGAATGAATCGTTAAATTTGCTCAATGATCAAAATGTACAATTAAAAGCAGATGATTTAGTAATTGCAGATGCATCTGGTGCAATAGCGCTAGCAGGCATCATGGGTGGCAAGCCAACCTCAGTTGATAATGAAACAACTGATATTTTCTTAGAAAGTGCTTTTTTTGCGCCGTTTGTGATTGCAGGTAAAGCGCGTCGTTTAGGTTTAAGCACTGATTCATCCTATCGATTTGAGCGTGGTGTTGATTTTGCTAACACGCGCAACGCGATTGAGTACGCAACGGCGCTCATCAAACAAATATGCGGTGGCGTAGCTGGAGAGATTACTGAAATTGCTTCTGTATTGCCAGCACGACATGCTGTTAAATTACGGCTAAGTCGACTTATCTCAGTATTAGGTATTCCATTGTCACAAGCTAAAGTCGAACAGCTTTTAACGCAACTTGGTTTTTCATTTACTGTCACTGATGCTGTGTTTACCGTAATGGCACCGAGTTACCGATTTGACATCACCATAGAAGAAGATTTAATCGAAGAGGTCGCTCGTTTACACGGATACGATCATATTCCTGCCATTCCACCAGTAGCAGCATTGACCATGCTTGATGCGCCTGAGGCAACCAAACATCAAACTAAACTGCGCGATGCTCTTGTGTCTGTGGGTTATCAGGAGCTTGTTAACTATAGCTTTGTAGATGAAAGCTGGGAGCGCGATTTATTAGGTAACATTGCGCCGATTAAACTTAAAAACCCGATTGCTAGCAATTTGAGTGTGATGCGCACAAGTTTATGGGGTGGTTTGCTTGATAGTCTCGTTTACAACTTGAATCGTAAGCAAGACCGTGCTTTTTTATTCGAAATCGGCGCTACTTATTTTCAGCAAGCCAGTACTTTTGTTGAAAAAACCCGTATTGCAGGCCTTGCGTATGGCAGCGCTAAGCCAGAGCAGTGGGCGGCAGATGCTACTGAGGTAGATTTCTTTGATGTTAAGGCGCACGTAGATGTGCTATTGGGCGATGTTGTTAAGTCTAAACAAGTGACTTATGAAAAGGCCGAGCATACAGCTTTGCATCCTGGGCAGACAGCTCGTATTCTTGTTAATGGTGTTGCAATTGGCTGGTTAGGTAAATTACATCCAAAATGGCAGCAACATTACAGTTTAAGTAAAAGTGCTTTTCTATTTGAGTTGGAAGTAGAGGCGTTAACTGAGCGATTGATACCAGCCTATAACGAGGTTTCAAAACTCTTGCCAGTGCGTCGTGATTTGGCAGTTGTTGTCGATGAAAATATTGTTGTCGATTCAGTTTTAAGTGCAATTAAAAAAGCTAAAATACCGCTCTTACTTGAAGTTGGTTTGTTTGATATATACCAAGGTCAAGGGGTCGCTGAAAATAAAAAAAGCCTTGCATTATCAGTACTTATGCACGATACTCAAAGAACTTTGACTGATAGTGATGCTGACACGGCCATCGCAAATTTGCTACAATTATTGCAAACTAACTTCGGTGCAATGCTTAGAAATTAAGTAGTTAAATGGTATGAAGAGTTTAGAGCGCTTAAGGTGCAATAAAACTTTCAGGTAAATAAAAAAAGCCTTTAACAGGCTAACAAAGAAATGGGAGCATGGTATGACATTAACAAAAGCTGAGCTTGCAGATTTACTTTACGAGCAAGTTGGGTTGAATAAGCGCGAAGCCAAAGATATGGTGGAAGCGTTTTTTGAGGAAGTGCGTATTGCCTTAGAGGCAGGGGACAGTGTTAAGTTATCTGGTTTTGGTAATTTTGAATTACGTAAAAAATCTGAGCGTCCAGGTCGCAACCCTAAAACAGGCGAAGAAATACCAATTACAGCGCGTCGTGTCGTTACTTTCCATGCAAGCCAAAAGCTCAAAGGTAAAGTGGAAGCTAATTACCTTAATTAATCCGGTGTTTATTAAAACTGAGCCAATTAAATTGTCATTTGTTTTATTGTGAGTCAATCACAGTGTTAAATGAGAACATCTAGCATGAGCGAGCCGATTCAAAAATTGCAGTTGCCACCTATCCCAGCAAAGCGCTACTTCACGATTGGTGAAGTAAGTGAGCTTTGTGGTGTCAAGCCGCATGTGCTCAGATACTGGGAGCAAGAATTTACTCAGCTTAAACCAGTAAAACGTCGTGGCAATCGGCGTTATTATCAACATCATGAAGTGCTATTAATCCGTCGTATTCGCGAGCTGCTTTATGAGCAAGGTTTCACCATTAGCGGTGCACGTAATCGATTAGAGGGCACAGATAGCGATAGCTTTAAGCCCGATACAGAATCTGCTAATGTTCAGCTAAACAAGATCGCAATAGGGTCTAGTGTTGCTAATAATTATGATTTTGTATCAGCTAAAGCAGAATTGTCAGAAATTTTAAGTTTATTGCGCCCAGAACCTCAGATTAATTAGTTTCACCAACATTTTTCTCTAGTGCTTTTAAAGCCCTCAACCTTTTGCGTTATAATGAGCCCTGTTGTGAATAGTATGCAACATCGGTTCGGGGCATAGCGCAGCCTGGTAGCGTACATGCCTGGGGGGCATGGGGTCGCAAGTTCGAATCTTGCTGTCCCGACCAAATAATTAATGAGTTAAAATAATTAAGCCCGCTATTTGCTGGCTTTTTTGTTATTAGCTATCTGTTGATATCGAAGAGTGACATTTTAAGTGCAGAAAAAATGATTAGCATAGTCACGCGATGATTCAAAAAACTGACCTACACCCGCGAAACAAGCATAGAGGCCGCTACGATTTTGTACAGTTAATTGCGGCTAATCCAATCTTAGAAAGTTATGTAAAGTTAAATGCTTTTCATGAGGCTTCGATTGACTTTGCTAATCCCAAAGCTGTTAAAGCGCTAAATCAAGCCCTACTAAAGCAATTTTATTGCATTTCAGCATGGGATATTCCAGCGCATTATCTTTGTCCACCTATTCCAGGTCGAGCAGATTACCTACATTATCTTGCTGATTTATTAGCTTCTAGCAATAGGTCAGTAGCTGTGAGGCCTAAGCCTGTGAAGGTTTTGGATATTGGCGTAGGTGCAAATGCTATTTACCCAATCATTGGTAGCCGTGAGTATGGTTGGCATTTTGTCGGTGCGGATATTGATGCTAAGGCATTAGCGAATGCCCAGCAGATTGTCGACAACAATAGCGGCCTTTCATCCGCCATAGAACTACGCTTGCAAACCTCAGCATTATCAATTTTTAACGGTATTGTGCGACAAGATGAAGTGTTTGATCTCACGATGTGTAATCCACCTTTTCATGCGTCTTTAGCCGAAGCCCAAGCAGGCACGCAGCGAAAATGGAAAAACTTAAGTAATCGTTCGAGTAGGGCGCTTGGTAAGCATGATTCAAAAAATACCGCTACAGCACTTAATTTTGGTGGACAAGCTACAGAGCTTTACTGTGCAGGGGGAGAAATAGCCTTTATAGCGCAGATGGTGAATGAGAGTCAGCAGTTTGCATCCCAATGTCTATGGTTTAGTACTTTAGTTTCAAAAGCCTCTAATTTACCTAGTGTTTATCGTGCACTTAAAAAAGTAAATGCACTGCAGGTTAAAACAATTAACATGGCGCAAGGGCAAAAGAAAAGTCGTTTTGTTGCTTGGACATTTCACAAGATAAGCAGGGAATAATAAATTCTAGTTTGATACTGCTATAATTAAAATTAACTTCAAATTGTAAGGTTTTACTATCTTGTTTTTCAAAAAATCAACACCCGTAAATGCACGTCGCGCTGCTGAAGTGACTAAATCTCAAGCGGTAAGTGCTAAGCTTGTTAAAGAAGCTTGGTGGCTGGTCTTGGTGCTGGTAGGTCTTTATATTACGGTGATTCTATTTACTTACCATCCTGAAGATCCCTCATGGTCACATATGGCCACAGAAAATGCTGTCATACAGAATAGAGGCGGTAATGTTGGTGCTTGGCTTTCTGACATGATGCTGTATTTGTTTGGTTTTTCAGCATGGTGGTGGGCGGTGTTGGCTTTTTATGCCATGTGGCTGGTCTATCTAAAATTAGAAGCGGTTGATGCTAGCGAAAAACCATTTTTACTTTTTAATTTTATAGGCTTTGCGATTTTACTCATGGCTTCTTGTGCCTTAGAAGCTGGCCATTTAATTAGTTTACCTGCCACGTTACCTATTGACCCCGGTGGCATGTTGGGCACTTCTGTCGATAGTTTGTTACGCACCATGTTTGGCTACGTTGGTTCCAGCATGTTCTTGTTACTTATGTTTGTGGTCGGATTTAGCTTATTCACCGGATGGTCTTGGATTATGCTTACCGAAAAATTCGGCGCGGGTATTATTGCTAGCTATGAATTTATTAATTATAAGTGGCATGACTGGCAAGATAGAAAAGCTGGAAAAGCTGTAGGGTTAGAGCGTGCTGAGTTTGTAGAAATTGAGCGTAAGCGAGTAGAAGACCGGCCGCCAGTGTCTATTGAGCCGCCGTTAATGGAAATTACTCAAAGTGCTCGCGTACAAAAAGAGAAGCAAGCACCATTATTCGAATCCCTACCAGATTCTGCATTGCCGCCGATTCACTTGCTAGACGATCCATCAGGCATGGTGGAATTACCTTCTGCTGAAACGCTTGATTTCACATCACGTTTGATTGAACGTAAGTTAATGGATTTTGGTATTGAAGTGAAGGTATTAACGGCACAACCAGGCCCAGTCATTACTCGATTTGAGTTAGAGCCAGCGGCTGGCGTCAAGGGCAGTCAAGTTACAAATTTAATTAAAGATTTAGCGCGCGCTTTGTCGGTAGTAAGCGTTCGTTTGGTAGAAACCATTCCAGGTAAAACCTGCATGGGCTTGGAGATTCCTAATCCTAAACGCCAAATTGTTTATTTATCAGAAATTATGGGTAGCCAAGCCTATGCGGATGTTAAGTCGCCATTAGCTATTTGTTTGGGTAAAGATATCGCCGGTAAGCCAGCAGTAGCCGATCTTGCAAAAATGCCGCATGTTTTGGTGGCGGGGACGACGGGCTCTGGTAAATCGGTAGCTATTAACGCACTGATTTTAAGTTGGTTGTACAAGGCAGATGCTAATCAAGTGCGCTTGATTTTGATTGACCCAAAAATGCTAGAACTATCCGTCTATGAAGGTATTCCGCATTTATTGGCACCAGTGGTCACAGATATGCGCCAAGCGGCTAGCGCTTTAAACTGGTGTGTAGCTGAGATGGAACGCCGTTATAAATTGATGTCTATGTTAGGGGTACGTAATTTAGCGGGTTACAACCAAAAAATCCGAGACGCTGAAAAAGCAGGCGAGAAAATCCCACATCCATTTAGCCTCACGCCAGATGAGCCAGAGCCCTTAGTTGAAATGCCATTGATCGTGGTAGTGATAGATGAATTGGCTGATTTGATGATGGTGGTGGGTAAGAAAGTTGAAGAGTTAATTGCTCGTTTAGCACAAAAAGCGCGTGCCTCTGGCATACACTTGGTGCTCGCCACACAACGACCATCTGTAGATGTGATTACAGGCTTGATTAAAGCCAACGTACCAACACGTATCTCGTTTCAAGTATCTAGCAAGATAGATTCTCGTACTATATTGGATCAAATGGGCGCTGAAACTTTGCTAGGTCAAGGTGATATGCTTTATATGCCGCCAGGCACGGGTTACCCTGTGCGCATACATGGTGCATTTGTATCAGACCAAGAAGTGCATAAAGTTGTGAGCTACCTCAAAGCGCAAGGTGAACCTAATTATATTGAAGGTATTTTAACCAACGAGGCGGAAGAGGGAGGCGCAGACTTTTCTGATAGCGGCTTAGCGAGCGGTGCTGAGGCTGACCCTTTGTATGATGAAGCGGTGGGGATTGTGCTTAAAACTCGTAGAGCGAGCATTTCAGCGGTTCAGCGTCAGCTACGCATAGGCTATAACCGTGCAGCTCGATTAATAGAAGATATGGAGCGTGCCGGGCTAGTCTCAGCAATGCAAAGCAATGGCAACCGCGAAGTATTAGCACCCCACAGCGACGCTTAATGTCGCTTATAGACCGTTACTGCGGAATTCTTAAGGTTTTGAATGCGTAAAATAAAAGTATTGATATTGCTGGTTATGCTTGCAACACCATGGCTAGCAATGGCTGATGGCATAGCAAGTTTGAAGAAGTTCTACAAAGAAACCCATGCGATGCGTGCTGATTTTTATCAAGTGGTGACGGATAAGCGAGGTCAAAAAATACAAGAAGTCTATGGTCAAATGCAATTACAGCGGCCCAATAAATTTAGGTGGGATTATAAAAAACCGTTTGAGCAGCAAATTATTAGCGATGGCACTAGTGTGTGGTTATATGACCCTGAATTAGCCCAAGTCACAGTGCGTGCGTTAAGTAAAGCGCTGGGTGCTAGCCCCGCTGCTTTACTAGCAGGTGAAGATACTTTAGATAAAAATTTCAAATTAGTGACTGCCTATCGTAAAGGTAACCTCGAGTGGGTGAGCAGTAACCCAAAAGATTCTGAATCAG